>JAFXFI010000067.1 GCA_017520635.1 Clostridia bacterium
ATGATAATTAGATCTATGTTTTTACATAAACAAATGACGGAGAAATATCTCTCCGTCATTTTTTGCAAAAAGGCTTAATTAGTCAATGGATTTCATTGTGGGGAAAAGAAGAACATCTCTGATTGCAGCCGAATTGGTAAGGAGCATTACCATTCTGTCAATGCCGAAGCCGATACCGCCCGTTGGGGGCATACCGTATTCAAGCGCGCGAAGGAAGTCTTCGTCAGTTGTGTTTGCCTCTTCATCACCCTGAGCAAGAAGTGCTTCCTGAGCCTTGAAACGCTCTCTCTGGTCGATGGGGTCATTAAGCTCTGAATAAGCGTTTGCCATTTCCCAGCCGTTCATAAAGAACTCAAAGCGCTCAACAAAATCGGGATCTTCCGGCTTTTTCTTTGTGAGGGGTGAAATTTCGATGGGATGATCCATTACGAAAGTGGGCTGAATAAGGTGCTCCTCTGCAAATTCTTCAAAGAAAAGTGCAAGAATGTCGCCCTTGCCGTGTCTGTCTTCATATTCAACGTGGTGCTTGTCAGCCAAAGCTCTTGCATCTTCAAGAGTTTTAACCTCATTCCAATCAACACCTGCGTATTTTTTAACAGCGTCAGCCATTGTGATGCGCTCAAAGGGCTTGCCCAAATCCATCTCAATACCGTTGTAAACGATTGTGGTTGTGCCGAGAACCTCCTGAGCAACGTGGCGGTAAAGATTTTCTGTCAAATCCATCATACCGTGGTAGTCGGTGTATGCCTGATAGAGCTCCATAAGTGTGAACTCAGGGTTGTGTCTTGTGTCAAGTCCTTCGTTACGGAAATCTCTGCCGATTTCGTAAACTCTTTCCATACCGCCTACGATAAGACGCTTGAGGTAGAGTTCAAGAGAAATTCTGAGCTTGAGGTCTTCGTCAAGTGCATTGAAATGTGTTTCAAAGGGTCTTGCAGCAGCACCGCCTGCATTTGAAACGAGCATGGGTGTTTCAACTTCAATAAAGCCCTGAGAATCAAGATATCTTCTGATTTCTCTGATGATAAGTGAACGCTTGATGAAAGTGTCCTTGACATCAGGATTCATAATAAGGTCAAGATAACGCTGACGGTATCTTGTTTCTGTATTTGTAAGTCCGTGGTACTTCTCGGGAAGAGGAAGAAGTGACTTTGTAAGGAGCTTTACTGACTTTGCGTGAACTGAAATCTCACCTGTCTTTGTTTTGAAAACAAAGCCCTTGACTTCAACAATATCACCGATGTCATATTTCTTGAAATCGGCATATTCTTCTTCACCTATGTCATCACGTCTGACATAGACCTGCATTTTGCCCTCACGGTCATGGATATTCATAAAGCTTGCCTTACCCATGGGGCGCTTTGTCATAATTCTGCCGCAGATTGAAACATCCTGATTTTCAAGCTCGTCATACTTAGCAACAATATCTGTGCTGTGGTAGTCCTGCTCGGCAAGAGTTACCTGAAACGGGTCTTTGCCTGCTTCCTGCAGTGCAGTGAGCTTGTCAATTCTTATCTGTCTTAACTCGTTGACATTCTGTTCGGGAGCTTCATTTTCAGCAGCCTGATTCTTGATTTCGTCAGCCATTTTTTTACTCCTTAAATATAAATTACTTTGAAATTTCTCTTATTTCAAGCTTGATGATTCCGCCGGGAGTTTCAACTTCAACAGCCTCACCTGCTCTGTGACCGAGAAGAGCCTTGCCGATGGGAGATTCATCAGAAATCTTGTTTTCGATGGGGTTGGCCTGTGTAAAGCCGACAATCTGATATCTGACTTCTTCTTTGAATTCATGGTCATAAACCTTTACAAAAGAACCGATATGAACAGTATCTGATGTAAGAGTTGATTCATCAATGATTTTTGCGTGCTGAAGTGTGTATTCAAGCTCGGCAATGTTAGCTTCAAGCTTTGCCTGCTCTGACTTTGCTTCATCATATTCACTGTTTTCGGAAAGGTCACCGAAAGACTTTGCTTCTTTGATTTTTTCAGCAACTTCTTTTCTTCTTGTTGTACGAAGCTCAACAAGCTTTTCTTTGAGTTCGTCTATCGCCGCTTGGGTAAAAAGAAATTCTTCTGCCATTAAAAATAACATCCTTTCAGATATATAAATCTTTACAATTACAATACATTATATCCAAAAACAAACCGTATGTCAAGTTTATATATAAAAAATAACACTTTTATTTGTACTGATGTGCTCTTTTATATCAGCTATGTATTCTGCCGTTTCATACAAGGTGAAATTTCTGTTCCCTGACAAAAATGTACGGCAGAAAGCTTCTTTCAGAGAAGGCTGCGAGTTAAATCTACAAACAGCGGCAAGGAAATCGGTCTGTGACACATAAGACGGGCAGAAATCAAGAAAATTATCAAATCCGTCTGTCCTGCCCGGTGAAAAACCTGACGTGGGTGAAAAAACAAATCCTTTTTCCTGTTTCAGTTTTCCGCTTGTGTCAAGAATGACGGTATCATCACTGATTTCTTCAACACGGTCTGTAAGCGTTATCCCTGCTCCGTATAAAGAATACACATCACGGATTTCGGAAAAATATCTGAATTCGTTTTCTGTCACAACTGTTATACGGGCAGCATACGGCACAATTGTTTTAAGTTTTCCTGCATAAATTCCGGTCGGGTCATTGACAACACAGCGAACCCGGTATCCCATATAAAACAATTCCCTGAAAACAAGCTTCAAAGAATTGAAAAGCAGAATATTTCTGAACTCGGTTGTATCAAACCTTTTTATTCCCGAACTGTCGGGAATGATGACAGATGAATCTGCAAGAATATTTTTTCCGTGATTGCCGGCAAATGCAGATATTTCTGCCCAGTTTATGCCGTTTTCACCCGACACAACCTCTATTTCATAAAAGCAATGACCTGCGCCCATATTCACAATTCTGACTCCGCCGATTGTTCTGCCTTTGCGTATTTTCTTTTTATCAGTCCTGACAATTTTCAATATTACAAACATCTTTATCCTCCCTGTTTGTAATATATATTGTAACAGACCGATTGTTATGACAGACAAACAGTAATTTGTCGGGATGTTTGCAAAAACTGAACAAGAGTCAGTAGGGGCGTTGACCCAAC
>JAFXFI010000068.1 GCA_017520635.1 Clostridia bacterium
ATTAACACACCTGATTCAAGGTTACTGTCTGCATTGGGCTTCTTTCCGTCAAGGCCTGAGCCTCCGTCTGCCCATGCACCCAAGCCGTAAGCCTGGTCGTAGCTTTCGCAGAGTGTGATACCGTATTTCTCAATTGCATCAGGGTCAAGGTTAACTGTAAATCGACCTGCCTGATTTGCGTAGGTTACACATCCGAAGAATACTGCAAGGAATAAAAGCAATAATGCGAGGATGATAACTGCAATACGCAAGAGCAATTTGTTTTTTCTGACTTTTTTTGCTGATGTGCGGACACCGTACTTTTCCATTTCCGGATTATTCGGGTCAAACTGCACATTTTGTTTCTTTGCCAAAATATCCAACTCCTTTCGTAAGGATATCTATTATCAGATAGAAATTTCTTTTTCTTTAATGTAGTCGCCGTAAAAAGGACCTGACAGTCTGTCAACGCCCATTGATTTGAGAAGTTCTGCTTTTTCCTCGGTTTCAACTCCTGAAACCATAACCTTTGTTTCAATTTTCTTTGCAAAGTCGATAATACCCTGGAGCATATTCTGCTGACGCTCATTGATTTCAATATCACGTGTAAGTGAACCATCAATTCCTATGTAGTCAACCTCATACTGACCGAGATTTGTAAGTGAAGTATATTCAACTCCGAAATCGTCAATTGCAACCTTAAAGCCTTCCTTGCGTAATTCAAGAATATTCTTTGCAATAATTTCGCTGTCTGCCTTGAGAATGTGGTCTGTAATACAGAAGCAGAATTTATCGTGGTCAAGATCCTTCTTATCAACAATGTTCATCATTGTTCTGACAAAATTCTTTTTATTGAGATGCTTCAGAGATGTCCAGAGGATCACGCTGTGGATGTCTGCACCGCGTTCTGCAGTTCTCACAATCGCATCACATGCCTCTTCAATCGTCCATTTACCGATTTCAGCAATCTGATTTGATTTCTCAGCCACGGGAATATAGGTTTCCGGCTGAATAAAGCCAACCTTGTAGTCAGTAAGCACAACACGTGTGTAATAATCAACTGCCATGTTGAGACCTACATCAAAAACGGGCTTATATAAAATTTCCATTGTTCTGTTTCTCGGAATTTTTATGGTTTCTTTTTTTTCTTCAAGTTCTTCAGTTTCTTTGATTTCTTCAGCCATAATAACACACTCCGTATTGCAGGATTTCGGGTAAAATCAGTGGTTATTTTTCTCTTTTGGAAATATCAAAAGGATATACTCCCACTAACTCTAGTTTATCCATTGTATTGTATCACTTTTTTGTCAATTTGTCAACAAAAACAGGGATTTGTATAAATAAAATTTGAACATTTTTTATGTTTTTTGTTTTATATTTATTCACAACGCCACATAACATTTCCGGATATGTCATTTTCTTGAAAATGCAAAAAAATGTTGCGGTAATTAAAATTTAGTGCAGAGTGCAGAACGCAGAATTTGGGGTCTGCGACGCAAATTTATTATAAAAACCAACGGCTACACCGTAGGGAAAACCCTTGCGGTCTTCCGTGAAATTACATAAAACTCACGGGTCGTCGAGGACGCCGACCCCTACAACTGTTAAATTGACCTCAACGATAAATTATAATTTAGTGCAGAACGCAGAATGCAGAATTTCGGGTCTGCGACGCGATTATAAAATGATACAAATGGTAACATCGTAGGGGACGGGTCTCCCGTCCCGAATAAAATTTCATCAAACCTTGCGGGAGGCGGAACGCCTCTCCTACGATATGACAATAAATATACAGATAAATTATAATTTGTCTATATCTGTATTGAAACGGAAAAAGTCCGCAAAAAATCGGAATTTTTCCGTCAGAGAAAGAGATAGAGACAGAAAAAGAGATAGAGCTATATAAGAGTAAGAATATGCCGTTTTTTCGAGAACCGGAAAAGCGGTTTTTAAAAAGCATTTTTTATTTTTTTGTTGCTATTGTCTGTCTTTTTATGTTATACTGAAGCATACTGTTTTCGGAGGAATTTAAAATGGGAAAGCTTGACGGACTTAAGCCTGAAAAAGTTTTTAAATTTTTTGAAGAAATTTCTGCAATTCCACACGGTTCGGAGAATATGGAAAAAATTGCAGAATACTGTGTATCTTTTGCAAAAGAAAGAAATCTCAGATTTGTAAAAGACAACGCAAATAACGTTATTATTTACAAAGATGCAACTAAGGGTTATGAAAATTCAGGCGCAGTTATTCTTCAGGGACATCTTGACATGGTTTGTCAGAAGGAAGACGGAAGCGACTTTGACTTCCTTTCAGACGGACTCGACTTGTATGTTGACGGAGATTTTGTCAGAGCAAAAGGCACAACTCTGGGTGCTGATAACGGCATTGCCGTGGCAATGGCACTTGCAATTCTTGACAGTGACAGCCTTGCACATCCTCCCATTGAAGCAGTTTTCACTACCGATGAAGAAATCGGAATGGTTGGTGCATTACAGCTTGATATGAGCCTGCTAAGCGGCAGAAAAATGATTAACCTTGATGCAGAAGAAGACGGTATTCTTACAGTTTCATGTGCCGGCGGAAGTGATTTCCTGATGACAATACCTGTAAAGCGTGAAGAAAAGACAGGAAATCTTGTTGAAATTACCCTCAAAGGTCTCAAGGGCGGTCACTCAGGAGTTGAAATCCATGACGGCAGAGTAAACGCAGACATTCTTGCAGGAAGATTTTTAAATCACTTAAACCGGAAAATTTCATTTGATTTGGTTAAAGTTGACGGTGGTGATAAAGGGAATGCAATTCCCAATATGAGCAGAATTTCCGTTATTACGGACGATGAAAGCTTTATTTATGAAAGTGAAAAATATCTTGAAATAATTAAAAAAGAAATATGTGACAGAGAACCGTCCTTTGAATATTCCGTTGATGATAAAGGCAAAAATAAGGTAAATGCACTTGATGACGAATACAAAAAGAAAGTGATTTTTGCGCTGAACACAGCACCCAACGGTGTTATAGATATGAGTAAGGAAATCGAAGGACTTGTTGAAACTTCACTCAATTTAGGTATTCTTAAAACAAGTGAAGAAAAAATTCTTTTCCATTTTGCTCTGAGAAGTAATAAGAAATCAGCACTTTTTTCTCTTGAAGAAAAGTTTATAACATTTGCTGAATATCTTGATTGTACCTATGAAACAGGGGGACATTATCCTCCATGGGAGTTTAACTCAAGCTCATCCTTGCAGGGACTTTACAAAGAGTGTTTTGTTGAATTGAATGGGTATGAGCCTCGCTTTGAAGCAATTCATGCAGGACTTGAATGCGGTGTTTTTGCCTCAGCACTTGAAGGACTTGACTGTGTTGCAATGGGACCTGCTTTGTGGGATGTTCATACTGTAAATGAAAAGCTTTCTGTATCATCTGCTGAAAGAACCTTTAATCTTGTTGTAAAAATGCTGGAAAAATGCAGATAATGCTTTTATTTTCTTGCTTTTTATCGGTGATTATGGTATAATACACCGAATATTATTGTCGTTTGTAAAGAAATGACGGATAGGAGAAAATATGGATAACAAAAATGAATTCAAGCCGTATGTTCCTGCATCAAAGGTTACTCCTGAAATTACAGTTGCATCTGTAGTTATGGGCATACTCCTTGCAGTTGTATTCGGTGCGGCAAATGCTTATCTGGGACTGATAGTCGGTATGACTGTTTCTGCTTCAATTCCTGCTGCAGTTATTGCGATGGGTGTTATCAGAATTATCATGCGCAAAAACTCAATCCTTGAAAGTAACATCGTTCAGACAGTAGGCTCTGCAGGTGAATCACTTGCAGCAGGTGCAATTTTCACATTGCCTGCACTTTTCCTCTGGGCTGCCGAAGGCAAAATGGAAAAACCCGGTATCCTTGAAATCACACTTATCGCTTTAATCGGCGGTCTTCTCGGTGTGTTTTTCATGGTACCCCTGAGAAACGCTCTTATCGTTAAAGAGCACGGTGTTCTTCCTTATCCCGAGGGAACAGCTTGTGCTGAGGTTCTTCTTGCAGGTGAAAAGGGCGGTGCAAATGCATCAACTGTTTTTGCAGGTATGGGCTTTGCAGCACTCTTCAAGTTCATCATTGACGGACTTAAGCTGGTTTCAGGTGAAATTTCAGCATCAGTAAAAGGCTTTGCAGGTCAGATCGGTACACGGATTTACCCTGCAGTTATGAGTGTCGGTTACATCTGCGGTGCAAGAATTTCTCCTTACATGTTCGCAGGCGGTGTTTTAAGCTGGCTTGTGCTCATTCCTCTTATTGTTCTTTTCGGTGCAGATATCGTTCTTTATCCCGGTACAGCACCTATTTCAGAAATTTTTGCTGATGGCGGTGCATCTGCTATCTGGAGCTCTTACATCAGATACATAGGTGCAGGTGCTCTTGCAGCAGGCGGTATTATCAGCCTTATCAAGTCACTTCCTCTTATTGTAAAAACTTTCACAGGCGCAGTTAAGAGCATGAAGGGTGCAGGTGCAGCTTCAGGTGACAGAACTGCACAGGACCTTAATCTCAAAATTGTTATTATTGCAATTGTTGTTCTTACACTTGCAGTATGGCTTGTTCCTGCAATTCCCGTATCACTTCTCGGTGCATTTATTATTGTTGTTTTCGGCTTCTTCTTTGCAACTGTTTCTTCACGAATGGTTGGTCTTGTCGGCAGCAGTAACAACCCAGTTTCAGGTATGGCAATTGCAACACTTCTTATTGCAACTCTCATTCTTAAGGTTACAGGTGCAACAGGTATTGCAGGTATGAGCAGTGCAATTGCAATCGGTTCAATTATCTGTATTGTTTCTGCTATTGCAGGTGATACTTCTCAGGACCTTAAAACAGGTTATATCCTCGGTTCAACTCCTAAGAAACAGCAGATTGGTGAAGTTCTCGGTGTTGTTGCGGCAGCACTTGCAATCGGCGGTACACTTTACCTCCTTGACAGTGCATGGGGCTTCGGTTCAGACCAGCTTGCAGCACCTCAGGCAACACTCATGAAGCTCATCATCGAAGGTGTTATGGACGGAAATCTTCCCTGGCCTCTTGTGTTTATCGGTGTGTTCCTTGCAGTTGTTGCAGAAA
>JAFXFI010000069.1 GCA_017520635.1 Clostridia bacterium
GCATCCTGTACTCCTTAACCGAGCTCCCACTCTTCACAGACTTTCAATTCAGGCATTTGAGCCCATTCTGGTAGAAGGACGTGCCATCAAGCTTCATCCCCTGGTATGTTCAGCCTTCAACGCTGACTTCGACGGTGACCAGATGCCCGTTCACGTCCCTCTTTCAGCAGAGGCTCAGGCAGAAGCAAGATTCCTCATGCTTTCTACAAACAACCTTCTCAAGCCTTCAGACGGACGCCCCGTTACTGTTCCTACACAGGACATGGTTCTCGGTTCATATTACCTTACACTTATCAGACCCGGTGCTGAGGGTGAAGGCAAGGCTTTCCGTGATATAGACGAAGCTAAAATGGCTTACGAAGAAGGTGTTATCAGCCTTCATGCACTTATCAAAATCCGTATGACAAAAGAAGTTAACGGCGAAATGGTTACAAAGCTTGTTGAAACCTCAATCGGTCGTGTTATCTTCAACGAACCCATTCCCCAGAATCTTGGATTTGTTGACAGAAGCGACCCTGAAAACGCTTTCAAGCTTGAAGCTGACTTCCTTGTTAACAAGAAGATGCTTGGTAAGATCATTGCAAAATGTATCAAAATCCATGGTACAGCAGTAACAGCAGATGTTCTTGACAAAATCAAGAATCAGGGTTACAAATATTCAACACGAAGCGGTATTACAGTTGCTTCCTGCGATGCTACAATTCCTCCCAAAAAGGCAGAGCTTCTTGCAGCAGCAGAGAAAGAAATTGAAAAGATTGACCGTAACTATCAGAGAGGTCTTATCAGTGCCGCAGGCCGTTCAGAAAAAGTTATCGACACATGGGAAGAATGTACAAAACAGGTTGCTGCAGAACTTAAAAACAACTTTGACAAGTACAATCCTATCTACATGATGCTCGATTCAGGTGCCCGTGGTAATGACTCTCAGCTTCGTCAGCTTGCAGGTATGCGTGGTCTTATCGCAAACACAGCAGGTAAAACAATCGAAGTTCCCATCAGAGCAAACTACCGTGAAGGTCTTACAATCCTCGAATACTTCATTTCTTCTCGTGGTGCTCGTAAAGGTCTTGCCGATACAGCTCTTCGTACAGCTGACTCAGGTTACCTTACACGTCGTCTTGTTGACGTTTCACAGGAAGTTATCATCCGTGAAGAAGACTGCGGTTGCTCAGAAGGTCTTGAAGTTTACGACATTTACGACGGTAACAGAAGAATTGTAGGTCTTGCAGAAAGACTTACAGGAAGATATCTTCTCGAAGACCTCGTAAACGAAGAAACAGGCGAACTCATCATGTCAAAAGACAAGATGATGAACGAAGAAGAGGCAGAAATGGTTGCCGACTACGTTTACGCTGACTATGAAAAGAAACATCAGGGTCAGGAAGACGTTGACAAAGAAGGCGCAAGAATCAAAATCCGCTCACTCCTCACTTGTGAAGCTGAACACGGCGTTTGTATCAAGTGCTACGGTTCAAACCTTGCAACAGGTCAGCCCGTAACAGTTGGTGAAGCAGTTGGTATTATCGCTGCTCAGTCAATCGGTGAACCCGGTACACAGCTTACAATGAGAACGTTCCATACAGGTGGTGCTAAGGACGCAGGCGATATCACACAGGGTCTTCCCAGAATCGAAGAACTCTTTGAAGCACGTCGTCCCAAGGTACACGCTATCATCAGTGAAATCGCAGGTGTTGTTTCTCTCAGAGAAATCAAGAAGAGTAAGCACGTTGTGGTTACAGACCCCGAAACAGCAGACGAAAGAAGTTATCTTATCCCATACGGCTTCCGTCTCAGGGTTCAGGAAGGTGACATCATTGAAAAAGGTCATGCTCTTACTGAAGGTTCACTCTTCCCCCACGACATTCTTGACGTTCTCGGTATTCATTCAGTTCACGATTACCTCATCCGTGAAGTTCAGAGAACCTACCGTATGCAGGGTGTTGATATCAACGACAAGCATATCGAAGTTATCGTTCGTCAGATGATGAGAAAAGTTGAAGTTGAGAATCCCGGTGACAGCGATATTCTTCCCGGAACAAAAATTGAAAAGAAAGAGTTCAGAGAAATCAACAAACAGATTGCAGCTAAAGCCGCAGAAGAAGGCAGAGAGCCCAACTTTGTTGAAGCAAAGGATGTCCTCATGGGTATCACAAAGGCATCACTTGCAACAGACTCATTCCTTTCAGCAGCATCATTCCAGGAAACAACAAGAGTTCTTACAGACGCTGCTATCAAGGGCAAAACTGACCCGCTCCTCGGTCTTAAGGAAAACGTTATCATCGGTAAGCTTCTTCCCTCAGGTACAGGTATGAAGTGCTACCAGGATGTTACGGTTGTTCCCACAGAAGAACCTAAGGAAGAAGTTCAGGAGTTTTATTACTCAACAGAAAAATAATAACTGATTAAAGTTTTACAGGCTGATGCAGAAATGCACCAGCCTGATTTTTTGACATTCATTTTCTGATGTGATATACTCAGATTGAAAGAAGTGATTTCATGAGTTTTTATAACAGAAAAGCTACCAGACTTTCAAAATATAATTATAGTGAAAAAGGTGCGTATTTCATCACAATCTGCACACAAAACAGAAAACCTGTTTTATCAAAAATCTCAATCGTAGGGGACGGCGTCCTCGACGTCCCTGAAAACAAATTAACCTTCATAGGTGAAATTGCCGATAAAAATTTGAAATCCTTAAGCCGCTTTTATAAGGATATTTCCGTTGATAAATATGTTATTATGCCTAATCATATACATATGCTTATCCAAATAAAATCAGACTCGGTATCAGGGTCGTCGAGGACGCCGACCCCTACGAATATGAAAATCCCACATTTTATCTCAACTTTTAAACGGCTATGTAATAAAGAATACGGTAAAAATATTTGGCAACGCTCTTTCCATGACCATATAATTCGCAATCAAAAAGATTACGATAGAATTTGGACATACATCGAAATAAACCCGTATAAATGGGAACAGGATTGCTTTTATAAAAAGGGGGATATATCAACACATAAATAAAATGTTGTTGATATATCCTTTTCTTTTACGCAATTATTTTTATTTTTAAATTGTTTTATTCCTTGCAGTAGTTGCTTCCTTTGCCAAACGTTCTTCTTTAATTGCTGTTTCTGTTAGCGAACAGAATAGTCAAGCGACAAAATTCATTTACAGTATTCAAGAAAATAATTCTGAAGCTGACGAATTGAAAAAATATAAAGATTTACTCGACAATGGTGTTATCACACAGGAAGAATTTGATGCCAAGAAAAAACAGTTATTAAATTTATAAAATCTTCACCCCATCATTTTAAAATGATGGGGTATGTTTTTCTCACGTATTTCCCTTTATAATTCTTATCAACAAATCATACCCAACGAAATATTCTCTCACAAGGGTTTTTATAAATCCGTTTTCTGTTTTGCAGCTTACCTTTCCGATATCATTGAAACCGAAATGGTCTGCAATTACAGAGGCTCTGTGAATGTGATAATCTGAAGAGAGAAACGCAACATCAACATCTTCTACATTTTCACCCGAATGTTTTTCAATTACTTCCTTTGCAAATTCAAAATTTTCAAAGGTGGTTGTTGATTTATCTTCCGGAATAATTCTGTCAGGACTAACTCCCTTTTCAGTAAGAATTTCTTTCATCAGGGCTGATTCGGAAATTATCTGTTCATCCGTTGTAATACCACCGCAAACAACAACGAAACAATCTTCGTTTTCTTTCAGATACTCTACTGCCCTGTTTGTACGTTCAAGCATCAAAGGACTTGGTGTGTCTTTTCCCACAACCTGATTGCCTAATATCATAAGATAATCGCAGTCATCGTTATAGACCGTCTTTGCATCTTTTATTACAAATGGCATGTAAATACTTGCCGTTACAACGAAGTAACCTATTACAACTGCAATAATAACGCTCAGTATTTTTATAGTTTTTTTCATAAAATCACTCCTTTGGTTTCGAAACAATACTTAACAGCAACATCGTAGGGGAGCCGTTTCGGCTCCCGCCAAGATTTCATGAAACCTCATTCGGGACGGGAGACCCGTCCCCTACGGTGTTAACGTCGGTGACATATAAAATAGCGTCGCAGACCCAAACCTCTTACCTCTTCACTATTACCTCTTACTTTAAAAAACGGGAGGGCACAGAGACCCTCCCCTACGAACATATCTTTATTTAAAGAAATTGTAAAGACCGATTACGAAAAGAGCAATAATCATAATGGGCAGAACATAGGTCAGATAACCACGCATCCAGTCCTGAACCTTTGCACCTGACTTACCGATGTTTGCTTCCTTCTTGAATTTTTCCCATCCCCAACCTTTTTTCCATGTACAGAAAACAAGGAAAATAAGCGAACCAACAGGTAGAAGAATATTTGAAACAAGGAAATCTTCAAGGTCCATAATTGTTGAGCCTTCACCGAAAGGTGCAAAGCCTGAAAGAAGATTAAAGCCGAATACACAGGGAAGTGAAAGCACAAGAACAATGATACAGTTAATGAAGCATGATTTCTTTCTGCTCCAACCAAACATATCGCAGGTACATGCAAGTATTCCCTCAAACACAGCAAACACAGTTGAAAGTGCTGCAAAAGAAAGGAAAATAAAGAACAGACTTCCCCACAGTCTTCCCATAGGAATATTATTGAAAATATTGGGAAGTGTGATGAATATAAGAGGAGGCCCTGCTCCTACTTCAACATCATAAGCCGTGCATGCAGGGAAAATAATAAGACCTGAAACAAGTGCTACAAATGTGTCAAGGAAAGCAATATTGATGCTTTCGCCCATAAGTCTTCTGTCTTTTTCAAGATAACTTCCGAAGATTGCCATTGCACCCATACCAAGGCTGAGTGTAAAGAAAGACTGATTCATTGCCGCAACAATAACGTTACCTACACCCGCATCTTTAAGGTTTTCGATGCTGGGTTTAAGATAAAATTCAAGACCTTCCTTACCTCCGTCCATAACTGAACTGTTGACAGCGAGTACAACCATAATGGCGAGAAGTGCCAGCATCATGTATTTTGTAATTCTTTCCAGACCCTTCTGAAGTCCGAAGGAACACACAAGAAAGCCTACAATTACAACCAAAATCATATAAAACGCCATGGGGCCGGGTTCCGCAAGCATATTATTAAAATAATTTTCCACGCCTGCATTATCAAGGCCTACGAAATCACCTCTCGCGGTTGAAACAAAATACCTTATCATCCAACCCGCAACGGTTGTATAGAACATCATAAGTAAGTAGTTGCCGATTACCGCTGCATAACCGTGGGCGTGCCATTTACTGCCCTGAGGCTCTAACTGCTGGTACATTCTTGCAGGACTTTTGCGACTTGCTCTACCCATTGCAAATTCCATTGTCATAATGGGCACGCCCATGACAATAAGGAAGAAAAGGTAGATAAGTACAAAAATACCGCCACCGTACTGACCGACCATGTATGGGAATTTCCACACATTACCGATACCGATTGCACAGCCTGCACTGAGAAGCAAAAATCCCAGACGGCTTCCTAATTTTTCTCTGCCACCTGACTGTACTGTCGTGCTGTTTTTCTTTGAGTCCATAAAAACCTCCGATTTATATTACATTGATTTATGTAGAACTGTAAGCCTGCTCA
>JAFXFI010000070.1 GCA_017520635.1 Clostridia bacterium
CTACGTCAAGCTTTTCTACAAATACAACGTCGCCGTTCTGTACTTTGTACTGCTTGCCGCCTGTTACGATGATTGCGTACATTTTTCTAACCTACCTTAAATATAGACTCGCTATCGAGGGTGGAAAATTCACTTGCAGTATGCATTTAGACACACTACCCCCTAATATGCGGCTTAAATATGATAACAGAACAAGTGTCAAATGTCAAGCATTTTTTTAATTATGAATTACGAATTAAAAAAGCACCCTCCTGGGTGCTTTTTTCACTTTGTTCTGACTGATGCGATGTAATTTGCCATTTCGCCGACAGTTTTATAATCAATAAAATCAGTTGCTTTAAGGTTTACACCAAAAACAGATTTAACATCAGTCACAAGACACATTGTGTCAAATGAACTCATTTCCAAATCAGCTTTAAAATTGTCATCAGCGGAGATATTTTCGACTTCCACATAATTTTCAAGGATTTCGACAAGCTGTGTGAACTCTTGCATTCCGGTTTACCGTTCCTTTCTGCATCTGTAAGTGCGATTTCTTTAAGTATTTCACCGACAGTAATGTCAGGATTCTCTGCACCCATAACGAGTGCTTTTTTGATTTTAGTATAGAGAATACGAAGGTCGTATTCTGCAGGTGGCTCCTGTCTGTATTCAAAACAGAAGTCGAGACCGTTATCCTGCTTTCTGTGTCTTATTGTAACATAAAGAGGAATCATTGTCGAGCCGTTATTGTACCAGATGCTCTTTGCAGTCTTTTCCATTTCCTCGTCAATGTATGTGCTCTTCATAAGTGGTTGGTATGAAAGTCCGAAGCTGTCATAAGTTGAGTCGGATTTTGAATCCTCAGGCATTGACTTGTGTCTTTCCTTAAGAGTTTCAATGAATGAAAGGCTTGCGTGCTGATACATTTCATTCTGAACGTCAGAAATCTTCTGAATAGCCTCACAGAAGGTTTCCTCAGGCTTTACGATACTTCTCATAGGTAAGAAGTTGATACGAAGACCGCCTGATTTCTTTTCCGCGATTGTACCGCGACGGTTGATAATCATTTTGAATGAAACATCCTCCTGATTATCGTTGAAGCAGGAAAGCCCTGTACGGATACCCATTGAAAGCACAGCAAATATTGAAAGATTTCTGTCAGCACAAAGCTTCATAATCTTGTTACTGTCTTCGGCACTCATACTCATATTGAAAATGTCAGCATCAGGAAGACCTGAATGAATGTCAGCATATCTTTGACCCGGATTCTTTTCCTGCTGGTATTTAAGACGATTGTCAATCATATAGTCAGTAAAGATTGGCTCAGTTGTCTTTGCAAGTGAGTCGAACCAATACTGCTTGTCGATTTCGTGCTGTTCGGACTCAAGATATTCAAGCTCTTTTTCGAGAACAGGAATATACGGTCTCATAGGCTTCGGATAAGCAGTACCCTGAGTCTTGCTCTTATAGATTTCGATAATGTCATTCAAGAACATTTTAACTGAATAAGCATCCATTGCAAGATGGTGGAATCTTATGAAAAGTCCGTGATAACCACCTTTGAACTTAACGATTGCAATTTTATGAACTTCACATTCATACATTGGAATGTTCTGTCTTGAAATCTTTGTAAGTTCTTCTTCAGCTTCTTCAACTGTCTTGTGGCTGTAATCCCATTCTTCTATTACAAGTTCACTTTTTTCAGTAACATACTGATGAAGAGCCAACTTCTTTTCCATTGTGAAACGAAGTCTCATAGTGTCACAACGGTCAATTGCTTCGTAAACAGATGCTTTCAAAATGCCAAGGTCTGTTTCACCTTTCCAGTAATATCCGCAACCGATGTTGTTAACAGGATATCCTGAACCATACTTAAGTGACATTAAGAACATCATTTTTTGTGAGTCGGAAATAGGATAAGCTTTTACGACTTCACCACTTTTTAATTTCTTTTCTATCATTTTGCTTCATCCTCCGCAAAGTTAAATTGTGCACGCTTGATTTTACCTGTTGAAGTTCTTGGAAACGGAGTTTCTCTTATAACAAATGAGTGAATATGTCTGTCAGTATTAAGAGAAGAATTTACTCTGTCAACAATTTTGCTGATTTCAGCAGGAATATCTGTAATTCCCATAGTAGCAGCAAGTGCTTCGTCAGGGAAAATTTCAGCGATAATTGTATCCTTTTCACCGCGAACAACAATTTCTTTTACAATTCCGTCATCAACGAACTTGTTTTCAAGTTCTTCAGGAGAAATGTTTTCGCCGTTTGAAAGGATAATAAGATTTTTCTTTCTGCCTACAAGGTAAATATGGTTATTTTCAATGTAACCCAAGTCACCTGTGTGTAAATATCCGTCCTCTGTGAAGGCTTCTGCTGTTCTTTCAGGTTTCTTGTAGTAACCTTTCATAACTGAAGGGCCTTTAACCTGAATTTCACCGTCAATAACTCTTACATCGTCAACACCTGTGAGAATACCGTTTGAGTATTTGTTGTCTTCTGAAAAATCAGATACTGTGATACGAGGACTGCATTCGCTCATACCGTAACCCTGACGGGCAGTAATACCGTATTTTGCGAATTCGTCAATCAAAGCACCGCTTAAAAACGCACTACCTGCAATAAATCTTGTAAGACGCTTACCGACAACAAGTTCAGCAGCCTCACGAGGACTGAGTTCAGGGTGTTTCTTTTCCTGAATTTTAATCTTTGTGATAATTGCCTTGCAAAGAAGCGGAACAATTCTTGTGTTTGTGGGTTCAAATATAAGGAAATTTCTGTAAATGTTAGGAAGCGCACCGTTAAGACAGATTGTTGTACCGTCATAAAGAACTTTAAGCACATCACAAGCATAACAGAAAACGTGGTGCATAGGTAAAACTGAAAGACAGACTTCACCGTCCAGAGCCTTGTATGTATCGTAACAGGAGTTTGATGTTAAGTTACTGTTTGTAAGCATAACACCTTTTCTTTCACCTGTTGTACCTGATGTATAGATAATCAATGCACATTCATATGGGTCGATTTCGATATCTGAAAGGTGAGCGTATTCACTCTCTGCAGAATATGTCTTGAAAATATTGTCGAACCAATGCCAGTCGCCGAGGGACACAACCTGACGGATACCTTTATATTTCTGCTGAATTACATTTGCTTTGCTTAAAAATTCTTCTTCACAGAAAAGCATCTGAATGTCAGCGTCGTCAAAGAGAGTGCAAGCTTCTTCAACTGAAATGTTAGGGTCAAATGGCACAACAACATTACCGCTGCAAATCATACCTGTAAGACAAGCGATATATTCATAGTTTGTCTTACCGATAAATGCAATGTGCATCTTTTCTTTTTCAATAGTTTTGATATATCGGCTTACTGCGAAACAATCCTCACGAAATTCAGCGAAATTCTTGATTTCGATTTCGCTGTCATGGAAAAATTTACAAAAATCTCTTTCTCCGTAATTTTGGGCAGCAAAATTTACAAGGTCTTTTACCGTTGCAAGGTTTTTATTACTCATATCCTCATTAAACCTTTCGTTTTTTATGGCGGGGAAATAAACAAAACATCTTTTTAATGTACATTATCGCTTATTTTCTACATTTTAACATTCAAAATTTTACTATACACTTTGACAGTTGTCAAGGAATTAGGAACAAGTTTTACATAATAGAACAAGTGTAAAAGTTTTACATTTTTGCATATTTGTCATTTTTATTATTGAAGAATGTAATAAATAGTTGTATAATATTCTTTATAAATTAAAAGGGGAAATTTTTATGACTAAAAAGCTTCTTGCAATTATTCTTTCACTCGTTATGGTGTTTTCTGTTTTTATGGTACCGGCTTCTGCTTGTATTAAGATAGAAACAACTAATATCGAGAATACTTTTAACCTTTGTCTTGATGTACTTATTCACAGAATTCTTACTGTGCTTAATGTTTTCTGGCCCGGTTATGATGGTGACTGGGAAAAAATAGAAGATTACGAAGCAAGTAATTTTTATGAGGGCGAAAAGAAATTCGACAAAAACACAAAGGAAAATTCAGCATGGTATATGGGTTATGCAGGTGCATCACTTTTAGAAGACCTTGATATTATGAACGGTGAATATTTCCTTGCAGGTACACTTGAAGTGTTTGAGGGCAGAGTTCCTACAAAAATCAACGACGACCAGCGAGTAAGAGTATATGCAATAAGCGACGGTGTAAGCGGTATCGTTGTCCACGCTGTTATTGACGGCTTTGGTCTTTCACGCGGTGATGTTCAGACAATCCGTAATAAAGTTGCACAGGCAGTCAGCGGTTATAATATAATCAGTATGAATGTTTCCGTATTACATCAGCATTCTTGCATTGATACTCTCGGTATGAATATTCCGCTTTTACCGGGTCTTATCATCAACACAACAAATGCTGCATTGGGCGGTGTTCTTGACAGCATTAAGGTTATGAAAAATCAGCAGTTTATGGATAATCTTTTTGAGAAAACAGTTGACTGTGTTGAAAGTGCTGTTAAAAATATGAAAAAGGGTAACCTTTATTACGGTTACACAGATATAAGCGAATATATGCGTGATGCTCGTGACCCTTGGTCATTTGATGAGAATATGCACAGACTCCGTTTTGTACCGAATGACGGTTCAAAGGAAACTTGGATTTTACAGGGCTCAATGCATTGTACAGGTATGGGCGCAGGACCTGACGAGCTTACTGCTGATTACCCTTATTATATTGAAAAGGCAATCAAAGAAAAAACAGGTGCAAATGTTGTTTATGTAATCGGTGCTGAACTTGCCATAAGACAGGAAAGAGAACTTACAGACAAAGAAGGTGCAACTGATATTGAAAATATCACAGCTTACGGCTATGCACTTGCTGACAAGGTTATTAAAATCAACAACGATATAAAACTTCAGCCTGTTCTTAATGTGGCACACAAGGAAGTTAACTTGAAAGTTGATAACGGAATTTTAACACTTGCTGCCCGTCAGGATATCCTTAATGCAGTAATTGTAAAAGACGGATTTAAGTATGTATTGATTACTGAAATCGGATATATGGAGCTTGGCAACAAGGTTGGTATCTTTATGTGTCCGGGAGAATTTGACCCAATGCTTATTTTCGGCGGACCTGAATCAGGTGATGCTTCTTGGACAGGGGACACATGGGACTATGACGCATTGACAGATACAGCAGATGTTCCTAA
>JAFXFI010000004.1 GCA_017520635.1 Clostridia bacterium
TAGGGGACGGGTTGCCCGTCTCGAGTTAAATTTCATAAAAGCATACAAAAAGGCATTGTACATCGTACAACGCCTTTTTTTCGTTTAAATTATTTCTTTTTAATTTTATTAAGCATTTTATTAATTTCAAGAATTTCTTCCTTAGGAATTTTTGCACCGATCATCATAAGAATTCTTCTTATTGTAAATCCTTTGACCATATTTATTATCATTTTGATCAAGTCGCTGTTGAGCTTCATTCCCATATTGCTCATGTCAAAGCCCATAATTTCTTTTTTACCTTTTTCGCCCTTTTCTTTTCCGCCGCCCATAGACTTTTTCAGCTTAAGAAGAATTTTCACAACGGCAATTTTGCCTCCGAAAGGCTTGAAGATATCTTCTAAAGTATCGTTGATTGAAAGATATCCTACAGGCATATCAATTTCAAACCAGTTGATAACATCGCCTTCAGATTTCATGCGGTAATCTTCGTTGAAGGTATCAACTTTTCTGATTGTGCTTTCATCAACGCACTCACCTGCAACGGCACGAAGATTTGTTTCGCCCACATTTTTAACTTCAAAGTAGAAGAAAGGATATTTATCTTTTTTCTGTTTGCCTACGCTTGCACCGTTTGCGAAAAGCTCAACCTCGTCAAGGTTTGAATAAACAGTAACTTTGGTTACATCTTCAACTCTGTCAATATATCTTTTGCCGCAAAGGTGAACAAAAGATTCTTTTGAAAGCCATGCTTTGTAAGCAAAGAAAGCGTCTTTCTTGTACTGTCTGTCGAAAGTTACAAGACCCTTGTGGTTCATACCGTTTTCGCCACCCTCAGCACGTGCATCGGCAGCAAAGTCGAACATATTCCATACATGAGTTGCCCAGAGATATGGTCTGTCCATAATCTGTTTGATGCATTCTTCATGGTAATATGCCTGATATTCTTCTGTGTAGTCACCTTGAGCAGGTTCTGATGTATGCCAGTTGAGAGCTTCCGCACCGTATTCTGAAAGACCAATAGGTGTTTTGGGATATTTCTTGTGGAAATCATCAAACCATTTTCCGTACATTGAAACGTTACCGCCGTACCATCCGAAATAATGGTTGTAGGAAACAACATCAGGAATGTGAACATATTTTTCATCAATTCCGCACATTGTAACTGCAGCAATTGTTGTAGGTCTTGTTTTATCAAGTGAGTGAACAAGGTCGTTGAGTGCTTCGTGGTTTTCAATGAGAGTTTCGTCACCTGCACCGCCCATTGAAATTTCGTTTGAAAGGCCCCATACAAAAATTGAAGCGTGGTTATAGTTCTGAACAATAAGTTCTTTCATCTGAGAAATTGTATTGTCGCGGCCTGTGGGCATGTGTTTTGAAATATAGGGGATTTCTGCCCAGAGAACAAGACCCTTTTCATCACAGAGGTTATAGAAAGTCTGTGAATGCTGATAGTGTGCAAGACGGATTGTGTTTGCACCCACTTCAAGGATAAGGTCTAAGTCTTCACGGTGTTCTTTTTCTGTAAGGGCGTTACCAATTTCAGGTCTGTCCTGATGACGTGAAACACCTCTCAGGGGATATTCTTTTCCGTTGAGAATGAAACCTTTTTCGGGATCAATTTCAAAACTTCTGCAACCGAAACGTGAAGAAATACTGTCAAGAACTTCTCCGTTACAAATCAGTTCAGCTTCCATTGTGTAAAGGAACGGGTCTTCAATACCATTCCAGAGGTGAACGTTTTCGATTACAAAAGTTTCCTCAGCTTCACCTGATGAAACAATTTTTTCAGCAATAACTGTTTCGCCGTCTTTGATAGTGAATTTTATGTCACATTTATCGTTACCTGTTACATAGGCTTTCACATCAACTTTTGCATTTTTACCTGTAACAGCAGGAGTGATTTTGATACCGGGAGTACCGCAGTATTCAAGCTCAAAGTGAGTTTTAGGAACTGTGATGATATTTACATCTCTGTAAAGTCCGCCATAGAAAGTAAAGTCAGCCATCTGAGGATAAACTGTATTGTTAGGTGAGTTATCAACAGAAATTGCAAGAACACTTTTTTCTTTAAGGTATTCTGTCAGATTAACTCTGAATGTTGAGTAACCGCCATGATGAATTGCAAGTTTTTCTCCGTCAACGAAAACCTCTGCAGATGAGTTTGCACCATTTATTTCAAGGAAAACAAGTTCATTTTGGCTGAAATCGTTTTTTGAAATTTCTTTTGCATAGAAACAGGTGCCTCTGTAGTAGTCATTACCGCCGTCCTGGCCGTCAGTGCCGTTCCAGGTGTGGGGAAGATTTAATTTTTCCCATTCACCGTCAAGATTAGTCGGTACATTCGCCTGTGTTTTCGAAAAAAGCCAGTTTTCATTGAAGTTAATTACTTTTCTCATTAATACATGCCTCCCCATAATAATTTTATTTATATTAATTATAAAAGATTTTTGCAATAATTTCAATACTTATTTTCCGGTTACAATATATTATTGACCGAACATGGGGAAAACATTGAAAAGTGAGCAGAAAAAAGTTATATTGTAGGTGCAGGGAGGGATTTCATGAAATTCAGATTGATTATTGATAAAAACAGAGAAGAAGAGGTGATTATATACGCTCACGAAAAAACAAAGCTTGTTGAAGAAATTGAAAATCTTGTTTCGGAAAATAATTTTGAACTGACAGGTTTTATTGACAGAGAAGCAGTAAAGCTGAACCTTGCTGAAGTGTACTGCTTCATTTCGGAAAACAATAAAGTCTTTGCCTTATGTGAAAAAGAAAAATTCAGATTACGGGAGAGACTTTATCAGCTTGAAGAAAAGCTTCCCGAAAATTTTGTAAAAATAAATCAGTCATGTATTGCCGATATAAAAAAGATTAAAAAGTTTGATGCTTCATTTACGGGAGTATTGAAAGTAATTTTTAAAAACGGATATACAGATTACGTTTCAAGAAGAAACGTAAAAAATGTTAAAGAAAGGTTGGGGTTATAATATGAAAAAATATGCTAAAGAATTTATGCACAGAGGACTTATGTTCGGAGGCTTCGGACCGATTGTTATAGGAATTATTTATATGATAATTTCGAATTTCGAAACAGATTTTTCTCTTTCTGCAGGTGAGGTTTTACTTGCAATTGTTTCAACTTATCTTCTTGCTTTTCTCCAGGCAGGAGCAACTGTTTTCAATCAGATTGAGCATTGGTCATTGCCCAAAAGTTTATTCTGTCATTTCGTCACACTTTATCTTGCTTATTCACTCTGCTATGTTCTGAATTCATGGATACCATTTGACGGAAAAGTTCTACTTATTTTTTCTTTAATTTTTATTGTGTCATTTTTTGCAATATGGTTTATTGTTTATTTCTGTGTCAGAGCAACAAGCAAAAGGTTTAACAAGAAGATAGAGGAAAAGTAAATTATAATTTATCGTAGGGTTGACCTTGGTACGCAACCGCACGGTTTCTGCAAAATTAACGGCAATACCGTAGGGGACGGGGTCCCCGTCCCGAATGAGATTTCTTGAAAATTTACGGGAGCCGAAACGGCTCCCCTACGATAAAACCGTTGATTTAATGCGATTTTTCGGAGTTCTCGGCGTCCTCGACGACCCGTGAGTTTTATATGAATTTTGCGGACGCCCAATGGGCGCCCCTACGTTTATAACCATAAACATTCCTATAATTTATTTTAAAATCCCCACAGATAAAGTTATCTCTTTTATCTGTGGGGCATGCTTTAGTTTTCAAGAATTTTTATTATTTCTCTGAACTCATCAGAATTTTTTATTTCATCGGAGAGAGGGTATTTTTTTGTAAAAAGGTGTATCATCTGGCTTGAAGAAACATAAGTACTGCCGAGTGTGTGTTTGTCAAATTCTTTGCCTTCAAAAAGCTTAGAATGCATTATTGTTTTTCTTTCAAGAGAATCAAATTTTTTTGCAAGCTCTGCACTTTTTCTCAGATTTGCAAAACCATTTTTATTATCACCAATGCGGAAAAATCTTACCGCAAGATGACCATAATTATAAATCATTGTTCTCCACATTTTTCCGTAATTACCGTCATCGTAAACAAAATTAAGGAAATCAATTTCTTTTTGGAATGCTTCTTTCTGCCAATCATCAGGAAATCTTTCATCATAGAAAAAATAGTGTGAGAACACGGTGTGAAGAAGCAGAAATTGTTCTTCAAGAGTTTCTCTGATTTTGTCGTCACGTTCAGGATGACTTTCCGGATAGAAGAAACAGAACATTTCACGTGCATCACGGAGTCTCGGTAATTCTGTAATAATTTTTTCACAGTCGGAAAAAGTTATTCCGTTAATATTTTTTTCTGCTAAACTGCGATACAATTCGACAAGATGTCTTTTGGCAGAAATGCGGATTTTATCCACATTGCAGTTTTGCTGAATGTTTTCATATATTGCTGTTATTTTTGAAATAATCTCAGGATTTTTTTCAGTAAAATGAACAAGACAAGTCATATATCTCAAAAGAATGCGGAAATCATTGGGAAATTTTTCCTTAAGTTTAAGAATCAGTTCCAACTTTAAATCTCCGTCAGTAAGATTATCATATTCTTCAAGACATCTAAGAATTTCCTTCTCATTTTCAGCCCTGTTTACACCAAGCAAATCATCAACACTTATTTTAAAAAATCCTGCAATTTCAGGAAGCATTGTAATATCGGGGTATGTGTCACCACGTTCCCATTTACTTACTGTCTGAAAAGATACGCCGAGAAAATCAGCCAACTTTTCCTGAGTAAGATTTTTTTCTTTTCTTAAATTTTTAAGATTTTCACCAAAGTAAATATTCATAAAATCACCATCCGAAATATTTTACCGGTACCGTAACTTAATAATAAACTATATTTCACGGCAAATCAATAACGCATATTGAGAGAATTTTTCTCACGATATGAGAAAACGCAAAATTTGACGGTTAATGTAAAATTATGGTATAATACTATAAAGTTTTTCTTTAAGGTGATTTTAATGAAAAAACGCAAACCTGTAAAAGCAATGTGCTTGATATTTCTTTGTTTTATGATGGTTGCAGTTGGTACAATTAATTCTGCTGCATACATTGAATGTGACGGAAAACTAAACCTTTATGAATGGGATGAGTATGAACAGACAGTTCTTTTTGACCATGGTGGAGCTTCGGGAAATGCATATCATTCTCTTGTTGTAAAGCACAAATATATAGATTCGGACAGACGTGTTTATCTCGGTATTTCAATGGAAATTCTCAGCGATAAATTTAACGGAAATCCTGAGGATGCTTTTAATGAAATTTATATTTCTTTCAACAATTCTTCTGAAATTATCCTTTGTTCAGATATGACATCTGATTTTAATGAGGATGAATTTTATCTTGACTTCGGTTATTCTGCAGACAGCTTCGGCGGTTGCACTTACGAGGTTGAATGTGTACTGAAGGAACTTGAATATGATAATATCCTTGTTATGAATATTCAGCTTGCAGACCATAACGGTGATACTTCACAGATTTATCAGATAAAAATTAAAAGTGAAGAACTTAAAGAAGAAGAGTCTGTTTCAGAAGCAGAGTCAATTAAAGAAGCCGAAAAAGAGTCAAAGAAAGCAGAAAAAGAAAAAACTACTAAAAAAGCTACTTGTACAACAAAAGTTAAAACTACAAAACCGAAAGAAACCACAACAGAATTTGTGACGGCGGTAATTACAGAACCGTATGAAGAGTATTCAAAAGTAATTGAAAAGAATAACAGGTCAACTATAATAATTGGTGTAGCATGTGTTGTGTCTTCTGTTGCAGCAATGTGTGCTGTGTTGTTTAAAAAAGAGAAGAAATCATAGTAAAAAAGACAAGCAAAACACACAGGTGTTTTGCTTGTCTTTTTTATAGTGTAATGAAAGCAACAGAAGATAGGATAAAAAATAAAATAAAAATTTATTGACAATAAACCTTGTTTAATGTATAATAAACGGGCAGTCAAAAATCGGGGTGTAGCGCAGTTGGTAGCGCGCCTGCTTTGGGAGCAGGATGTCGGGAGTTCGAGCCTCTTCACTCCGACCATATGGGAGCATAGCTCAGCTGGGAGAGCATCTGCCTTACAAGCAGAGGGTCACAGGTTCGAGCCCTGTTGTTCCCACCAAAGACAAGCAAGAAACTTTCCTCAAGTTTTTTGTTTGTCTTTTTTTATTCTTTACAATTGTATTGAAATAATTTACTTTTGATGATACAATGAATTGAAAGAAAATTTTATTTACAGGAGGGTAATATGGAAAAGCGTAAAGATTATATATCATGGGATGAGTATTTTATGGGTGTGGCTCAGCTTGCATCACAACGAAGCAAAGACCCCAACACGCAGGTTGGTGCATGTATTGTTGACCAAAATAACAAAATTGTGTCTGTAGGCTATAACGGTTTTCCTTTAGGATGCAATGATGATGATTTCCCCTGGGCAAGAAGCGGTGACGAGTACGATACAAAGTATCCTTATGTTTGTCATGCTGAGCTTAATGCTATTCTCAATCATAGAGGTTCAAGCCTTGAGGGATGTAAGGTTTATGTGCCTCTTTTTCCTTGCAATGAATGTGCAAAAGCAATTATTCAAAGCGGAATTAAAGAAGTAATTTACATTTCTGACAAATATCACGATACGGTCGGCACAAGAGCTTCAAGGAGAATGCTTGATGCGGCAGGTGTTAAGTACCATAAGCTTGAAAGCACACGTGATGAACTCATTGTGGATTTCAGAGAAGAAAATGTATAATTGTATTGACAAAAACACTTTATTGTAGTAAATTAATAGGTGTGGGCAGACATTATCAGCCCGATAAAACTATATCCGAAAAGGAGATAATTATTATGAAGAAATTACTTGCACTTCTTATGGCCGGCATCATGCTTTTCTCATTTGCAGCATGTGGCGGTAACGGCGGAGAAGAAACAACAACAGACCCCGAAATCACAACAGAAGCTCCTGTTAATGCTGACGGCGAAGAAACAACTGTAGCTGATGTTGAGGATGAAACTGAAGCAGAAGGCGAAGAAGCAACAGAAGCTGTAACTGATGAATCAGGCGAAGAAGTTACAAATGAAGAAGGCGAAGTTGTTACTGAAAAAGTAGAAGAAGAGAAAACTGAAAAAGAAGAAAAACCCTCTAAGGAAGAAAAACCTGCAAAAGTTGAAGACCCCTCAAAATGGTCAACAGCAGAAGTTCTTAAATATTATCAGGATGCAACTGCAAAAGTTGTTTCTCAGAAACCCGGCTACACAAAGACACGTTCAGCAGTAGATAAGGGTTATGAAGCAGGCCCTGTTCTCGCAGTATTCAAAGGCGAAGTTTTCGGATTCCTTGGAATCGGTGCTGAAAACAAATTTGAAGAAAAAGTTGCTAAGGGCACAAACACAAATGACGATCAGTGTGGCGCATACCTTAACAAGAGCACACTTACTGCAGCAGATGTATCAAAAGCAACAGCTGTTAAGAGTGGTTCAAACTATGTTATCACAATCAGCGGTATCAAAGCAGGTACAAGCCAGACAGAAGGCGGCAAGAACGCTAAGAACAACTCACCTATTGATAAGTCAGGTATATGTGTAGGTAATACAGACAGAAGCGGTTTTGACCACAAGACAGCTCTTATTACTTATGATGCACTTGATGATATCGCACCCAGCCTTACAATGTACGAAAAATCAAACAACGGTAAAGTTGTTGCTACAATTGATGCTGCAACAGGCGAAATCACAAAACTTGTAATCTCTTGGGATGCAAGTGCTGAAATTTCAAAGGTTTACGGTTCATCTGCAACTCTCGCAGCTGCAACAACAGTTACTTACACAAACTTCGGTTGGTAAAATAATTTTAAGGAGTGTCGGAAGACACTCCTTATTTTTTATCTTCTTTCCGTTGAAGCGATAAAATAAAAGCCTATTTCATCGGAAACAAAAGAATATTTATAAAAACCTTTTTCAAAAGATGTGTGATTGATTTTAAGCACATCAGATTTCTTTTCAAGCTGAAGTCTGTCAAAAATTTCATCGGTATTTTCAAGATTTGTGAAAGACTTCACGGCACAATCAGTAATGTTGAGAAAGGAAGCAAAATCTTTATCAGACAGTTTTTCTTTTTTGTCGTGCATATATGTAACGGAAAGAGAAGAGATAAGAAAAGCTTCTTCATTTACGTTCACCGTCAACAAAAATTTGTCGCTGAAAGTGAAAGGAAATTTGAGAATATCGTTGTCTTCTTTTGCTACAAGATTTTCTGTGTCAATTTTGAAAGCCTGACAGTTTTTTGAAAACCTTTCTGAAAAAACATAAATATCAACAAGGTCTTTCTGTACACAGCCCGAAAGAAAAAACATCAATATTGAAATAAAAAGAGCAAAAATCTTTTTCAAAAAAAACACCCCCGTTTTGAAATTTTATTCAGAACGGGGATTTCTTATTACTTATGAAGTTCACAAACGACAATCTCAGGTCGATTATTTATTCTGATGGGAAATGAACTGTTTCCGAGACCTCTGCTTACAATCATTGTTGTATTTCCGAAAAGGTGAGGGCCTTCGCTGTATTTGGGTAAGAATCCCTGACCGGGAGAGTAAATTGCACCTAAAGGAGGAATTCTGAACTGACCGCCGTGAGCGTGACCGCAGAAAACGAGATCAAAGTTATTTGCTGAATAAGCGTCATTCATTTCAGGGCGGTGGGAAAGAAGAATGTTGAAGCCGTCAGGCTTTTTATCAGCAAAAGATGTGAGTTTTTCCCTGAAAGCATCTTTCATGGCATCCAATTCTTCGCAGTCCAAATTTTTATCAAGTGCTTTTTCAAGGAGTCCCATTCCTATTGCAAAAGAAGTGAAGTCAGAAATGCCGCTGAGATAAATTGAAGCATTACCTCTTTTTAGTTCCTTTGTTTCGCAGTCAAGAATGTTAACGCCGTATTCTTTTATATGAGGGAGAAAAATTTCTTTCAGTTCAGGACAGAGCTCCTCGTGATTCCCCGTAACAAAATAAACGGAAGCAATTGATGTCAGTTTTTTAATTATATCAAGAGAGTCAAAATACTGACGTCTTCTTGAGTCGAAGGAGTCCCCGGTAATTACAATAATATCAGGTTTATTATTTTTGACTTTTCTGAGCAGGTCATCGGCTTCTTTTCCGTAAACACAGTTGTGCATATCGGAAAGATGAATAATCCTGAATCCGTCAAATTCATCGGGGATTTTATCTGATTTATATTTATAACCTGTCAGCTCAAGACTGTGATTCTGATTTTGTGTAACATCAAAAATTGTTTTACCGAAAAAGTCAAGAAACCCTTTCGGAGAAAATTTAAGTTTTGCGGGCATGATATCACCTCCACACAATTATAATATAACCGAAAAAAATATTCAATTAATATTTTTTAATATTTTATTGAAAAATGGAAAATTTTATGAGATAATATACACATAATTCGGAGGTGTATAGTTATGTACAGAAATAACAAGGTATATTGCAGAGTATTTCAATTCTGTCTTCGTATAGGAAGTCTTTTTCTTGATTGGTCTCAGCCGGAGCTTGTAACAGGCGAAGACAGCGTTCTTAAAATTTCAGATATACTTAAAAGCAATAACAAGAAAAGCGTTCTTATTGTTACAGATAACGGACTCAAGAGTCTCGGACTGATTGACGGACTTGTTGAAAAGCTTGAAAATGACGGAATCAAGGTATCGGTTTTCAGCGATGTTCAGCCCAATCCCACAATCAGTAATGTTGAAAATGCAAAGGACTTTTATTTTGAAAACGGATGTGAAGCAATTATTGCTTTCGGTGGCGGTTCTCCCATGGACTGCGCAAAGGGTGCAGGTGCAAGAATTTCCAATCCCGACAGATCGATTAATTCAATGAGAGGACTTTTCCACGTAAGAAAAAGACCTCCTCTCCTTATTGCTGTTCCTACAACTGCAGGTACAGGCTCTGAAACCACTATTGCTGCTGTTATCACAGACGAAAAAACTCATGAAAAATCTGCAATGAACTCAGCAAAAATCCGTCCTCTTTATGCAGCACTTTATCCTAAACTTACAACAGGACTTCCTCAGAAAATCACTTCAACAACAGGTCTTGATGCTCTTACACATGCAGTTGAAGCGTACATAGGAGGAAGTAACACAAGAGATACAAGAAAGAAAGCAGAAGATGCAGTAAAGCTTATTTTTGAAAATCTCGAAACAGCATATAACGATGGTAAAAATATTGAGGCAAGAAACAACATGCTTCTTGGCTCTTTCTATGCAGGTGTGGCTTTCACAAAAGCTTATGTTGGTTACGTTCATTGCATAGCACATCAGCTTGGCGGTATTTACGGAGTTCCTCATGGTCTTGCCAATGCAGTTATTCTTCCCTACGTTCTTGAGTTTTACGGCAAGAAGGCATATAAACGTCTGGCAAAGCTTGCAGACATTGCCGGTATCGGAAAAAATCTTAAAACAAAAGAAGAAAAAGCGAAAGCCTTCATTTCCGAAATCAAAGCAATGGAGAGAAGAATGGAAATCCCTGAAAAGTTTGAACAGATCAAGGAAGAAGATATTTCTACAATTGTTGAACGTGCACTTAAAGAAGGTAATCCCCTTTATCCCGTGCCTGTAATTATGTCTCCTGAAGATTGCGAAAAAGTTGTAAGACAGTTAATGGTTTAAAGCTCCGGATGGAAAGAGGGGAAAGCCGAGCGTATCCGTTCACTTTCCGTAAGTGGCATGGAAGATGCTCTGACAATAATTTTGTCACCGAATCTTTCACGTAATAAGTCAACTGATGTGTCAAGCTTTTCAATCTTTTCAAGGTAATTATAATCCTCGTCAAGACACATCTGACAGGAAAAATTATTTTCCACTAAATTACCTGCAAAAACAGTTACTGCACGTACGGGCAGATTGAAAAAATAGTTTTTTCTTATTAATTCCATAGCATTTTTTGCAAGAACGTCTGCGGCTCTCACAGGCGTTCTTAATTTTTGCTGAAATTCACGTACCACAAGGTGGTTATCTTTAAGTGCAACACGTACCGTTGTTGCGAAGAAATTATTTTTTCGCAGATTATGAGCAACCTTTTCGCTGAGTGAAAATACAATGGGAGAAATTTCTTCTGCAGAGTACAGGTCACGTTTGCAGGTAATTCCACGGCTTACGCTTTTGACGGGCGGAGCTTCACTTTCTTTCAAAACAGGAGAAAAATCGAGTCCGTTTGCATAGTCATAAAGTGTAAGTCCCGGTTTGCCGAAAAGTTTTTTCATGGTATCACGGGGCATCTGTGCAAGGTCGCCTATAGTTTTTATTCCGATTTTTTCAAATGCTTTTGATGTTGACCTGCCTACTCCCAAAAGGTCATTGCAGGGAAGACACCAGATTTTTGTTTTCATATCACTTCTTGTAAGGCGTGTCACTGCGTCAGGTTTTTTTATATCACTTGCAAGCTTTGCAAAAATTTTATTAAAGCTGACACCAACAGAAATGGTAAGACCTGTTTCCTTTTTCACACGTGTACGGAGCTCTTCTGCTATTTTCATTTCATCACCGAAAAGCTGACGGCTTCCCGTAATATCAAGCCAACACTCATCAATTCCGAACGGTTCTACCATATCCGTATACTCTTCGTAAATTGCTTTTACCTTTTTTGAGAAAATAACGTATTGGTCATAATGTGGCGGTACGGTAACGAGGTCAGGACATTTTATTTTTGCTTCCCATATTGCTTCGCCTGTTTTAACACCAAGTTTTTTTGCACCCTCATTTTTGGCAAGGACAATGCCGTGACGTTCTTCGACGCTTCCGCATACGGCAACATTTTTTCCCTTTAATTCAGGATTGAGAAAACATTCCACAGACGCAAAAAAGTTATTCAGGTCACAGTGCAGAATAACTCTGTCACTCATTTTTATCACCTCAAACAGAACATTTGTTCTTATATAATAGAACATTTGTTTTGTTTTGTCAATAGCAAATTTTATGACAGAAAATGTAAAATATTGTCATAAAAAGTTTTAAACATTTAGTTTTCAACAGAAAAAGTCAAGCAATATCAAGACTTCCACAACTTTTTCAACAGAGTTTTTAACATTTTCCACAGAGTTTTCAACACTCAGAATATACAGGTATATTTTTTAATTTTATGTAAAAAATACTTTTGATTATAGCAGAAAGTGAGTGTTTTTATGATAAAAGGAGTCAATCATCAGGTTGTGGAAGTGAATAAACCGGGGTGTGAATATTTTGAAAAGGTTTTGTTTTTTGTAAAACCTGAATATGCGTCTGTCAGTAATATGAAACTCAGCGAAAAAGCAAACAGTATTGCTATAAATACAGGCAGTCCGCCAAGGACACGAAAAGGAAAAAAAAGAGTCTATTCAGTTTTTTCACCTGTTATATGGGCGTTAATGGGTGCGGTGACTTCTGCAGTTATAATAAAATGCTTCGGTCTTTGAAAAACAGATTGAAAAATCCCTGCTTTTGTGGTACAATCAATAAAATGATTGAAGGCAGGGATTTTTTTGAAAAAACCTCTTGTAAACTACATAAGAACAGGTTTTCTTGTAGGACTTTTAATTGCAGTTACCGTTGCTAATTTTATGGACCTTAACATGGTTCTCTGGTGTGCAATCGGACTTTTCGGCGGTGCAGGTATCGGTGCAATATGGGGACTTATTGCAAGAGCAAAGAAGTAAATACGGGGTAAAAATATGCTGAGTGAAAAGAAATTATTTTTGTTTGACATTGACGGCACAATAGCTGTTGATAATACAATTTATGACGGAACTTTTGAACTGATTGAATACATAAATTCAATTGGCGGAAAAGCAGTTTACATTACAAACAATTCCACTAAAAGCCGTCAGGATTACATTGAAAAATTCAAAAAGTGGAATATTGAAACTGATGAAACAAATTTTATTACGGCATCCTTTGCTGCATGTAAATATCTGAAAGAAAATCATGCTGATGATAAAATTTTCGTTTGCGGTACAAAATCTTTTGTAAAAGAACTTCGTGATTATGGTTTAAATGTAACAGAAGAAAATGATGATGACATCAAATGTGTTATCGTAGGCTTTGACAACGAGTTTACTTATCAGAAGGGTGCATTGACCTGCGAGATTTTACTTACGAAAAATGTAACTTATCTCGCAACCAACCCCGATTTATGTTGTCCCACAGCTTTCGGCAGTATTCCCGATTGCGGTGCAATATGTGCACTTCTTGAATGTGCAGTAAAAAAACAGCCCTATTACGTTGGCAAGCCTAACAGAGAAATTGTTGATGTATGCCGTCAGATGACAGGCTTCAGTACCCAAGAAACAATCGTTGTTGGTGACAGACTTTATACAGATATTGCCTGCGGAATCAATGCCGGAGTTGAAACTGCAGTTGTATTCACAGGCGAAGCAAAGAAAGAAGATTTAAATGATACTGAATTCAAACCCACTTATGAATTTGAGAACATAAGAGAATTTCTGAATGCGGTGAAAAAATAATGATAAGGAAATTTGAATACGACAGAGCGGTTTTGTTATCAGACTTTCTTGCTAAAACAAAAAACATTATTGAGAAAAAACCACAGATAAGTGATGTGCATTTTATTCCTGAAATTAACGGATATAAAATTAATTTCAATGACAAAAGCAATGCGGTTGAAATTTCGCTTTGTTTTGAAAAGATTTTTTTGGATAAACTGAAAATCAAAGTTTTTGAAGGAGAAAATCTGAAAGTTTCATATGTTTCAAATTCAAAAGAAAAAAATACTGAAATATTAAGTGACATATTTTAATAAAAAACACCTGAAAAGATTTTAGTTTCTTTTCAGGTGTTTAACTTTATTTTGTATGAAGTCTGATTACTGTTACTGAATACTGAGGTGTTGTGAAATTGAATTTTTCGCTGAAACCATCTACAGCAAATTCTTCCATGATACAGTCTTCTTCTGCACCTAAGATGTTATCATTTTGGAGACTGTTACCTGCTACCTGATAAATAGTTGCTGTGTTTTTAATATTTTCTGCACCTGCAACATCAATTGCAAAAGTCTTTTTTGAATCAGTTACATTGACAAGTTTAACAATAATGTCACCGGTTTCATCTGTGGAGACTACCTGATATGCTTCAGATTCCGAGTCTGAGCCGGTTGTATAATCAACATAAAGTTCTCCGTCAACGTAGCATTTTACGTTTCTGCCGTTTATCTCAACTTTCAGTTCATAGGTTCTGCCCACTTCAGCAGTAAAGGGTTTTACAGTGCCGATAATCTGACCTGTTTTGATACCGTTTTCAACCTGTTGTAAGCATGAAACTGTGTTATCCCAACCGCCAAGATTCCAGAAGAAGTTGTTGTCTTTATCCTGAACTGCAAAGGGAATTATGAAACCTTCAGAACCTTCAAGTTTTGTGGCTTCAACGGTATAGGTATAGTTGGTCCACTCATCTTTTCCGAAGTAAGCTGCGTTACCTGTGTTGGAATAATTCATGTCAGTTGTGGTATGAACAAGCTTACCGTTCTGCACCTTGAAATCACTGTCATTTACGTCTTCCCAATTCCACCAGAAATTGGGGAATGAAAAAGTATCTTCACCAAGGATTTCGCCTGTTTCATTGTTAACTATTTTTACATTGTCAAATTCAGCAGATGTATACCATGTGCCGACACCTACTCTGCCCGATAAATTTTTCTGCTCAATTTCTGCACCTTTGAGAAAAGATGAATACAAATCTGTGCCTTGATTTAGTGAGAAAATTTTCTGTACATAGTAGTTGATTGAGCCTGTGACTTGATGATTGTTGAACCATATTAAATCGGGTGACCAATGTGTTGCGGTGAGATTTCCGAAGAGGGGTGCATAAGCTGCCATTCTGACAATGTCACCGTTTCTTTCTAAACCTGTCATGTAAGCGCTTTCTGCAAGGGCTGCACGTAAAGTGTTTGACCGTGCTGCGTATTCTCCGAGGAAAACTTTAATTGCACCACCGTAAATTGTATCAGTCATTTCATCAGGTGAACGTCTGTAATTTTCTTCATCGTAATAATCGGTATTTCTGAGGAACCATTCAGGTTCTTTATAATAATGCTGGTCAGTTGCGCCTGCAAAATCGTTTATGGTTTTGTCGGGATTTTTTTCAAGCCAATCTTTTGCATATTCGTAAGAGGGGAGATAGTTTGCACCGCCTGTGGCATCAAATGCACCTGAGGAATAAATAAGTTCAAGTTCATCGTACAGTTCGGGATTTTTTTCTTTTGCTTCATTAAATGAATCAAGAAAAGCCTGATATCTTTCGAAATAAACTTCACCCTCGTTTTCGTTACCTATGCAGATGTATTTAAGTTGGAAAGGTTCTTCGTGACCGAGAGAAACTCTCACTTTACCCCATTTTGTATTTTCATCACCACGGCAGAATTCAACGAGGTCATGCATGTCCTGAATGTATCTTTTGAAAAGGTCACTTTCCATATCAATACCGCCCTTGCCTCTCATCTGACAGTAAAGACCGCAGTTCAGAACAGGCACAGGCAATGCACCGATATCTTCGGCAAGTTGGAAATATTCATAGAATCCAAGACCATAACTCATAAAACAAGGAAGCGGGTCATCTGTTGCAGCAATATTTGTCCACAAGTTTATCCCTTGTTTTCTTGCGGCAACATCACCGTATTTTCCGTTAAAATAAAGAGGTTCTCCGTTTTCATCAACGCCGATTGAATCTTTCCAGCTGTATGCTGTTTCTTCGTCATATCCCTCAATTACACAACCTCCGGGGAAACGCAAGAAACGGGGTTTCAGTTCTTCAAGCATTTTGCCCAAATCATTTCTCATTCCGTTTTCACGGTTTTTGAAAGTGTTTTCAGGGAAAAGTGAAATCATATCAAGACATGCATTCCCTTCAACCAACACTTGCAGAGTAACACCTGTATGTGCATCAACATCGGAAGAAAGTGTAAGCTCATATTTTTCCCATTCATCAGTAATTTTTTCAATTTTTCCGCTTGAAAATATGTTTCCGTTAACACAAAGATTTATCGTAATTTTTCCGTTGCCTTTTGCGTAAACAGAGAAATTGTATTTTGCATCTTTTTCAAGGTTCATTCCGTCAAGGAAGCCTCTGTTGGCAATGCCTGACGGAGTATCTGTTTCATTTGAAATCACTATGTAATTTGTGTTATTTGCATTAAGACCGTTTTCTTTGTCGCCAACTTTAACTTCAAGAGTAGGATTGCCTACAATATTCCATCCGTAAAGCTGGTCATTTTCAGCCAGTTCTGTGTATTCAAAAGAACGGTTAACGATTTTTTCTGCGTAAAGACCACCATCTGCAGCGAAGTTGATGTCTTCAAAGAAAATGCCGAAAAGCAGGTCGCTTATTTGTCTTACTTTTTCAGGAGCATCAATGTCGAGAGTGTAATCAGCAGCAACTGCGTTGTAATCTGTTACGGAATTTGCATCAGGTCTATCAGGTTCTGAAGGTGTCTGCGTGGAACAGAAGGACATAAAAAATGTAAGGATTGCCGCCGTTATTCTTTTGAAGAAAGATATAATTTTATACTTCATTTTGATTCTCCTTTATTAAAAAATCAAGCAAATCTTTTTTTGAATTTCTGATTTCATTTTTCAGAACTTTATCTAAAAGTTTTTCCAGCTTTTCTCCGATTTCTTTACCTTTATATCCGAGAGAAATCAGATCATTTCCATCAACTGCAAGATCTGAAATGCTGAGACACACATTTTTTTCTTCAAGCTTTTTCAACTCATTTATATAGTTGTCGCAGAGAGAAATTCTGTCAACCATTTCAGGCGACTGTGCAAGAATGTCAGCACGGGATACTTTATCAAGCAGATATAAAAAATCAAAGCCGTATTTTGACGCATGTTTTTTTAAGTTCTGCGGTGCATTGTAAAGTCTGTCATCGTGATGGAAAATAAGCTTGGTGACAACCGAAATTGTCTTGTTATCATATCGGAGTCTTTTCAGAATTTCATAGGCAATATCTGAACTTACAGGTGCATGACCTTTGAAATGATCCTGACCGTTTTCGTCAGTAGTTTTCATCTGCGGTTTTGCAATGTCGTGCAGAAGCATTGCAAGACGGACATATTTATTTTTTTCTGAAGCTGCAACGCTTTTCACAATGTGATGCCACACATCGTAAATATGGTAAGGGCAAATTTGTTTAACTTCGAAAGCTTCTTTCAGTTCGGGTATGATTTCAAATATTACATCGGAAAAATCGAGGAGTATTCTTTCTGCATCATCACCGAGAAGAAGTTTTTCAAGTTCTACTCTTATTCTTTCAGCTGCAATATTATTAAGTAAATGTTTATTTCTTCTTATACTTTCTGCTGTTTCCTTTTCAATTTCAAAACCGAGTGTGGCAGAAAATCTTATTGCTCTCATAATTCTCAGAGCATCTTCCTGAAATCTCTTGTCGGAGTCACCTACACAACGGATGATTTTATTTTCTATGTCTTTTACACCACCGAAAAGGTCAACAATGCCGTTGGTTTTATTATAAGCCATTGCATTGACGGTGAAATCCCTTCGTGACAAATCATTTTCAATGTTACGTGTGAAATTCACGCTGTCAGGGCGACGGTTGTCAGTATATTCTCCGTCAATACGGAAAGTTGTGATTTCAAGAGGATGTTTGTCTATGAGAACGGTAATTGTACCGTGTTTGATGCCCGTAGGAATAGTACGGTAGTTTTTGAAAACCTCAAGAGTTTCTTCAGGTGTGGAGGAAGTTGTCATGTCCCAGTCGTTTGCAATTTTACCCATAATGCTGTCACGGACGCAACCACCCACAACGAAAGCTTCAAAACCATTACGTTCAAGTTCTTTCATTGCAGTTAATGCATATTGGGGGATGTTAATTTTAACGGACATAAAATTTCTCCAAACATTTTTCTCTTTACAATTTTACCACCAAAGGGTATAATTATCAAGGAAAATATTTTCAGCGAGGTAATAATATGAATATACAGATTTACGGAAAACCGAAATGTTTTGACACAAAGAAAGCAGAAAGATATTTTAAAGAACGCAGAATAAAAGTGCAGATGATCGATATTTCAAAATATCCCATGAGTCAGGGAGAGTTCAGAAATATAAAAACTGCACTTAGAATGAGTTTTGATGAAATGATAGACGAAAAATCAAAGCTTTACGAAAGTCTTTTCATTAAATATCTGGCAAATGAAAGTGATAAGGAAGAAAAGATTTTTGAAAATCAGGCAATTTTTAAAACACCGATAGTCAGAAACGGAAAACAGGCAACAATCGGATATCAGCCTGATGTGTGGAAAAACTGGGAGTAATTTTAATGACGGAGTGAATTGTTTTTCTGCTGATTATTAGTTCCGATCACTCCGTGGTTAAGGTTTGCTGAATTTTTGATTAAACAAACATTTAAATTTTTGGTCGAGCTTTTTAAAAAGCTCGTGGGGTCAAGGGGCAAAGCCCTTGTCGCACTCCGCAGAGTGCGACATCTTTATGCACAAAAAGCGCAGGAGGGTAGAAAAACAGTCCTGTGTGACTGTTTTTCGTAGGGAACCCTCGCCGGGGGTTCCCTGGAACAGATTAGAAATTGTCGAGGAGATCAGAATGAGTGATTTTGTAAATGTACATTTCCGTAATATGACGGAAAAAGAATTTAATGATTTCTCAGAAGAAGAAATCAGAAGTTATGCAGAAGAACTTATAAAATCAGGTTATAGAAAACTGAAAATAACTGCAATGAGAGCATCAAGGAAAGAATATGAGGAAACTTTTCCCCAAGGATATCATACTCCGGAAAATTATTTTTATATAATTCAGAACGACAAAAACGAAGACGTGGGAAAAATTTTTTATCAGACTCATTATGAGAAAAAGGATGTTGCTTTCATTACGGAATTTGTTATAAATGAAGAATGCAGAAATAAAGGTTATGGTAAAAGTGCATTGAAAAAAATTGCTGAAGATGCAAGAGAGAAAGGCTACAAAAAAATGGGACTTAATGTTTTTCTGCATAATAATATATCATATCCCATGTACCTGAAAGACGGTTATAAAATCGTAGAAAAAATTGATGGCAACGCAATAATGGAAAAAGATTTATAAATAACAACTGCCCGGGATCCTTCGCTTGCGCTCGAGGATGACGGGCAGTTGTTTTGTATATTGATTTTTTGATGTGCATTACATTCTTTGCTTTTTGCGGTAGCAAAGAATGTATCCCATACCTATTGTTAATGATGAGATAATAACAGCAACTAAAATTGTTGCGGGGAGAATGTCTTCTGCAAGATACCATTTTACCTGTGTGGGGTGGAATCTGATTGACAATTCTTCATCCTCAAAAGAAATTTTCGGTTTATCACCAACTTCATTTGAAAGGTATTCGTAAATATTTTCAGTTGTTATTACACTGTTTTCAATAAATGTTTGCATTTCTTCTTCTGTGTCAAATTCTTTGTATTCCCAGTCAATTTCATAAAAATCCTCCATAAGCAATTCGCCGTTCTTTTCGAATGTAATTATTTCAAAGCTTTGAATATCAACAGTTGTTCCTTCGATATGATTCAGGCAGTAAATTTCAGTTTTGTTCAATATATGATTTTTTAACTTGTTATAATTGGATTCAGCATTGTCTGCTGTGTAATAATTATAGCTTGCAAGCTTGAAATCAAAGGCAGAAGAGGATGTAAAGGTTTCAACGCATAGAGAGAAAAAAGGAAAAATAAAGCAACATATGAAAACGATTACTGAAATTATTGAAACGGTTTTGATAACCTTTTTCCGATAAGAGATATATTCTTCTTTAAGGTCAGCATCAAAAGAAAACTTTTTTGCGGCTGCTTTGTATATAAACAAAGACAGAATAAATATTACAAAAGCAACGGATAAAATCCATGGTATAAATAATCCGCAAATCAGATTAACTATAATTGTAAGCAGAGAAAAAATATCAAAAGCAAACACGGAAATTAAAAATAGTGCAGTTTTCTTTATGTGCTTTTGCTTTACATCTTCTGTAACAGGAGTCTCGGTGTCTGACAGTATATTTTTATAGTTCATAAACGCGACAAATTCCAATATAGCCGAAGCACCGATTAACAGTAAAGAAAAAATAATTCCTATCGCCATGTGTGAGAGAAAAAGGGCAATAAGCAACCCGAAGGTACAGAGAATCAAAGAAACCGAAGACAATGTATAGTATTTATCAGATGAAGTCTTAAAAAGATATAACGCCTGTTTTTCTGATTTTTTGTTATTATTTGAGCTATCCTCTTTTTCCGCATTGAGTTTTTCACCTCGTAACAGTTCATCAACTGTGACAGAATAAATTTCTGCAATAACAGGGAGCATTGTAATTTCAGGGTATCCTTCGTCACATTCCCATTTGCTGACCGTTTTATTGGAAACATTCAGTTTATCTGCCACTTGTTGTTGGGTAAGACCGTTTGCTTTTCGTAAAGCTGCCATAAAAGAACCAATAGTTTTCTTTTCCATAGAACCACTCCTTTTCTTCTACCTATATTCTCCGATAAACAGAGAAAAAAAGCAACACCTTTTCAGTAGATTTTGTCTGCGAATCGTGGAATTCCAGAAAAAGTTTGTTTTTAACCAATGTACTGACGAGTATTAAACCAAAGCCTCTCCTTGAAAACGCAAGGGGAGGTGTCAAAATCTGCGATTTTAGCGGAGGGGATTTTTCGTTGAAAAAGCACCTTACAGGGAAACCTGTAAGGTGCTTAATTGATTTATGCTATTTAACTTCGCTTGAATTATTCAGCGTCGGGAGCATAGAGAGCCTGAAGACGAACGAGGTGATCGTATCTCTTCATTGCTGTTTCTTCAGCAAGTGAGAAGAGTTTAGCTGCTCTTTCCGGGAATGCATTAAGAAGAGAAGCATAACGGCTTTCACTCTTAATGAAGTCCTGATAACCTGCTGCGGGAGCTTTGCTGTCAAGGATGAAGGGATTCTTGCCTTCTTCTTTGAGTGCGGGGTTGTATCTGAAGAGGTTCCAGTAACCGCAGTCAACAGCCTTCTTCATTTCTGACTGGCAGTTAGCCATGCCGCCGCCTTTGATACCGTGCATTTCGCATGGTGCGTAGCAGATGATGATTGAAGGTCCGTTGTAAGCTTCAGCTTCTTTGATTGCTTTGAGTGTCTGGTTGTTGTCAGCACCCATAGCGATCTGTGCAACGTAAACATAACCATAGCTCATAGCGATTTCTGAAAGGCTCTTCTTAGCAACTGCTTTACCGGAAGCTGCGAACTGTGCAACCTGACCGATGTTAGAAGCCTTAGAAGCCTGACCGCCTGTATTTGAGTAAACTTCTGTATCGAATACCATGATGTTTACATCTTCGTGAGCAGCAAGAACGTGGTCAACACCGCCGAAGCCGATGTCATAAGCCCAACCGTCGCCACCGAAGATCCAAACTGATTTCTTAGAAAGGAAGTCTTTGTTTGCAAGGATTGATGAGCAGAGTTCGCAGCCTTCAACTTTTTCAAGTTCTGCTACAAGAGCATCTGTTGCTGCACCGTTCTTTTCACCGTCTGTAACTGTTGCAAGGTAAGCTTCTGCTGCTGCTTTGAGTTCTGCTGATGCTTTGTCAGAAGCTGCAACTTCTTCAACCTTAGCAATGAGGCTGTCACGGATAGCTTTCTGTCCGAGGAACATACCGTAACCATGTTCTGCGTTATCTTCAAAGAGTGAGTTTGCCCATGCAGGACCCTGACCCTTAGCATTTGTTGTGTAGGGAGATGTTGCTGCAGGACCGCCCCAGATTGATGAACAACCTGTTGCATTTGAGATATACATTCTGTCACCGAAGAGCTGAGTTACAAGGCGAGCATAAGCTGTTTCTGCACAACCTGCGCATGAGCCTGAGAACTCGAGGAGAGGTTTCTTGTACTGGCTTGCTACAACGTTCATGTTAGCAACTGTTTCTGCTTTTTCTGTAACGTTAGCTACACAGTAATCGAATACTTTCTGTTCTGCTTCCTGTGATTCACGAGAAACCATCTTAAGAGAAGCTGTGGGACATACGCCTACGCAAACGCCGCAACCCATACAATCCATGGGAGAAACTGCAAGTGTGTATGTGTAGTTTGTCTTAACAACGGGCTTGGGAGCTTTCTTCATGTTTGCGGGAGCTGCTGCTACTTCTTCTTCACTGAGAGCGAAGGGACGGATTGTAGCGTGAGGACAAACATAAGAACATTTATTACATTTTGCACATTTTGCGGGATCCCATTCAGGAACGAGAACTGCAACGCCACGTTTTTCGTAAGCAGCTGCGCCATGTTCAAATGTACCGTCAGCGTGATCCATGAATGCTGAAACGGGAAGTGAATCACCGTCCATGAGGGCTACGGGTTTCATGATGCCGTCAACCATCTTAACGAGTTTTGCTTCGCCTTCTGATGCTGCAACAGCTGCGTCATCTGTAGCATCTGCCCAAGCAGCGGGAACATCGATTTTAGCGAATGCTGAAACACCTGCGTCGATAGCGTTGTGGTTCATGTCAACAACATCCTGACCTTTTTTGAGGTAAGATCTTGTTGCAGCGTCTTTCATATACTGAACAGCTTCTTCGATGGGCATAACCTTTGCAAGAGCAAAGAATGCAGCCTGAAGAATTGTGTTTGTACGTTTGCCCATACCGATTTTTGCAGCAAGGTCAATAGCATTAACAGTGTAAAGCTGAATGTTGTTCTTTGCAATGTAACGTTTGGCTTCTGCAGGCATGTGAGCGTCAAGTTCTTCTGCTGACCACTGGCAGTTGATAAGGAATACACCGCCGGGTTTAACGTCGTTAACCATCTTGTAACCCTTGATTACATAAGAGGGGTTGTGACAAGCAACGAAGTCTGCTTTGTTGATATAGTAGGGGCTCTTGATGGGTTTGTCACCGAAACGAAGGTGAGAAACTGTGATACCGCCTGTTTTCTTTGAGTCATACTGGAAGTAAGCCTGAACATACTTGTCTGTATGGTCACCGATGATTTTGATTGAGTTCTTGTTGGCACCAACAGTACCGTCACCGCCGAGACCCCAGAACTTGCATTCGATTGTACCTTCAGCAGCTGTGTTGGGAGCTTCTTTTTCTTCAAGAGAAAGGTGTGTAACGTCGTCGTTGATACCGATTGTGAACTGTTTCTTTGAATCTGCTTTTGCAAGTTCATCGTAAACAGCGAAGATGCTTGAGGGAGGTGTGTCTTTTGAACCGAGACCGTAACGGCCGCCGATTACCTGAGCCTGACGACCCTGTGCAGCGAGAGCAGCAACAACATCAAGGAAGAGAGGTTCACCGAGTGAGCCGGGTTCTTTAGTTCTGTCAAGAACTGCAATCTTCTTAACTGTTGAGGGAATAGCTTCAACAAGTTTTTCTGCTGAGAAGGGTCTGTAAAGACGAACCTTAACAAGACCGACTTTTTCACCCTTAGCTGTAAGGTAGTCAATAACTTCTTCTGCTACGTCACAGATTGAACCCATAGCAACGATGATATTTTCAGCGTCGGGAGCACCGTAGTAGTTGAAGAGTTTATAGTCTGTACCGAGTTTTGCGTTAACCTTGTTCATGTATTCTTCTACGATGCCGGGAACAGCTTCATAGTATTCGTTACATGCTTCACGGTGCTGGAAGAAGATGTCACCGTTTTCATGAGAACCACGCATTACGGGATGTTCGGGGTTGAGAGCACGTTTACGGAATGCGTTAACAGCATCCATATCGCACATTTCTTTAAGGTCTTCGTAATCCCATATAGAAATCTTCTGAAGCTCGTGAGATGTACGGAAACCGTCGAAGAAGTTGATAAAGGGCACACGGCTCTTGATTGTTGCAAGGTGAGCAACAGCACCGAGGTCCATAACTTCCTGAGTGTTTGTTTCAGCAAGCATAGCGAAACCTGTCTGACGGCAAGCATATACGTCTGAATGGTCGCCGAAGATGTTGAGAGCATGTGATGCTACGCAACGAGCTGATACGTGGAAAACTGAGGGAAGAAGTTCACCTGCGATCTTATACATGTTGGGGATCATGAGAAGAAGACCCTGAGAAGCAGTATAAGTTGTTGTGAGAGCACCTGCATTAAGTGAACCGTGAACTGTACCTGCAGCACCTGCTTCAGACTGCATTTCTGCAACTTTAACTGTTGTGCCGAAGATGTTTTTCACGCCCTGTGCAGACCACTGGTCAACATAGTCAGCCATGGGGCTTGAGGGAGTGATGGGATAAATACCTGCAACTTCTGTGAAAGCGTATGACACATAAGCAGCGGCATTGTTACCATCCATTGTCTTGGTTTTTCTTGCCATTATGAATTTCCTCCTTAAATAAAATGGAAAATTGATAACTATAAGATATACATATATAATATACCACTCGCAATTATAACACTTTTCTACAAAAAAGTAAATAAGAAATTAGAGCATAATTCGTCACTTTTTTTGGATATATTGACAAATTTTTGTCATTGATTATTCTGAAAAGGAAAATAAAACCTTTTCGGAAAGTCTTGTTGACTATTTCGTGATAAAATTGTATTATTAAAAGGTAAAAAGGAGAGTGGGCATTTTGAAAAAAAGAGTAGGAATTGCAACATTGCACAGCGCCATAAATTACGGTGTTTATCTGCAGGCGTATGCTATGCAGAAAAAGATTGAAGATTTCGGATATGATGCGGAAATAATTCACTATGTCAAAAGAACGGAAAGTGTACTTGCTTCGGATAAAAAGTCAAAAATCAGAAGACTTCTCATGCATCCGGTTCAGACAAAGAAAATTATTGACAACAAGATTATGAAATCAGGTAGCAATTTTGCAGGAAGAAGTTTTTCTTTTTCAAAATTTGCTTCAAAGAATTTTAATCTTACACGACTTTGCAATGATATGGCAGATGCCGAAGAAATCGGCAGAAAATATGATGCAGTTGTCTGCGGAAGTGACCAGATCTGGAACCCCGTTCATACTGACTGTAACCCCTACTATTTTCTTCAGTTTGTTCCCCAAGAAAAAAGAATTGCCTATGCTCCCAGTGTTGCCTGTGAAGAAATTCCTGAAAAATATCTTGAGACTTTCAAGAACTATATTTCCTCTTTCTCCTCAATTTCCGTCAGAGAATCTTCAGGCGCAGAGCTTGTTGAAAAAATTACGGGAAGAAAATGTGAAAATACAGTTGACCCCACACTTCTCTATGATAAAAATTTCTGGAATGAATTTGCTTTGCCTGAAAGAATTGTGAAAGAACCCTACATTTTTTGCTATTTCCTCGGTGGTACTGAAATACACAAAGAAGCAATTGACAGAATTGAAAAAGAAACGGGAAAAAAAGTAGTTCTTTCTCCTTTTGATTCTGAAATAAACAACCTAAAAAAAGGTGAAAAAATTTACGCTGACATTGAGCAATTTTTAACTCTCATAAGAGATGCAGATTTTGTTCTTACAGACTCATTCCATGGTGTTGCTTTTTCTGTAAATTTCAGAAAAAGCTTTGCTGCAGTAAAACGTCATGATATTGATGCGGGTAAACATACAAGAGTAAATGATTTTCTCTCGAAGATTTGCCTTGCAGACAGAATTGTAACAGACGAAAATATAGATGATTTTAATTTTTCTGAAATAAATTATGAAAAGAGCGAAAATATTTTACAGAACTGGATAAAATCGTCTGAAGATTATTTCAGAAATTCCCTTGAAAAAGTATTGGAAAAAACCGAAAAAGCCGAAAAGAAAAATATTTCTCTTCTGCCTGAAAACAGTTGTTATGGTTGCTCTGCCTGTGCGAATGCTTGTCCGAAAAATGCAATAAAAATGAATAAAGATGAGCTTGGATATCTGTATGCAGAAGTTGATGAAGATAAGTGTATAAATTGCGGACTTTGCCTTAAAAAATGTGAAGTTTTAAAAGAAAATACTTCACGTAAAAATGATTTTGAAACAGAGTGTTTTGTTGCATGGATGCGTGATGAAGAAAAAATAAAAATGAGTTCATCGGGCGGTATGTTCTTCGCTCTTGCAGAAAAATTCATTGAAGACGGAGGATATGTTGCAGGTGCAGTTTACACAGATGATTTCAGAGGTGTAAAAACAATTGTCACCAATGATATTGAAGAAGTAAAAAAAATGAGAGGCTCAAAATATTTCCAGAGTGATAAAGGAAATGTTTTCTCTGAAACGAAAAATCTTCTGGAAAAAGGTGAAAAAGTTTTCTTCAGTGCCTCTCCCTGTGAGTGCGGAGCTTTGAGCGCTTTTCTCGGAAAAGATTATGAAAATCTTGTAACAATGAGTTACATCTGTCACGGTCCGTCAGCGCCTGCAGTTCTCAGTAAATACATTGATGAAATTGAAAAAGAATACGGAAGTTCAGTTATATCTTTCACAACAAGATACAAAAAAGACGGAAAGCATCTTCCCCTTTATCTCAGGGCAACATTTGAAAACGGAAATGAAAAGCTTGAAGAATATGCACCGTCAGAACTCGCCAGAATTTTCATGAGTGGCTGTGCTATGAGAAACTCTTGTCTCAATTGCAAATTCAAGAGTCTGCCACCTTTCTCAGATATCTACGTAGGTGATGCAGGAGGAAAATATTATCCCGTTGATAAGTTCAATGTGTCAGGTACATCATGCGTTTTTGTTTCAAGTGAAAAAGGAAAAACTTTACTTGAAAGTATTAAGGATAGAATTTATGTAAACGATGCAGACGTTGACAAAATGATTCAGAGCAGAAACAATATTCTCTTTGCATCAAAAGCGCCCACATTTAAAAAATCAGAAGAATTCAGAACAAATTTCAAAGAGTTTGGTGTGAGTCAGACTGCAAATAAAATGTTTCCGAGACCTTCAAAGAAAAAACTTATGATAGGTAAGGTAAAAGCAATTATCAAAAAGATAATTATGAGGTGAGAAAATGGGTGAAAAAATAAAAAAGCTCATAGGTGTTGAAGGTGATTTCAAAACTACAATTCTGCCTATGATAAATTACAGCTATGCCAACATGTACATGGGCGGTGCAGGATATATTATCGGAATGTATTTCACCGTTTTCCTGACTGACGTTGTAAACCTTTCTCTCAATCAGGCAGGTATTGTTGTCATGATTGCAACAATCTGGGATGCAATAACTGACCCTATAATGGGAATTATTACTGACCGTACACGTTCAAAGACGGGAAAACACAGACGATATCTCTTGTGGGGTATTCCCGTTATGGCTGTGTCATACATACTTCTGTGGAATTCATTCGGACTTAACGGAATTGAAAATCCCACCAAGACAATGATTTATTTTGTACTTGTCTATATGCTTTACAAAACGGCATATACAATAATCGGCGTTCCTCATACAGCAATGTTACCGGAACTTGCTCCTGAATACAATCTGAGAACACAGTATAATTCAGTAGGATATCTTTTCAATTCAGCCGGTATGGTTCCTGCATTCGGAATTGTTGTTGTTATACTTTCACTTTTCGGTTCAAATGACAACATAACTTCTGAGTCTAAAAAGCCTTTCCTTGTAATAGGTATTGTACTTGCAATTTTCTTTTCAATTGCAGTTTTTCTTACCTATTCAAAAACAAGAGAAAAAAGTTCTCTTGATATCAAAAACGAAAAACTTGATATTCCTTACATCATAAGAGAATATGTACTTGTTTTTAAAAACAAATCTTTCAGACAGTATTTCTTTATGAGTCTTGCTTATCAGTTCTCAACAGGATTTTATGCAAACTCAAAGGTTTACTACATAAAATATCTTGCAAATCAATACAGCAAGTATGCTCTTTTCAATGCAGTCGCAGGTGTTGCGGAAGCGGGTGCATTCCCCCTTAACTATGCACTTACAATGAAACACGGCAAGAAAAAATGCGGAAATATTGTAACTCCTCTTATGGTTGCAGGTCTTGCAATCGGACTTATTATGCAACCGGGCGGTTCTTTCCTCTGGGTAGCGCTTATGATGGTGAGTATGCTCCTTTATCCTTTCGGAATGTCAGGACTTGGCTTTGTTTCGACAAATATTTTTCCGGACCTGACTGACGTTGATGAGCTTATCACAGGCAGAAGACGTGAGGGTGTTATTTCTACTTTCAGCACACTTATCAAGAAAAGCATCAGTGGTGTTATGGCTGCACTTGTTGGTTTTACACTTCAGGGCTTTGGTCTTGTGACAGGAGATACTGTTTCAAAATATGAAGAAGCAACAGGAAATCTTTTCGCACAGACTGACAGTGCTGTATGGGGTGTAAGAATCTGTGTTGCAGTAATCCCCATTGTGGCAGCAATAATTGCTCTCATACTTCTTAAAAATTTCAAAATGACAAAAGATGACCATACAATGATTCGCGCTGCAGTTGCAACGAAGAAAAAATACGGTAGTGTAACTCTGACAGAAGATGAGAAAAAACGTATTGAGCTTATTTCAGGACAGAAGCTTGAAAACACATGGCTCGGTCAGAATAATACGGAAGAACATTTCCTTGAAACAAACGAAAAAGGTGAATATATAATTCTTATTGAAATGAAGAAAGAGAAGGAGGTACTTGAGAATGGTTGATATAAAAAAAGATAAACCTGAGCTTAAAACAAATAAGTTTTTTGATTTTCTTTTTTATCTTATTCAATGGACATGGGGACTTCCCGTGAATATTGTGGGCGGTATTGCCTTTTTAATCTGTACAAAAATAAAGAAACGCTGTTTCCAGCGTTTCGGTTATTCTTATATAGTTTATCTTCCGTGGAAATCAGGCGGACTCTCATTGGGACTTTTCATATTCATGAAAGATGTTCCCGAAAATAAAAAGTGGACTTATAACACACGTATTCACGAATACGGTCACACATGGCAATGTCTTCTTCTGGGACCTCTTTATTATATTGTAATTGCAATTCCTTCAATGATATGGTGTAACTTGTTTGCAAACTACAGAAAGAAAAATAACATTTCTTATTATAAGGTTTACTGCGAAAGCTGGGCAAATGCCTGGGGACAAAAAGGCAGTAAATTGAAAATGGATATTTAAATGTAAAAAGAGCACGGTCAGATGACTGTGCTCTTTTGATGAATTAATTCAAAAAACAGAAACAGAGCATTCAGGGAACCCCTGGCGAGGGTTCCCTACGAAAAACAGTCACACCGGACTGTTTTTCTACCCTCCTGCGCTTTTGTACGCATTAAGAGTTTCGCATTCTGCGGAATGCGACAAGGGCTTTGCCCCTTGACCCCACAAACTTTTGAAAAAGTTTGACCAAAACTTTCAAAGTTAAATATAAAACAGAACAAGTAGAAAAAGTCATACAAAACGGGAGTCGCTCCGACTCCCGTTTTGTATCATTTAAAAATTAAAACTTAATTTTATCTTCAATGTATGCTGCAACTTCGTCAATGGGAAGTCTTACCTGTTCCATTGAATCTCTTTCTCTGACTGTTACACAATTGTCTTCGAGAGAATCGAAGTCAAATGTTACACAGTAGGGAGTACCGATTTCATCTTCACGGCGGTATCTCTTACCGATTGAACCTGTTTCGTCAAAGTCTGTCATAAAGTGCTTGTTGAGTTTTTCATAAACCTTGAGAGCATCTTCTGAAAGCTTCTTTGAAAGAGGAAGAACTGCTGCCTTGTAAGGAGCAACTGCAGGACTGAGGTGAAGAACAACACGTGTGTCGTTCTTTTCTGCATCAATAACTTCTTCGTCATAAGCTTCGCAGAGAAGTGCAAGAACAGTTCTGTCAAGACCGTATGTAGATTCAATAATATAGGGAATATATCTTTCGTTTGTTTCGGGATCAAGGTAGTCAATTCTCTGACCGCTGTATTCCTGATGTCTTGTAAGGTCGAAGTCTGTTCTGTTGTGAGTACCATTGATTTCGCCCCAACCAAAAGGGAAAAGGAATTCGATGTCACATGCAGCCTTTGCATAGTGAGCAAGCTTTTCGTGATCGTGGTAACGGAGATTTTCTTCCTTGATACCAAGGTCTTTGTAGTACTGCATGCCGTATTCCTTGAAGTAATCATAAAGGTCGTTGTCAGTTCCTTCTTTACAGAATGTCTGGAATTCCATCTGTTCAAATTCAATTGTTCTGAAAGTGAAGTTACCGGGAGTGATTTCGTTACGGAAAGCTTTACCGATCTGACCGATGCTGAAGGGAAGCTTTGCTCTCATTGTACGCTGTACGTTGAGGAAGTTTACATATTCACCCTGAGCGTTTTCGGGACGAAGGTAGATAACGCTCTTTGAATCGTTTGTAACACCGCGGAAAGTCTGGAACATAAGGTTGAATTCACGGATGTCTGTGAAATTGTGCTTACCGCAGTTGGGACAGGGGATTGAGTGAGCCTTGATGTACTCAAACATTTCTTCTTTTGTCATGCCGTCTGCATGAGCGTTTTCATCAAAGTCGTCAATAAGGTTATCTGCTCTGTGACGCATTTTACATTCTTTACAGTCAAGAAGAGGGTCCGAGAAGCTTGCAACGTGACCGCTTGCTTCCCATACTCTGGGATGCATGAGGATGTCAGCGTCAACTTCGTAGCTGTTCTTTCTTTCCTGAATAAATCTTTTTCTCCATGTGTCCTTTACGTTGTTCTTGAGTCTTGCACCGAGAGGACCGTAGTCCCATGTGTTTGCAAGACCACCGTAGATTTCACTGCCGGGGAAGATGAAGCCTCTGCCTTTGCAGAGAGCAACTACTTTTTCCATAGTTTTTTCTGTGTTCTTCATAATCTGTATACTCCTTAAAATATTAAACAGTTTTAACAATATCGCCTGTTATTGAGTTTTCGGTCAGCATGTTGATAACTTTCTGATAAACGGCAATATGTGTGGAAGAAATATATTTGTCAATGTGCATGCTTCCGAAAAACCAGCAACGGAATTCGCATGACTGACTCAGCTCTTCAAGATAGGTGTTAAGACCTGTGATACGTGCAGATTCTGTATCCTGCAGAAGAAGAAGTCCCTTGATTTTTGCGGGAGGTTCATGGGAAAGAATGAAGTCAACGCTGAAATCTCTTTCCTGAAGTCTCTTTGCGCCGTCAATAAGCTCCTGCCTTATAGGGGTTTCGTCGCTTGACCATGTGTCTTTTTCGTATCTTAAATCAATATCGGGGCTTTCACCGCCACCCATTACGAAAATGCTTTTTCCTTCAAAATCGTAAATCTGCCCTCGCTGAAGATAATAGATGTTGTTGCTTATTTTTCTTGCGAGACCGCCTTTGTATGTGCCTAATTTATATTCTTTGAGAAGGTCAAAGTTTTCGTGCGTTCCGTCAATGAAACAGATGGTATATTTTTTTGAAGACAACTTTTTCAGATTTCTTTTTTCCTTCAGACTGTTATCCCAGATAAATCCGAAGTCTCCGCATACAAAAAGAGTGTCGCCCTTTTTCAGCTTTTTCAACTCTTTTGCGGAAAATCTGTTTATGTTGCCGTGGGTATCTCCCGTTACATACAGCAAACAAAAACCTCCTGTCACGATGTAAAATAATTGAAAATTAACTTGATATACGAAAAGAATTAATATATAATAATTGTTATAATAATGTATTATACAACAATATAGGTGAATTGTCTATGAAAAAAACAGTAATTTTTTTATTAACTTCAATAATTTTTCTGTCTATATTAACTCCGATGACATGTTTTGCGGAGTATAATGACTCTCTCGACATACGTGCTGACATAGCCTGTATGATTTGTATGGATAACGATGAGGCGATTTTCAATAAAAACTATAACAAGAAAACTGCCCCTGCAAGTCTTACAAAAATCATGACAGCCCTTGTTGCCCTGGAAAAGTGTGAGGACCTGACAGTTCCTGTTACAATTTCACAGTATGCAATTGACTCTCTTGTGGGAACAGACTCATCAACTGCAGGACTTGTGCCCGGAGAAAGGGTTACGATGTATGACCTTCTCAACTGTCTTATGGTAAAAAGTGCCAACGAAGCTGCAATTGCAATTGCAGAGTACGTTGGCGGTTCAGTACCTGCATTCCTTGATATGATGAATCAGAAGGCAAAGGAACTTGGATGCACAAGCACAAAATATGCCAACGTTCACGGTCTTGATCAGGAGGGACACTATACAACGGCACATGACCTTTACTTAATCTGTAAAGAGGCAATGTCAAATCCTGTATTTGAAAAAATTGTGGGCCAGACAAGCTACACAATGCCCGAAACAAACATGAATGAGGAAAGAATACTTCCTGCTACAAACTTCATGATAAATTCAAACTATTCTGACTGTTATCTGCCTTATGTTACAGGCATCAAAACAGGTACAACTGATGATGCAGGCAGATGTATTATAACAAAGGCAAGTAAAAACGGTTATAATTACATTGCAATTATCATGGGTGCAGATATTAAAGACGCGGTGATCGGTGAAGTTGCGGAAAACATTGCCTTCATCGAGTGTAAAAAAATGATTGACTGGACTTTTTCTAACATAAGATACAAGGTTGTTGCAGAAGAAAACGAAATCATTACCGTAGTTGACGTAAAATATTCATGGGCAGCTGATACCCTTGAACTTATTCCGTCAAAGGATGTTGCGGCTCTTGTCCCTTCAAGCCTTGATGCATCAAGCGTGTACATTCAACCTAATACAGATACACCTGAGGTTATAAAAGCACCTGTCAAAAAAGGTGAAAAGGTAGGCACGGCAACAGTTTTTTATGCCGGGAAAGAGATTGCAACAGTTGACCTTGTTGCATCAAAAACAGTAAGCCGAAGTCTGATTCTTACCATTGGCGGTGCAATTGAATCGGCATGGAACAGTGTGGTGGGAAAAATTATTTTTATTCTTCTTATTCTTCTCGGTGCAGGCTACGGCGGTTTTGTAATCTACACAAACCAAAAAAACGGTAAACGCAGAAGAAAATGAAAAAATTAACTATTGAAAAATAAAATCATATATGATATTATTTTATATGGATTAATGTCTATATTCCAAAAGTAAAGGAGATATTCGAAATGAGCAAGAAATTACTTAAAGTTATTTCTGTTATTCTTGCAATTGTTATGGTTACTTCAACCTTCACAGTTGTAATGGCAGCAGAAGACACAACAGTGAACGCACCCGTAGCAGAAGATACAACTGTTACTGATGCAAAAGAAACAGTATCAGGTGCAATTGATGTAATTCAGAGTGTTGTTAACCTTGACACAGAAACCTTTGCATCAATCAAGACACTTCTTCTTGATTACCTCAACGGTTTCAGCAACCGTCATGCACAGCCTGAAAACCAGTGGATAGTCACTCTCAACGGCAAAGAAATGGATGTTCTTTCTTTCAGTGGCTTCACAGAGGCAATTCTCAACATCAGCACAACTCAGGAACTTAAATATGTTGCACTTTCAGTTGTTGAAAGCCTTGCACATAAAATCCTCGGTGCACTTGCAGATACTCTTTCTGATCCTTCTTATTTCCAGGATGAAAAGAACTATAAGAGTGAAAATTTCTACGCAGGTACAGAAAAGTTCCTTGACAAGCCTGCTGAAAATGCAAAATGGCAGCTCGGTTATGCAAACGCAAGCCTTGTTCCTTCAGACTGGCAGACAAAGGATTACTATCTCGGCGGTTACATTGACATCAATAACGGTTTCTCAAATAAAGTTGAATCAATCGTTGATGATATGAAGATCAGAATTGTTGCTATGGATGACTCTTCAGACAGAGGCGTTTCAATTTTTGCAACAATTGACTCAATCGGTGTTTCAAACCTTTATATCAGACAGATCCGTGCAGAAGTTGCAAAAATCGCTGCGGAAAAGAAAATCAAGCTGGCAAGCGTTAACGTTGCTGCAACACACACACACAGCGGTATTGATACACAGGGTCTCTGGACTAATCTTTTCCCCAAACTTCTCGGAAACCTTGCAAAGGGCTGGACAGGTCTCGGCTCACTTGAAAAGGGCGTTGACGAAGATTATATGAAGTTTGTTGTTAAAGTATCAGCAGAGGCAATGGGTAAAGCACTTGACGACATGAAACCCGGCTCACTTACATACTCAAAGAAAGATATCGGTGACGGTTATTTCAACAATAAGAACCGTGATTCAGCAACATCAAAGGACAACACAGTAACACGTCTTATCTTTACTCCCGATGATGCCCAGGCAACACCTACAATCATTGCAAACATGGCAGGTCATCCTGACGTTGCAGGTCTTCCTACAGATGACGGTAAGGGTACAGGCCGTGAGCTTTGCGGTGAATATGTTTATTACATTGAAAAATTCCTCAACGGATACAGAAATGAAAATGTAGCAGTAAATGAAGGTGCAAACGGCTATAACTTCTATTTCATTAACGGTGCTATTGCAGGTATCTACATGGGAAGAGGTCTTTCAGGTGACAGCGTTCCCACAGTACACCGTTACGAAGAGTCAATCCGTTATGGTACAGAAATCGGCAGAATTCTTCTTGCTCTCAACATGACAGAAGAGGAAATTCTTGCAAACGATAACATTTCAGGTAAGTCAATTATTGATGCTGAAATCGAAAAATACGGTCTTCAGAACAGCTATACAATCTGGTATGAAGGTTGGACACCTGTTGAAGAAATTGAACTTGATCCCATTCTCAACGTAAGAGTCAAGGAAATCAGAATCCCCGTAACAAATAACTTTATCAAGCTTGCAGGCCGTGCAAACCTTGTTTCATACAACATTCTCAGGACAGAAAAAGGCACATATGAGGTTGTTTCAGAAACAGGTTATGTTGAAATCGGTCAGATGATGAAGTCTGTTATGGCTCCCGGCGAAATCGTAACAGATATTATCTACGGCGGAGGCTCAATTACAGCAGAAGGCTCATTCTCATGTCAGGACTATCAGTACAAATCAGCATGTGAAATCTTTGGAGATAAAGAGCTTACAGCGTTCGGTCTTTGTAACGATGCTCTCGGTTACATTGTTCCCGACAACGACTATTGTCTTATCAGCTACCATGAGCTTATTTCTCTCGGCAAATATGCAGCTTCTTCAATCTCAGCTGCTTACGTTGAAATTGCAAAGGAAGTCAATGCTCCGGCAGCATAAAATAAATTTATTTAAAACGTGGTTATTATGAAAATAAGCAAAACTGCTTTCAGACTTCTCAGTCTGTTGATGACTTTCGTTCTGATAATCAGCATATCCGGTTTGTCTGCCTTCGCGGCAGATGAATCGGATTATGTTGCCGAATTCAGAATTGAAACGGACAAGTCATCGCCTCGGAAGGATGAGGATATAGAAGTAAGTGTTTTTCTGAAAACTAACTACTATATCTGTACAATGTCACTTGCCATACTCTATGACAGTGAAATGCTGTCTTTACAGAACACAAGTTCCAGTCTTTCATCATTCCTTACCTTTGAAGGTTCAATGGCGGATACTTATATAACTAACGGCAATTGGAAAAGTCCGTCAAACTTTTATTTAAAAAGAAATTCAAATCCCTCATTCTGGTCACGGGATGATATTATGAATAAGTATAAGATTGTTTATGCTACATGGTCAGCAGACACGTCTATTTCTTCCGAGCTTGTTTTAATGAGTGAAGAAGAAAAGGTTCTTTCTTTTACCGTAAAAGCAAACGAAGATATTGAAGATTTATCCGAACTCATTTTTATGAGCAATGATTTTCAAAAGACTCAGACAGCACCTCAGGGTATTTTCTTTGTAGGAAGATCAACCACAGAAGAATATTCAATAAGCTCCATGGTAACATCAGGACAGACACTTATTTACCACGGTGTTGATCCTACGAAAAAAGAACCGGAAGCCAAGGTCAGCTTTTCTGCAAAAGAAAGTACTGCTACAATTATTGATAAAGAACTTGGTCTTATCTACGGTCTTGAAGAAGGTATTTACGACCTTGAGGACTTTGTCGAATATGAGGGCGGCACACTTGAATACATTGAATCTGAAAACGGATTCGGTACAGGTTCGGTTGTTAATTTTATTGTTGACGGTGAAATTTACGAATCATATACAATAATAATTTTCGGAGACCTTACAGGTGACGGAGTTATTGACACTTACGATACGGTGATGATGGCATCAATTGTCAATTACGATATAGAATTTGAAGAAAAATCACCTGTTTCAATTGCAGGAGATATTTCCAACAATGATGATATTACCGATACCTATGACCTGGTTTACCTTTACCGTGTCGTAAACGGTGACAGCGAACTTCCTCAGACGATGGAAATTTAAAAAATACAACAAAAAGGAGTGATTTTCAGTGAAGAAAACTTTTTGTAAAGTAATTTCAGTTCTTATGCTGATTACAATGCTTTTTGCAACAGGCATTGCAGGAATAACTTCATTTGCAGCTTCTGAAGCAGATTACGTTGCAACTTTCAGCATCAAAACAGATAAAACTTCTCTTGCAAAGGGAGAAGATGTGGTTGTAAGCGTAAATCTTAAAACAAATTATTATATCTACTCAATGGAACTTCCCGTAATTTATGACGGTGATGCTTTCGAAGTACAGAATACAAGTCCCACAAGTCTCAAGTCTTTCCTTACCTTCAAAGGCAAGCTTGCTTCTGCTTATGTGACTAACGGTAACTGGAAAAGCCCTGCTAATTTCTATACAAACCGTAATTCAAACACAGAATACTGGTCACAGAAAAAGGTTATGGACAGATATAAAATTGCCTTTGCTTCATGGTCAGCAAATACTCAGCTTAATGACGGTAAAGCTGTAAAACTGTCAAGTGAAGAAACAATTGTTTCTTTTGTTCTTAAAGCAAAAAAAGATATCAAGGATATTTCAGGTCTTATTTTCCTCAGTAATGATTTCAAGAAAACACCTGATTTTTCCGGTGGCAGATGGTTCTGCGGAAGAAGTACGAAAGAAAAGATTGATGTTAACAATTATGTCGCAGTCGGTCAGACTCTGAAATATACAGGTTCTGTTCCTGAAAAAGAAGAAATTAAGGAAGAAGAGAACGACAGCATTGTTGCAATCAATTATAAAGGCACAGCAAGTCTTAAAGACAACCTTAATTCAACAATCCTCAAGGACTACAAGCTTACATGGTCTTCGGCAGACTCTTCAATTGTAACTGTTGATGAGGACGGTAACATTTATGGTGCAAAAGCCGGTACAACTACAGTTACTGCTGCATCAAAAGACGGTAAGTTTGAAAAGGATTTTGAAGTAACAGTTAACTATTCATTCTTCCAGTGGATTATAATTATTGTTCTTTTTGGTTGGATTTGGTACATTTAAATTTAACTGAACACAATCAGGTATTTCTTCGGAATTACCTGATTTTTTTATTCCCATATTTTAAAGATTGTTAAAAGTTTAATTAATGGAAAAACCATTGAAATTCAATTAAAAATATTGTAGAATAATAGTAATTATGGGGAGGTGCGGTAAATTTTGAAGGATAAGAAAAAAATGACTGTCATAATTGCCGTATCAGCCGCTTTCCTTATTGTAGCAGCAGTGATTTTTGATGTTATTTCAAGTAAAACAGAAATCGAAAAAACAGATTTTGCAATGGGTGCGGTGATTTCTCAGAAAATTACAGGCAGAAACGCAGAAGAAACTGCAGATGAAATTATTTCTTCAATTAAAGAAAGAGAAAATGCAATTTCATGGCGAATTGAAAATTCAGAAATTGCTCTTCTCAATAAAAATAAAAAAGCAGAGGTTTCAGATGAAACACTTTCTGTACTGACTGAGCTTCTTGATGTATGTCAAAAAAGCAGGGGTGCAGTTGACCTGACAATCGGAAATCTTACAGGTCTTTGGAATATCGGTTCTGAGAATTTTGTTGTTCCCGAAAAAGACGAAATTTCAGAAACGCTTGATGCCGTTTCCTGGGAAGAAGTTGAAATAAAAGGTAACATTGTCACTCTCGGTGAAAATCAGAAAATTGACTTAGGCTTTGCGGGAAAAGGACTTGCATGTGACGATGCAAAAAAAATTCTTGATGCAAGTGACATTTCCGAAGCAATAATCAATGTTGGCGGTAGCCTCTGTCTTTACGGAAAAAATGATTTTACTGTAGGTGTGAGAAATCCGTTAGGTGATGTAAACGATTACATGGTAGTTATCACAATTAGTGAGGGATTTGTTTCTACATCAGGAAATTACGAGCGAGTTTCGGAATTCGGCGGTGAAAAGTATCACCACATTCTTTCAACAGAGACGGGATATCCTGTTGAAAATGATTTGCTTTCAGTAACTGTTGTATGTAATTCAGGTCTTCTCAGTGATGCTCTTTCAACTGCATGTTATTGTCTCGGTTATGAAAAAAGTCTTGAACTTCTCGAAGAATATGATGCTGAAGCTGTATTTATCTTTGATTCAAAAACAGTAAAGGTCACGGAGGGTTTAAAAGACAGAACAGAAATAAAAAATGATGAGTTTGAATTATGGAAAGAAAACTGATTACAAAAAATGACATTCTGTTGATTGTTGTTATAATCCTTATAATCGGTGCAGGTTTTCTCTTAAAAAGCTTTTCTTCTTCTCAGCTTGTAGCGGAAGTTTATTATGACGGAAAAATTGTGGAAACTGTGAATCTTACCGAAAAGGAAGAAAAGAAAATTATTACGGGTGAAAATGATTCCGTTGTGGTTGTGGCAGAAGACGGAAAAATTTACTTTGAAAAATCTGACTGTCCCGACAAGGTTTGCATTAAAAGTGGTGAACTCCATCAGAATGGTGACTTTGCTTCCTGTCTTCCTGAAAAAGTTGTTATAAAAGTTTCGGGTGCGAAAAAAGGCAATGAACCCGATGCTATAGTTTATTAGGTGATATATGAAAACAAAAACACAGAAAATTGCACTTTCGGGGATTTTAGGTGCACAGGCACTTGCACTTTCTTTTATTGAAAATCTTCTGCCTGCAATGCCTTTTCTTCCTCCGGGAGTCAAGCTCGGTTTATCAAATATTGTAACTATGTTCACAGCAGGTACAATGGGTTTTTTTCCTGCACTTGCAGTGACTCTTATAAAATCACTTTTTGTTCTTCTCACAAGAGGTGTTACCGCATTTTTCATGAGCTTTGGCGGGGGTTTTTTGAGCACAGTTGCAATGTGTCTGATGATAAAATTAGTAAAAGATAAATCGGGCTTTGTGGGCGTGGCAGTAGTTTCTGCAATTTGTCATAACATAGGACAACTTGCAGTATCAATAATTGTAACAAAAACAACAGCATTTGTTTATTATGCACCCGTACTTCTTCTCAGCGGAGTTGTAATGGGGATAATTACAGGCATAATCCTGAAAGCAGTTATGCCACTCCTGATGAAACAATCAAAGTTTTTTATTAAATAATTATATATTGTATTTTTATAGAAAGGATGAGGTCTAATGAGTTTTAAAAGACCTGAGGGTGTTCTCAAGGCAGTAAAACAGGTAAGAGGCGGCGTTCACGTTTCTCACCACAAAAATACTGCTGAGATGGAAGTAGTCAGAATGGCTCCCCCTTCAAAAATTGTGTTGCCAATGCAGCAGCACATCGGTGCACCTTGTGAACCGACAGTAAAAGTCGGTGACATTGTGTCTGTAGGACAGGTAGTAGGTGACACAGATAAATTTGTTTCTGCACCTATTCACTCCTCAATTTCAGGTAAGGTTGTTGCAGTAGGGGATGTAAGCCTTCCCAGTGGTGTTGTAACAAAAGGTGTTACAATTGAATCTGACGGAGAAATGCGTCAGTACGAGGGCATTACTCCTCCCGTTATTGAAACACGTGAAGATTTTATCAAGGCAGTCAGAGCATCCGGTCTTGTAGGTCTCGGTGGCGCAGGTTTCCCAACACATGTAAAGCTTGCTTTCCCCAAGGAGAAAAACATCGACACTCTTGTTATCAATGCTGCTGAATGTGAACCTTATATTACTGTTGACTATCGTGAATGTCTTGAAAATTCAAAGAACATCATCGGCGGTATTCAGCTTCTTCAGAAATGGCTTGAAATTCCCAACGTAATTATTGCTATTGAAGACAATAAGCCTCAGGCTTTCAAGGCACTTCAGGAGATTGCAGGTGAGTTTAAAGTTAAAGATAACGTAAAACTTATGACTCTTAAATCAGTTTATCCTCAGGGTGCTGAAAAGATGATGGTTCAGTCAGCAACAGGCAGACGTGTTCCTCCGGGAAAGCTTCCTGCTGACGTAGGTTGTATTGTTATGAACGTTGCCAGTGCTGCATTTATCGGAAGATACATGAGAACAGGCAGACCTCTTGTCAGTCGTTCAATGACTGTTGATGGTTCAGCAATTGCAGAACCCAAGAACGTACGCGTTCCTATCGGTACAAGCATTGCGGAAATTATTGATTTCTGCGGCGGTTTCAAAGCAGAACCCGGAAAAATTCTTTCAGGCGGTCCTATGATGGGTATGGCAGTTTTCTCAACAGATGTTCCCATGATAAAAAGCAACAACGCTATTCTTGCTTTTGCTGAGGGTGACGCTGAACTTAAAAAAGAACGTGATTGTATCCGTTGCGGCAGATGTGCACAGGCTTGTCCGATGAGCCTTATGCCAACTCTCATTGAGAGATACGCAAAAATCGGTGATGTAGACAGTCTTAACAAAGTCGGAATTAACGTATGCATGGAATGCGGAAGCTGTGCTTATTCATGCCCTGCAGGCAAACCTCTTGTTCAGTACATGCGTCTTGCAAAATCAGTAGTAAGGGAGGCAGCAAAGAAATGAGTCTTGACAAAAAACTTCTGGTCAGTGCATCACCGCATGACCACTCAAAAGATACGGTCACAAGAATTATGCTTGATGTTGTAATTGCTCTTGTTCCGTCACTTATTGCCGCTACTTTCCTTTTTGGTTACAGAACTCTTATTGTATCGGCTGTTTCAGTAGGCGCATGTGTTCTTGTTGAATACATTTCACGTATTGTGATGAAAAGACATCAGACAGTAGGCGACCTCAGCGCAATTGTAACAGGTCTCCTTATTGCATTCAACGTTCCTGTTTCAATGCCTTTATGGATGGTTGTACTCGGTGACATTCTTGCAATTGTAGTTGTTAAGCAGATGTTCGGCGGTATCGGTATGAACTTTGTAAACCCTGCACTTGCAGCAAGAATTATGCTTATCGCATCCTTCCCTACAGAAATGGGTAAATGGAATGCTCCTTTCTCGTGGAAAACAGAAACAATCACAACAGCTTCTCCTCTTAATGCAATCAAAGAGATTTACAGAAGCGGTGAAATTACATCAGAGTCTTTTGACGGACTTCCGTCACTTCTTGATATGTTCCTTGGTAAACGCGCAGGTTCTCTCGGTGAAGTTTGCGCAATTGCTCTTGTAATAGGACTCATCTATCTTCTTGTAAGAAGAGTTATCAAACTTACAATACCTCTTGCTTATGTAGGTTCATTTGCAGTAATTATGTTTATTGCAGGCGGTTTTAACCTTACTTTCCTTGCTTATGAAATTCTTGCAGGCGGTCTTCTTCTCGGTGCAATTTTTATGGCAACTGACTACACAACTTCACCTATCAACTTCAAAGGACAGATAATTTTCGGTATCGGTTGTGGTGTGCTTACAGCACTTATCAGACTTTTCGGTAATCTTCCCGAAGGTGTTTCATTTGCAATTATTATCATGAACATACTTGTTCCTCATATTGAAAATCTTACAACTCCTAAGCCTTTCGGTACAGTGAAGGAAAAGAAGAAAAAGGAGGCTGAAGCAAAATGAAAAAATTCAGTTTCAAAGAAATCGCAGTTCCTGCAATAACTCTTTTCCTTATCGCAGCAATATGTACTGCAATCCTTGCAGTAACAGATTCGGTGACAGCTCCGAAAATTGCTGAGAATAATGCTCAGACGGAAATTGCCGCAAGACAGCTTGTTTTTAAAGATGCAAAAGCTTTCTCAGATGTGAAAACAGTTGAAGAAGCATCTTATGTTGAAGCCCTTGACGAAACAGGAACCGTAATCGGTTATGTTTTCACAACTTCATCAAAGGGCTATGGCGGTGAAATCAAAATTATGACCGGTATCGGTGCTGACGGTAAAGTTACGGGAATGGAAATTCTCGCGATTGAAGAAACAGCCGGTCTTGGTATGAACGCGAAAAAAGATGATTTCAAAAATCAGTATGTTTCAAATACAGGTGATTTTACAGTTGTAAAATCAGATGCAGGAGAAAATGAAATTCAGGCACTTACAGGTGCTACGATTACTTCTCAGGCAGTAACAGATGCCGTAAACAATGCGGTTGAAATTTTCAGAACAGTAGAAGGAGGGGATAAATAATGGCAGAGAAAAAATCTCTCATGAAAGAACTGACCAAAGGTTTTCTTGATGAAAACCCCGTTCTCAGGTTAGTTCTCGGTACTTGTCCCACTCTTGCGGTTTCAACATCAGTTGAAAGTGCAATCGGTATGGGTCTTGCGGCTTCAATTGTTCTTATTTGTTCAAACGTTGTAATTTCCGCATTGAGAAAGGTTATACCTTCAAAGGTAAGAATTCCTGCTTACATTGTGGTTATTGCTTCATTTGTTACAATTGTTCAGATGCTTGTAAAAGCATTTGCACCATCTCTTGACGAACAGCTTGGTGTTTATCTTCCTCTTATAGTTGTTAACTGTATCATTCTGGGCAGAGCTGAAGCTTTTGCAGGTAAAAACAGTGTATTGGCTTCAGCAGTTGACGGTGTAGGAATGGGTGTAGGATTTACAATTGCGTTGTTCCTTATGGGATTTATCAGAGAGTTCTTTGGCACAGGTACAATTACAATAAGCCTTATCAACGGTGGTCAGCCCTTGTGGAATTCAGTATTTGGTGAAAATCCCATTCTTATCTTTATTCTTGCTCCCGGCGGTTTCTTTGTTTTCGGTATGCTCATTATGCTCGCAAACAAAATTGCTGAGAAAAAGGGCAAGGAAAAAGCACAACTTCATTCATGCAAAGCATGTCCTATGTTTGCAACATGTACTGCTCAGGAAAAGGAGGAGTGTGACAGATGAGTACTTTAAAACCTTTACTTGCAATTCTGCTTACTGCGATTCTTACACAGAACTTTGTTCTTGCTAAATTCCTCGGTATCTGCCCCTTCCTTGGTGTTTCGAAGAAAACAAAAACTGCTACAGGTATGAGCCTTGCAGTTATCTTCGTTATGGTTCTTTCAACAGCCGTAACATTTCCCATTAACAATCTTCTTGTAAAGCATAACCTCGAATATCTTCAGACTATTGTGTTTATTCTCGTTATTGCGGCACTTGTTCAGCTTGTTGAAATTGTGTTGAAGAAGTATATGCCTCCTCTTTACAATTCTCTCGGCATCTATCTTCCGCTTATCACAACAAACTGTGCAGTTCTCGGTGTTGTACTTCTCAACATCGACAATGGCTACGGCTTTGCACAGTCAATGATAAATTCACTTGGTGCAGGTATCGGTTTCCTGGTTGCTATGGTTATGTTCTCAGGTGTCCGCGAAAGAATGGAATCAAGCGACATTCCCGAAAGTCTTAAAGGTCTGCCCATAACTCTTGTTGCTGCAGCTCTTGTTTCAATGTCATTCCTGGGCTTTGCAGGACTTGTAGAAAACATTTTCGCTTAAAGGAGGTAGCAGAATGAGTCCCATAGTTATTGCAATTATTATTGTTGCCTCAATAGGTCTTATCGCAGGTCTCGGTCTTGCAATTGCTTCAATTGTTATGGCTGTGCCCGTCGATGAAAAAGCTGAAAAAATCAGAGAATGTCTTCCCGGTGCAAACTGTGGTGCATGTGGTTTTTCAGGATGCGACGGTTATGCTGCTGCACTTTCAAAGGGTGAAACAACAGAGACAAACCTCTGTTCTCCCGGAGGAAGTGATGTTTCAGCACAGATTGCTGAAATCACAGGTCTTGCAGCAGGTTCAGTTGACCCGAAAGCAGCAATTGTTCTTTGTCAGGGAAGCTGCGGAAACTGCGATACAAAGCTTGATTACGAAGGTGTCAAGAGTTGTAAAATGGCTGAACAGCTTTTCGGCGGTCCTAAAAAATGTCAGTACGGTTGTATCGGTTTCGGTGACTGTATTGAAGCGTGTCCTTATGATGCAATTAAAATTTGTGACGGTGTTGCGAGAATTGACCCCACAATGTGCCGTGCATGCGGTATGTGTATTAAAACCTGTCCCAAGCATCTTATTGAGCTTATGCCTGTTCACCAGGAAAAAGCAGCAGTTCTTTGTAAGAATGGCGATAAAGGTGCAATGACAAGAAAAGAATGTAAAACAGGTTGTATCGGTTGCATGAAATGTGCAAAAACTTGTGAATTCGGTGCAGTTACTGTTGAAGGAAACCGTGCACATGTTGACTATGACAAATGTACAGGCTGCGGTAAATGTACAGAAGTCTGCCCTGTTAAGTGTATTGCACTTATTAATCTCGGCTGATGTATAAGTGTGTTATTTTTGACCTTGACGGAACGCTTCTTGATACACTTGAGGATTTGGCTGACAGCGTAAACATGATGCTTGAAAAATTCTCATGTCCTCAGAGAAGTCTTGAAGAAATAAGACAATTTGTCGGCAACGGTATGAGAAAGCTTGTGGAAAGAAGTGTTCCCGAAAGCTTTGACAAAAACAAGCGGGACTCTGCTTATGAATTTTTCAGAGAAGCTTACAGAAAAAACATGCAGAACAAAACACAACCATATAATGGTATTGCAGAGTGTCTTGAAGAATTAAACAATCTCGGTATAAAAATCGCAGTCACATCAAATAAAAACGATGATGCGGTAAAAAATCTTTGTAAAGAATATTTCGGTGAACTTATTACTATTGCCGTTGGTGTGAGAGAGGGTATACCATCAAAACCTCATCCTGAAATGGTAAACAAAGTTATTGATGAGATGTGTTTTGAAAAAAGCGACTGCATTTTTGTAGGTGATTCGGAAACGGATATCAGAACTGCAAAAAACGCAGGACTTACATCTGTAGGTGTTTTATGGGGATTCCGTGACAGAGAAATTCTGGAAAAAGAAAATGCAGATTATATAATTTCTCATCCGTCAGAGTTAACAGGCATTGTTGCAGAATAATTTTTAATGTTTTATAATCAATATTCTATTGACAAAAAGTCAAATTTATAGTAGATTTATAACAATCATAAATATAATTTTTGAAAGGGGAACAAAACCAATGAAAAAGATTTTAGCAATGCTCATGGCAGTTCTCATGCTCGTATCATTCGCAGCATGTGGCGGCAACAACAATGAAGAAGAAACAACAACAAATCCTGAAGTTGTAACAGATGCTCCTGTTAATTCAGAAGGTGAAGAAGTAACAGATGCTCCTGAAGTAGAAAACGAAACAGAAGCTGAAGAAGTTACTGAAGAAGGCGAAACAGAAGCTGAAGAAGCTACTGAAGAAGGCGAAACAGAAGCTGAAGAAGAAACAAAGAAAGAAGACAAACCTGCAGACAAACCCGCAAAGGTAGAAAAACTTACAGCTGATAAACTTGCAAGTCTTATGAACTCAGCAACAAAAGCTGTTGTTTCAAATGGTAGCTACAGCTACAACAGAGTTTGTGCTTTCGTTCCCGGAAAGGGTATTGATGTTGGTGACAAAACAGCAACATTGAACAAGCTTATCGGTATGGTTGCTGACGACGCAAATCTTGACAGCGTTGTTGGCGGATTTATCGGAATCGGTACAAAGCAGGGTACAATGCCGAAGGATAAGGATTCTCTTAAGGATAACTACGAGATTAAAGCTACTGCTCTCAAGGGCTCCGACATCCAGAATCTTAAAGAGGCAAATGGTGTTTACTCCTTTACAATTGCTAATGCAACAGACCCCCAGAAGGATAACAAAACTCCCGTATCAAGATTCACTAACGATTTCATCACACACAAAGAAGTTGTTGATGGTATCGCAGATGCTCTTGGCGGACTTGCTAACCTGCTTACAGTTAACAGCACAAAGGTTAATTACAAATCAATTGAAGTTGAAGTAACTGTTAAAGACGGAAAAATTACAAACATTGCATATTCATATACATTTGATGCTGTTCTTAATCTTAAGGCATTAGGCGTTAAGATTGATGGTACAGGTACAGCAACAACAAACGGTGAATTTTCAAATATCAAATATTAATTAGGTGTTTAATCTGATTTACAGGGTTGTTGCATTGCAACAGCCCTGTAATATTTTTAAAAACTAAAAGAATTTTTAAAAACACTTGATTTTTTGTGATTTTTTTGTTACCATGATATGGTACGGAATATGATTATAAAGAAAAATATCCGACAAGTACAGCTGACGTGAAGAAAACAAAACGTTAGTAAAACAAAAATTTAAAGGAGAAAATTATTATGAAGAAATTACTTGCACTTCTCATGGCAGTTCTCATGCTCGTATCATTCGCAGCATGCGGCGGCAACAACAATGAAGAAGAAACAACAACAAATCCCGAAGTTGTAACAGATGCTCCTGTTAATTCAGATGGTGAAGAAGTAACAGATGCTCCTGAACCTGAAAACGAAACAGAGGCTGAAGAAGTTACTGAAGAAGGCGAAACAGAAGCTGAAGAAGCTACTGAAGAAGGCGAAACAGAAGCTGAAGAAGAAACAAAGAAAGAAGACAAACCTTCTAAAGAACCCGCAACAAAGAAACCCGCTAAAGAAGAAGGCGCAAAGCCCGTTTCACAGTGGTCAAAGCAGGAAATTCTTGATTACTATAACAAAGCAGTTGTAGCAACAGACAAAAAAGCTCCTCAGGGACAGTCAGTTATGAAACTCGGTAACAACGGTTCAATCACAGCAGATGGTGCTATCGGCGGTCTCCTTAAAGTTGCATCTCCCATTATCAAATCTGCTCTTGAAAGAAACTCATCTCCCACAACTAATATTCCCGGTTACGGCGAAATCAAGATGTCTGACCTTAAATCAATCAAGGCTACAGAAAAGAACGGTGTTATCACAGTTGAAATCGTTTCTAAGGAACAGACAGACGGTCCTTCAGCAGACGGTTCAGCAGGTCCTGTAGGTCGTGTTCTTGGTACTCTTGGTGATATTGAAGGTGCACTTAAAGAACTCAGTGCTGAAATTTCACGCGGTAGAGAAACAGTTTCTCTTACTTACACAGATGTAACAGTTAAAGCTAACATTGATGCAAAAACAGGTATCATCACAAGTGGTACATGGCACTATCTTGTAAACATTCTTGTCAAGGATGCAGATATCAAAATCAGCATCATCAGTGCTGCAATCAAGAACCTTAAAGCAGTGGTTGACTACACAGTTACATTCTAATAATTCTTAATAAATTAAGACTATATCCGAAAGGGTATAGTCTTTTTTGTATGTATATTTTTGTCATAATACCACATATTGTGTAAATTCGGAAACAAAAAATTAAAAAATGTTAACTTTTCATTAAACACTTGATTTTTTGTAATTTTTTTGTTACTATTATAGGGCATGGAATATGACTAAAAACTATGGAAGTATTATAAGCGTGGAGGGAAACGAAACGTGAGTAAAACAAAAAGAAGTTTAAGTGTGCTTTTAGCTGTCCTTATATTTGCTTTGAGTTTAAGCATTGTAAATGTTTTTGCTGCGACAACGGGTGATGTAAACGGTGACGGCAATGTAACTGTCAGTGATGTAATGATAGTGTTCAATCACATTTCCGGTAAAGATGAATTATCTGAAGAAGAGCTTAAAAAAGCTGATGTGAACAAGGACGGCAACATAAACGTTGCTGACGCAATGAAAATTTATAATATTATCCTCGGCAAAGAAGACGGAGAAAAAGCCGAAGGTAAATTTGTAATCACAACTTACGGTTGGGGTCACGATATCGGTATGAGCCAGAACGGTGCAAATCTTTATGCCAAAAATGACGGTGCAGACTATAAATGGATTTTAGACCACTATTTCCCCGGCACAACACTTGTAGAAAGTGATGAAAATGCTCCCGAGAAAGTAAAATACAACGGCAAAGAGTATGAAATGAGAGACTATCTTGCAGCTTCTCTTTATGCTGAAATGGGTCCGTCTTTCCACAAGGAAGCACTTAAAGCGCAGTGTATTGCAATTTATACATACGGTAAATATCACAACAACTTCGGTATAAATTTTGTTGCCAATGATCATGCACTGAAAACAGACGTGAAGAATGCTGACAAGAGTAATGTTATATATGACATTGTTGATGAAGTAATGGGACAGTATCTCACATATGAAGGTAAAATTGCACTGTCTGTTTATTCAGCAACTTCAGCAGGCACAACTGCAAAATGCTCAGATATCTGGGTTCAGGATCTTCCTTATCTTACACGTGTTGAAAGTAAATATGACTATACAGCACCCGGTTATGAGAAACAGGTAACATATACTGAGGAAGAAATGAAGTATAAGCTTGAAAATATTTTCGGTATAACACTTTCTTCAGACCCCGAAAGCTGGATTGAGATTATTTCTCATGACAAAGCAGTTAATGAAAATATCGGACATGCTCTTTCTGTTTCAATTGACGGACAGAAAACAGTAAAGGGTGCAAGACTTTATGAAAAACTGGGTCTTCGTTCACCTTGCTACACCGTTGAATATATTTAAAAATTTATAGGGGCTGTAAAAAAATAATCTTTAAAAAGCCAATGAGAACAGGTGCTTGAATAAAGTTAAATGCATCAGAAGTTTTAAATTTAAACTTCTGATGCATTTTTTACGTTTTCTCTTTATAAAATATAATTTACCACAACAATTCCAAACGCGTCATTCTCGAGCGAAGCGAAGAATCTCGTTTGGAATTGGTTCATGTGTTGCCATTTTGAGATCCTTCGCTTACGCTCAAGGATGACAACAAAATGGCAAGGTGGGTTACATATAAAATAAAATTTGTTTTTTACAGCTCCTTTTCTTTTTAAAACTCATTGAAAAAGTAATACAAGTGTGTTAAAATATTTCCGTAAATAAAAAGCAAGGAGAAATGGAAAATGGCACAGCTTAAAATGTATTGGAAAAGACAACAGCCTCAGCCCATCGTACTTCCCGAAGGCTTTACTGTTTCTAACTATAAAGATGAAAGTGACATCCCTGCATGGATTGAAATCTGCAAAAACGGTCTTGTAGGCGAAGATGCAACAGAAAAGAATTTTCAGGATGCTATATTCGGTTGTGATGACCTTATCCCTGAAAAAGACCTTTTCTTCATTGATTACAACGGAGAACACGTTGCAACAACTGCAGTAATCTATCATCCCGATAAAAACATGGGTCATGTTCACATGGTATCAGTCAGAAGCGATATGAGAGGCAAAGGTCTCGGTAACGTGCTTAATCAGATTGCTGTAAATAAGCTTTATAACGACGGTTGTGATTACGCTTTCCTTACAACAGATGAATGGAGAAAGGCTGCAGTAAAGAGTTATCTTTCTTACGGCTTCCAGCCTGTTGAATATGATGAAGGCATGTATGACCGTTGGGTTGCTGTTATGAAAGAATACGGCATTAAAGAGCTTGAAATGCTCAAGGAAGAAGACGCAAGTCATCATTGCTTTATTAAATTGGAGGACTAAAAAATGAGCAAGAAAATCAAAGTCGGTATTGTAGGTGCGAGAGGCAAATGTATGATTATGGGCCTGCAGAATTGCGAAAATGTTGAAATCACAGCAATCTGCGACCTTGATGAAGATGTTCTTAAGGAAATTTCCGAAAAGTATAACATCCCCAATACATACAGAATTTATGACGATATGCTTGAAAGTGATATTGATGCTGTTATCGTTGCAACTCCCATGCAGTACCATGTAATGCAGACTCTTGCTGCTCTTGAAGCAGGCAAGCATGTTATGAGTGAAGTTACTGCAGGTGTTACAATGGATGAGCTCCATTGGCTTGTTGAAGCTGTTGAAAAAAGCGGCAAAGTATATATGATGGCAGAAAACTACTGCTATTCACCTCAGGCTCAGATGATAAGAAACATGTCTGAGGCAGGTCTTTTCGGACAGCTTTACTATGCAGAGGGTGAATATCTTCACGATATCAAAGATCTTGCAGTTTACAAAAACGGCAAGACTTCATGGAGAACTTATTGGCAGTTAGGCACAAGAGGATGCTTCTATCCCACACATTCACTTGGCCCTGTTATGAAATGCTTCCCTGCAGGTAAGAGAATTACATCTGTTTCTTCCTTCGGTACAGGCAGCTTTACTGCACCTCAGTTCCATCAGGACGATACAACAGTTACAATGTGCACTCTTGATGGTGGTGAACTTGTAAAAGTGCGTGTTGACTGTATTTCAAACAGACCTCATAAAATGAACTATTATCTTCTTCAGGGTACAAACGGTGCTTATGAAGCTCCCAGAGGTATGGATGAACAGCACAAGGTTCATATTATGCCTGAGGGCGCAGAATATGGTTACAAACAGGAATGGACACCTCTTAAGGAATATGAGGGACTCTATCTTCCCGAAAGATACAAAACTGCAACAGAAGAACAGAGAAAAACAGGTCACGAGGGCGGAGATTTCTTTATCGTTAAAGATTTCATTGACGCTATCGCTAACGGTACAAAGCCTTATATTGACGTTTACGATGCAGCTGAATGGAGTGCAGTAGCTCTTCTTTCAAATATTTCTGTTCAGAACGGCGGTAAGGCTATGGATATGCCTAATTTCAGAAAAAATCAGAAAGTATAACAAAGGTTATTTTGTGTATATTGACTTTTGTATATATTTGGATTAAGATATTGTTATAATAATTAAATCGGAGGGAAAACTGACAACTCGAAAAGTTTTTAGGTTGTGGGTTTTCCTTTTGTTTATTTCAGGAGGATAGCACATGGAAAAGTATATTCTCTCCCTTGACCAGGGAACAACAAGTTCAAGGGCTGTTGTCTTTGATAAGTTTGGCAGAATTGCAGCAAAATCGCAGAAAGAATTTAATCAGATTTATCCTGATTCAGGTTGGGTAGAGCATGACCCTATGGAAATTCTTTACAGTCAGTTCAACTCGATCACTCAGCTTTTTGCTCAGTCTGATATTGATGCATCTCAGATTGCTGCAATCGGTATTACAAATCAGCGTGAAACTACAATTGTCTGGGATAAAAATACAGGCAAACCTGTTTATAACGCTATTGTCTGGCAGTGCAGAAGAACTGCAAAAATGTGTGAAGAATTAAAGGCTCGCGGACTTGAAGATTATGTGAAAGAAAAAACAGGTCTTCTTATAGACGCATATTTCTCAGGAACAAAAATCAAATGGATTCTCGATAATGTTCCCGGCACAAGAGAAGCTGCAGAAAAAGGCGATCTTCTTTTCGGTACAGTTGATACATGGCTTATCTGGAAGCTGACAGGCGTTCACGTTACTGACTATTCAAACGCTTCAAGAACAATGCTTTTTGATGTTGATAAGCTTTGCTGGGATGAAAAGCTCTGCAAGGAGCTTGAAGTTCCAATGTGCATGTTGCCTGAAGTGAGACCTTCAAGTGAAATTTACGGTTATGTTTCAGAGGGAATTTTAGGTCTTGAAGATTTAGCAGGTGTTCCCGTTGCAAGTTCAATCGGTGACCAGCCTGCGGCGCTTTACGGTCAGGCTTGTTTCAGTAAAGGCCAGGCTAAAAATACTTACGGTACAGGTTGTTTCCTTCTCATGAACACGGGAGATACGAGAGTACGTTCAAAAAATAATCTTGTTTCAGGTGTTGCATGGGGAATCGGTGATAAAGTTACATATTCTATTGAGGGTAGTGCATTCAATGCAGGTTCAGTTATCAAATGGCTTCGTGATGAAGTAAGACTTATTGATACGGCACCCCGTGTTGACGAACTTGCAGAAAGCGTTGACAATGCAAACGGAGTTTATTTTGTTCCTGCTTTCACAGGTCTTGGTGCTCCCTATTGGGATATGTATGCAAGAGGCTGTATGATGGGTCTTACACGTGGTGCCAACAGAGCACATATTGCACGTGCCTGTCTTGAAAGTATTGCTTTTCAGATGACAGATTTACTTGAAGCAATGAACGCAGACTCAGGTATTGAGCTTTCATCTCTCAGAGTTGACGGCGGTGCATCTGTAAGTAATATTATGATGCAGATTCAGTCGGATATGATAAGAACGCCTGTTGACCGACCCAAAATGGTTGAAACAACTGCTCTCGGTGCTGCATTCCTTGCAGGTCTTGCAGTAGGCTTCTGGAAGGATGAAACAGAGCTTTCATCTCTCAGAGAGGTTGACAGAATATTTACTCCTGAAATGGATATGGAAAGCCGTGATAAATTATATTCAGGCTGGAAAAAAGCGGTTAAACGCTCCATGGATTGGGAAGAACATGAATAAGGAAAATATTTAAAGGAGATATAAAACATGGGAAAAGTAATTCTTGATTGGAAAACAGCAGAAGCATTTATTACTGATGCTTTCGTAGGTGCAGGTGTTCCCCGTGAGGATGCAGAAATCTGTACAGACATTCTTCTTGAATCAGACAGAAGAGGTATTGAATCACACGGTTGTAACAGATTCAAGCCTATCTATATTGACAGAATTAACTGGGGTATTCAGAATCCCGTAACAAACTTTGAAATTATCAAAGAAACACCTACAACTGCAGTTGTTGACGGTCACGACGGTATGGGACAGGTTATCGGTCACAAGGCTATGTCACTTGCTATCAAAAAGGCTAAAGAATATGGTATGGGAATGGTTGTTGTACGTAATTCATGTCACTACGGTATTGCAGGCTATTACACAACAATGGCAACTAAAGCAGGTTGTATCGGTATGACAGGTACAAACGCACGTCCCTCAGTTGCACCAACTCACGGTGTTGAAGGTATGTTCGGTACAAACCCCTTCACAATCGGTGTTCCTACAGATGAAGAATTCGATTTCAACTTTGACTGTGCAACGTCAATTACACAGAACGGTAAAGTTGAATATTACGAAAGAATTGGTGAAGAGGTTCACCCCGGTACAATTATCGGTCTTGACGGTGAGCCTGTTGAAGGAGATGCAGGAGTAGCACTCAAGAAAATCCGTAATGGTACAGCAGCACTTACAACTCTCGGCGGTATCGGTGAAGCTCTGGGCGGTTACAAAGGCTATGGATTTGCACTTGCAGTTGAATTCTTCTCATCAGTTCTTCAGGATGGTGACTACGGTAAATCACTTGACGGTGTAGGCGAAAATGGAGAAAAAGTTCCCTATCATCTCGGTCATTTCTTCATTGCAATTGATACAGACCACTTCCTTGGTGAAGAACTCTGCAGAAAGAAAGCAGGAGATATTATCCGTACAATCCGTGCTTCAAAGAAAGTGCCCGGTCAGGACAGAATCTATACTGCAGGTGAAAAGGAATACGAAATCTGGCAGCAGAGAAAAGATTCAGGTGTGCCGATTAACGAATCAGTTCAGAAAGAAATGTCAAAAGTCCGTGACGATTTAGGTCTCGACTACAAATTCCCCTGGGAGGACTAATTACAATGGATTACGCAAAAAAAGCCCTTGAATGTCATTACGAGTGGCAGGGCAAAATTGAAGTAAATGCAAGAGCAAAAGTGAATGACAAGGAGTCTCTCTCACTTGCATACACTCCCGGTGTTGCACAGCCTTGCCTTGAAATAAATAAAGATTATTTGAAAAGCTATGAGCTTACACGCCGTCACAACCTTGTTGCGGTTATCACAGACGGTACTGCAGTTTTAGGTCTCGGTGATATCGGACCTGAAGCGGGTATGCCCGTTATGGAAGGTAAATGCGTTCTTTTCAAAGAATTTGCAGGAGTTGATGCATTCCCTCTCTGCATCCGTTCAAAGGATGTTGATGAAATTGTTAACACAATTGCACTTCTTGCAGGTTCATTCGGCGGTATAAACCTTGAAGATATCGCAGCACCCCGTTGCTTCGAAATTGAAAGAAAACTGAAAGAAAGAGAAGATGTTGATATTCCCGTTTTTCACGATGACCAGCACGGTACTGCTATTGTCTGCTCAGCGGCACTTATGAATGCACTTAAATGTGTAGGCAAAAAAATTGAAGATGCAACTGTTGTTATTAACGGTGCAGGTTCAGCTGGTATTGCAATCGGAAAGCTTTTCCTTCAGCTCGGAATCGGAAAACTTATCATGTGCGACCGTTTCGGTATTGTGTGTAAAGGAAAAGAGGGCATGACTTCTGCACAGGAAGAAATGGCTGAAATTTCAAACAAAGATAACATTGACGGCACACTTGCAGATGCACTCAAAGGTGCAGACGTTCTTGTTGGTGTTTCAGCACCTGGATGTGTTTCTCAGGATATGATTAAATCAATGGCAAAGGATGCAATTGTTATGGCAATGGCAAATCCTGTTCCTGAAATTATGCCTGATGAAGCAAAGGCTGCCGGTGCTGCAGTTGTCGGTACAGGCAGAAGCGACTATCCTAACCAGATTAACAATGTTCTTGCATTCCCCGGAATTTTCCGCGGTGCACTCGATGTAAGAGCAAGTGACATCAACGAAGAAATGAAAATTGCCGCAGCAAAGGCAATTGCTTCTCTCGTTTCAGATGAAGAGCTTTGTCCTGAATATATTATTCCCAAAGCGTTTGATGAAAGAGTGGGCAAAACTGTTGCTGCCGCAGTTGCAGAAGCAGCGCGTCAGACAGGCGTAGCTCGTATCTGACTTAAAATGTGTTTATGAAAAGATTGGATTTTCTGCAGTCGATAGTAAGACTTTTTTCGTTTAAAACAATTGCAGATGACTGTGGCAATGAATATGTTGTTTTCGGTGACAGTGGAATTACAATGTCAGACCTAAAAAACATATCAGACAGAACTGAATTTGAAGCACTTGAAAATCATGTTCATCTGCTTGATAAGATAACGAAAAAAGAGTTTGAAATTTCAGATGAGATTTCAAAAGTTTTAGGAACAACAGTCCTGAATTGTTTAAGACAAAAATATTCTGATAAGCATTTTTTCGTTTATGTTTCAGTTGATCTGAAAGATTCTATGATTATCCGTTTCCATCAGAAATGGGAAAACGAAGAGCCGTACTATAACTCTGATGATTTCGGAAAAAATACAAAGCTGTTCATGTTTTACGAATAATGCAAAAATTTACTCCCTGAGAACATTAAAATTCTCAGGGAGTTTCTTTATCTCATTATGAAATATAAAAGGACAATCTGCACTATCAGAATTGCAGGTATTCCGAATTTAAATGCGGGTTTCTTTGTCTTGTGTCTGAAAGTGTACATTCCGAGTATTGCGCCCACAGAACCGCCGATAATTGACAACAGAAACAATACCTTTTCAGGGGTTCTCCGTTTGTCTTTAACGGCTTTCAGTTTATCAATTCCGAAAACTGCAAATGTGATTATACTGATAAGTGCAACATAAATTATAAAAATCTTTTCCATTACTGTTTCACTTCAAATTTGTATTCTGTGAAAGGATCTTTTGCTTCGTAAACAAAGCTGAATGAATATGTACCGTCATCATTGTAGTAAACAGAATATCCGTCATATCCGTTTGAAGAAGCAAGGCTTACTTTTTCACCGTTCATAAAAATTTCGGGACATTCAAGACCTGCAAAGCCGTCAATTCTTACTGCGATATTATTTCTGCCACCTTTGATTGAGAATTCAGCCTCATTATTTTCTGCAATAACTGTAGGAACGAATTTGTCTTCTTTTACTGAGCCTTTACTTGCAGCAACTGTAACGGGATTAAGGGCACTGTCCTCACGGACTGTAAGCACCTGAGCATCAGTTTCTTCATAGCCTACGCCCCAGGGAAGAAGAACGAGAGTCAGTTTGATTGAGTCGCCTGATTTGAAAGAAACTTTTTTTGCGTCAAGAGTGAGAGCTCCTTCAGATTCTTCAGTCGTTGATTCTTCTCTGAAAGCAAGGGGGATATCAGCTTTTTCACCACCGATAATTATTTCACTGTCACGTACAATAAGTCCGAAGTTACAAGCAAAACGTGCTTCAATCTCATGCTCTGCATCTTTTGACACATCAAAGAAACTGAAATAAGGTGAGTCTGAACCGAGAGTGTAATATTTCTTTGCTATAGTTTTTTCAACATCTGTTACGACAATATTATTGTTTTCGTCAAGATAACCTGCTTTGTCAAATTTTGCTGACCTGCCGTTAAAATTGAAAAGGTCAAAATCTCTTCTGAAGTTTGCAAAATCCACATCTCTGAGGAAGTTGATTTCAACTTCATAGTATGTCCTGTTTTCATCTGTCTGTGGGAATTCTACATGACGGAGTGTATATTCATAGGAACCGCAGTCAGAAACAAATCTTTCTTCGATGTCTGAATAAGTCTGACCTACTGATGCAATATTCCCGTGCAGATATTCGCTCAGAACAGTTTTCTTATCAAAAATTCCTAAAGCCTTGGGAGTATAATTTACAAATTCGAGAATACCGACTGAGTTGAACTGAGGCTGTTCAGACCACATGTTACCGCTTCTTGTTCTGAAATCGGGGAGAAGCCAACCGTCTTTATTGCCTACAAAATAAGGTGCAATGCAGTTCGTTTCGGTTGCACCTGTTGAAAGGTGATAGTAAGAAACGTGGAACTCAATTGATGAAAGCTGTTTGAGAGGGAATTTACCCCAGTTCTGATAAAGGTTTAAAAGAGTGAAAGAAAGAGTTTCATCTGCTTTAATTGAAACGGGGAAGAAGCTGTCACCGTACTGATAGTCTTTAACGCTGTAGAAAGGTTCACCGCCGTCACCCTGGAAGTTTTTGCAGACTTCAACATCAATGGGAACAAGTGTATTTGTGTCGTCGAGAATTGCACCTGCTTCAAGGCAACCGTTAGTGCCGAACATTCTGATATAAAAAGCTCTGTCTTTATCATCAGATGTGATTGTGATAGGTGCTTTGAACTGCCATTCGGGGTTGTTGTAAGCAGTTGTGAAATCTGTGCCGTTCATTGTGAACAGATAACAGCCTCTGAGAGCATCATAGCCGAGGAATCTTGCACCTGAATCATTGGCTTCTACAGTAATACCTGAAAGAGGATTTCTTTCAAGATACGCTTCTTTTTCAATTCCCTCAAAGGAATGGGTTTTGTCTGTGTAAATTCTTGTACCGAAAGTTACGTTGTTGAGAGGTGATGTGCCTGTTTCGTCATGCTTGTTGATACCTGTACCGGGTGTGTAATTCGCAATGAATTTAAGCACGTAGTAACCGTCTTCAAGAGAAAGTACAGTATTTTTCACAGAGCCGTCACAAGGTGTAATAAAGCCTACAACACCAACATTTTTAATGTCAAATGCAACATAGTGAAGTGAGGGTGTTTCGCCTGTTGTATCAGGATAAACACCGCCGTTATCCTTTGCTATGAAGGAAGAAACTTTGTCGGCAGGTATTTTTATGATGCTGCCGAATTCTTTGAGAGACGTTGTTTCTTCACAAGCGAAAAGAGTTGACTGATTGTAAAGTCTGTCCCCGTAAAGGTGATAAGTTTTGTCAACCTTAAAATCCTTTGATTTTCCGTCAAAATCTCTTACGTGACAATCGTAATAATAAAGACCAAGTCTTATTATGTTTACTCTGCCCATATCTGATGAATCGGAAGAATAATATGTTTTACCGTCTGCATCAACAAAATATGTGTCAAAAGAATCTGCAATATAGATATTGCCATCAGGGTCTGTGAGAGTTGCAGAGTTTTTCTTTGTGAGAGAGTGAGTTAAAATCATGTTACTGTTTTTAAATTCAAAAGCAGTTCTCTCAGGGCTTGTGTAATTTGCCTGAGCCTGATTTTTAACTTTGTTTGCAAATTTTATTGACTGAGCCATATTTGTGTGATCATCAATATTATTTACAATTTCTGTTTCTTTGTTTTCCTCTTTTGCAATTTCACCGAAATCTCCGTAGCTTACTCCGCAGAAAATAAACTGGAAAAATGCAAGAACGGTTGCAAGAATTTTTGTGATAGAGTCCATAAAAACACCTCTTTCTGTTTTATGGAAATATTTTAATACAATATGGAAGTAATGTCAAACTAAAAGTTGAAAACGGATGTAATTATATTGACAGACAAAAATGGTAAATGTATAATTGTTTTACAAAACAAGGAGACGGAATATGAAAAAGATAATAAAAACATTTTTAAAAATAATTTTCGCAGTTTTAATAATTTGTATTGTTATTGGTGTAATAGACTTTTTTATGAGTGACGATACATTTCATACTGTTGTGACAGAAATTCATAAAGGTTGTTATATTGAATGTCTGGATGATTACATGCAGAGCATTTATTATTATCCTGACGGAGATGAAACAAGAGAGCGAAAATATATTGTTGAAGAATGGGAAGCAGTTAAAAAATATGCAACAGACGGAAAAGAAGTTGTAGCTTTTCATTGTGTTTACAACATGTCTGATGAAGACGAAAAAAATAAACTTGTAATTTGTAATACAACAATAGGAGAGAAGGTTGTGTTTGTCACAGAAGAAGCCTTAACAGAATTTTGCAAGAAAGAAAAGATTATTTTATCTGAATGGAAGAAACCACACTGTGAGTAAGGTGATATTATGAAAAAATTTATTATAGCTTTAGTTGCTTTACTTCTCGTTGCAGTAGTGTCGTTTTGTATACATGATGTAATGTTTTATAATGCATGGCCTGAGCTTAAAGATTTGCCGAGGTTCAGGAGCAAGGAGATATATTCAGTAGATAATTTTACTGACTGTACAGATTATGCAAAATTTACTTACAGAAATGTGTCAGATGAAGACCTGGAAAATGCGAAGTCTTTCAAAAAAACAGATAAAGAAAAAATGGATGAAATCCTGAATTACATCACTGAATATAAGTCTTTTATCAACAACATAAATGGTATGGATGAAGTGAAAAATGCCTATGATTTTGACAAAGCGGTTGTAAATGAGAGTGACTATTACCGTATGATAAAAAATGGTGATGGCTTTATTATTGCATTGTATTATTTTGATATGGAATCACAAATTCTTTATTATTTTCACTATTGTGCATAAATTAACTTGTTTTTCTTTGCTACGGGTGATACAATAACTGTAACAAATTAAAATTTAAAGAGGTAGATTTATATGCATAAAAAATTAGCTCCTACTCCTCCTATGGGATGGAACAGCTGGGACTGTTACGGTGCGGCTGTAAATGAAGAACAATTTCTTGCCAATGCTGATTATATGGCAGAGAATCTTAAGGATTATGGTTGGGAGTACGTTGTCTGTGATATTCAGTGGTCAGAGCCTACTGCAGACAGTTTTTACTATCATTATTTTGCTCCCCTTTGCATGGATGAATATTCACGCCTTATTCCCTCAGTTGAACGTTTTCCCTCATCTGCAGACGGAAAAGGCTTCAAGCCTATTGCCGATTACATACATTCTCTCGGTCTTAAATTCGGTATTCATATTATGAGAGGTATTCCCCGTCAGGCAGCACATCAGAATACTCCGATCAAGTGCGAAGGTGTTACTGCAAGGGATATTGCACATCCATCATCTATCTGCAAATGGAATCCTGATATGTATGGTCTTGATACAGACAGAAAAGGTGCTCAGGAATATTACGACTCAATCTTTGAACTTTATGCTTCATGGGGTGTGGATTACATCAAGTGCGATGATATTGCCAACACAGAAATTTTTCCTCATAATCCCTATTCTGCAAGAAAAGAAATTGAAATGCTGAGAAAAGCCATTGACAAATGCGGAAGAGATATGGTTCTCAGTCTTTCTCCCGGTCCTGCACCTGTAAGTGAGCACGAACACCTTGCAGCTCATGCAAATCTCTGGAGAATGACAGGTGATTTTTGGGATGAATGGGATAAACTCCATGCGATGTTTGAGCGTTGTTACGCATGGCAGGAGTATGTTCAGCCGGGGGCCTGGCCTGATTGCGATATGCTGCCAATAGGCAGAATTCAGAAAACTGAAAAACTTCCCCAATACAGAAACAGATATACACGCTTTACTCACGATGAGCAGATAACAATGATGACTCTCTGGGGTATCTTCCGTTCACCTCTTATGATGGGTGGCGAAATGCGTGAAAACGATGAATTCACACTTTCACTTCTTCAGAACAGAGAGCTTATTGATATGCTTAAAAATTCAAGCGGTGCAAGACAGTTCAAACGTGAAGAAACAGACGGAAAAGGTGAAATTATCTGGACATCCAACGGTGAAAACTGTAAGTATGTTGCTCTTTTCAACACCGATGATGCAGAAAGAGAAATCAGCTTTGATATTACCGATATTTCAATCGGTGGCGTTAAATACAGCGTGTGGGATATGTGGTCTCACGAAGAATATACAGTAACAGAAGACGTATTTTCTGCCAAAGTTAATTCACACGGTGCAAGACTTTTTAAAATAAAAATCAAATAATACTTTATAAAAGAACAAAAATCCTCTCCGTTTCGAGAGGATTTTTCGCTTAAATAATTTCGGATAAAATTGTATTGGAAAGAAGAAAGCCTTGTCTTGTGAAATATAAATTTTCTCCGTCAAAATTCATCAGTTTCATGGAAATAAATTTCACGGAATTTTTAAGTAATTTTTGAAAATTTTCTTCACCGAATTTTTCTGAAATTTCTTTTCCTGAAACACCTTTTGTAAGCCTTAATTTAAGCATAGCAAATTCTTCGAAATCTCCACCGTCACCATCAGGAATATATGCGGTTGGATTTTTCAGATATTCTTCAAAATTTCTTTCGTGATAAAATCTTTTTCCGTCAAGAAAAGAGTGTGCCGCAGGACCGAGTCCTAAATATTCTTCTGAATTCCAATATTTTAAGTTGTGTTTACTTTCAAAATCTTGCTTTGAAAAATTTGAAATTTCATACTGATTAAAACCGTTGTTTTCAAGGTAGTCACAGACGAACTCATACATATCGCAGACAGTATCTTCATCAGGAAGAGGAAGTGTATCGCGTCTTCTGTAAAAAAGCGTGTTTTCTTCAATTTTCAGAATGTACGCACTGATATGTTTTGCCCCTGAATTAATTGCAAAATCAAGCGTTTTACAGAGAGTTTCAAGTGTCTGTTCGGGCACACCCAACATTACGTCAAGTGAAATATTTTCTATGCCGTATTTATGACAAAGTTCAATTGAGTTTTTTATTTTTTCTCTGTCTGAATGTCTGCCTAAAAATTTTCTTTCTTCATCAACTGCAGACTGAAGTCCCATGGAAATTCTGTTAACACCTACAGAAGAAAGAACTTTAATTAAATCTTCATCACAGCTTGAGGGGTTGACTTCAACCGTAATTTCTCCATCATTGAAACTAAAATTTTTCTTCGCAGCTTCGATGACTTTTTTTAATCTTTCGTTACCGAAAACAGATGGAGTTCCTCCGCCTAAATAAATTGTATCAGCAGAAATATTTTTATGAAAAAGTATTTCTTTTATAAGTGCTTCAAGATAGAGGTCTTTCTTTTCTTCTGTCCCTCTCATGGAATAGAAATCACAGTAAGGACATTTTGTCTGACAGAAAGGGATGTGAATGTAAATTCCTTTTTTCATCATGAGAGTTTAATGCCTTTTATCTTCTGATTGCGAAGACCGAGAACGAGCATATCGTTGTAAATTGCGGGAGAAGCTTCAATGAGACTTCCGGGAGTGATTTTTCTGATAAGCTCACCTGTTTTTGCATCAAGCATAACAAGTTCACCTGAAACGTCAGCGTTGATTACAACACTTGCACCGTCTTCACCTGTTACAACAACGGGAGATGACCATGTGTAGTTAGTGCCGTCATAGTACCAGACCTGTTCTCCTGTATCTTTTCTGAGTGCAGCAATACCGCCACGGTATTGATTTGGGAAATGTGCAAGTGGAACATATATTAAATCTGTACAGTCGTTTTTGCCAAGGGCAATTGTACCCTGTACACCACCTGATGTATCGGGAACTGTAGAGCAGTTAAAGTTCTGCTGCCATACAATTTCACCTGTTTCAGCATCAATTTTGAAAACGGGGATATCACCTCTGCCATTCACCTGAGTCCAATGCAGTGATGTTGAAATGTAGATATAAACTTTATCGCCCTCTTTTTCAAGAACGGGGGAACAGTTTGTATCATCAATAACATCCTGCATCCAGATAACCTCAAGTGTTGTCATGTTGATGCAGTAGAGATAACCGCCGTTATCGGCGATGTACATATATTCTCCGTAAATTACCGCACTTGTTTCAAAGCCGTACCAATAAGTTGTAGCATTACTTCTTGCAGTTGAAACTTTGAGTTTAATAGGTTCTTCGGGATTGATTGTAAGAGTACCGGCTTCTTTATCAAAATTTGAGTTGAGTCTTATTGTGTAGATAAGACCGTTTTCACAAGGGTACACGAGTGTATCTGTACTTGCACATACAAGAGGAGATGAGTCAAAAGCCCCCCATGTTCTGTGAGCAATGTCGTCAGAGCCGTTATATTCTTTCATGACAGAACAGTCAAGAAGATTAATTATGAACATTTTCGGTGAATCGCCCGAAGGGTTGTAGTCACCTGCGCCGACGTACATGATGGGATAGCCTCTGGGGTCAAGAGCACCGGCACCCTTGAATGTGTAACCAAGGCTGAGTGAGTCTCTTGTGAATTTACCGTCTTCAAGGTCGATGAAGTAGATTGTACCTGACATAGTAGCATAAATTACTTCAACAAGCTCTTCCTTGGCTTTCTTTTCTTCAAACATGTTCATGTGCTGTCTTGTTTCTTTGTCCCATTTTACAATAAGTGGCTGACCTGTCCAACCGCTACCTGTCCATTCAGGATAGCCTGAGCCTGAGGGAAGAGAACCTGTTTCAACCTGCCATGTATCTTCAAAAGCTTTATTTTCAAGCTTTGCTGTTCCGAAAACTGCACTGTCACGGAAATTGTTTCCGCGGAAAGTGATAATTCCGTCAAGGGCAGAATAGTTGTTTTCAGTTCCGAAATAAAAGCCGGAAAGTGAGTATCTGTCGATTTTTGTGTTGCCTGAATAAATCTCTGTCTGAAGACCGAATTTTTCAGGGTCTGTATTTTCTGTTGCATGAGGTGTGAACATGGCAGCCTCTTCAGGTAAAGTTACATCCTCGGATTCTGTATTCTGAACAGAGTTTGTGTCTGATGAAAGCTCTGTTTCCATTTCCGAAAGACTTCCTCTGTGTTCAAGAAAACTGAAAGAAGCAAACACTACTGCAACGACTGCAATAAGTGAACAGATTATAACTCCTGTATTTTTTTTCATTTGTCTCAACTCCAAAAAAGCAGCCGTGGTTTGGGTGTCACCCTTCAGGCTGCCTAAAATTTTAGTATTTGATAAGATAGTTGTTGATTTCCCACTGAGAAACCATGATGCTGTATTCACGCCATTCAGCTTTTTTACCTTCAATATATTTTTCGAAAACGTGCTCTCCCACTGTTTCACGTACAAAGGGGTCGCGGATGCTTTCTCTGATAGCTTCTTCAAGGGACTTGGGAAGCATTTCAATGTTGTTTTCTCTGAGTTCTTCTTCGGACATATCGTAAAGGTTATCGTAAATGGGCGCAACGGGTTTAAGCTTTCTTTTTATACCGTCAAGACCCGCAGCAAGGCAGAGAGCCATTTCGAGATAAGGGTTGCATGAGGGGTCGGGACTTCTCAGCTCAACACGTGTTGCATTGCCTCTTGCTGAGGGGATTCTGAGAAGACTGCTTCTGTTACTTACACTCCATGAAATATAAACAGGTGCTTCATAACCGGGAACAAGACGTTTATATGAGTTTACAAGGGGATTTGCAAAGCTTGTGATGCCCTTGATATGTTCCATGATGCCTGCAATGAAAGCATAAGCATCTTCGCTTAAACCAAGTTCATCATCAGGATTGTAGAAAGCGTTTTTACCGTTCTTAAAGAGAGACATGTTTGTGTGCATACCTGAACCGCAGATACCGAAAACAGGCTTCGGCATGAATGTTGCGTGGAGGCCGTGTTTTTCTGCAATTGTTTTAACAACGTATTTGAAAGTTACAACGTCATCTGCAACGTGGAGAACTTCACCGAAACGGAAGCCGATTTCATGCTGACCGTCAGCACATTCATGGTGAGCTGCTTCAATTTCAAAGCCGATTTTCTCAAGAGCAAGACAGATGTCACGACGGCAGTTTTCACCAAGGTCAATAGGACCTAAGTCAAAGTAACCTGCTTTGTCAGCCGTTTTTGTTGTGGGGTTGCCGTTTTCATCGCGTTTGAAAAGAAAGAATTCGCATTCGGGACCTACGTTGAAGCTGTAGCCCATGTCCTCTGCTTCCTTGATAACCTTTTTAAGAATATTTCTGGGGTCACCCATGAAAGGAGTACCGTCAGTTGAATAAACATCGCAGATCATCCTTGCTGTATCGGGACACCAGGGAAAAACTGCAAATGTATCCATGTCGGGCTTAAGATACATGTCAGACTCATCAATTCTGACAAATCCTTCGATTGAAGAACCATCAAACATGCAACCTCCGTCAAGTGCTTTTTCAAGCTGTTTTACTGTGATTGCAACGTTTTTCGGTGTGCCGAAAACATCTGTGAACTGAAGCCTTACAAACTCAACGTTTTTTTCTTTTGCAATGCTGAGTATATCCTCTTTAGTATAACCCATAAAAACATTCTCCTCTTGCCGTATTTACATTTACTAATTATATCACAAGGTCGGATTTTGTCAATTAACAAAAGTGCAGTTAAAATTTCATTTATTATAAGATTATTAGTTACTATTACATATAATTCACAAAATTATAAGAAATTTTGTAATATAAACACTTTAAAATTATATCAATGTGTGATATAATGTTTTGATGAATACTCATTTTGGGACAGTATGTAAAAGATTAACAAAATAAATTCTAAAGAAAAGAGAAAAGGAGAACAGATATGTTATTTACTCAGGAAGTGGGAATAGACCTCGGAACAGCGAATACACTTGTTTTCGTTAAGGGAAAAGGAATTGTAATAAGAGAGCCTTCTGTTGTGGCAGTTGATGAACGTTCAAATCCGCCTAAGGTTGTTGCAGTAGGTACAGAAGCAAAAGAAATGATCGGCAGAACTCCGGGCTCAATTGTGGCAGTACGTCCTCTTAAAGACGGCGTTATTGCTGACTTTGATATTACTTCTGACATGCTCAAGGAGTTTATCCGCCGTGCAATAAGCGGTTCACCTTTCTCAAGAGCAAAGGTAAGAATCTGCATTCCCTCAGGTGTTACAAGCGTTGAAAGACGTGCTGTTCATGACGCTGCAAGAAGTGCAGGCGCAAAATACGTAAGCCTTATTGAAGAGCCTATGGCAGCAGCAATCGGTGCAGGTCTTCCGGTAAGAGAAGCAAAGGGCAGTCTTGTTGTTGATATCGGCGGCGGTACTGCAGAGGTTGCGGTAATTTCTCTCGGTGACATTGTAACCTCACGTTCTGCAAGATGTGCAGGTGACAAGCTTGATGAAGCAATTATTGCTCACATCAGAAAAAAATATAACGTGCTTATCGGTGAAAGAACTGCAGAAGAAATCAAAGTCACAATCGGTTCAGCCTATCCCTATGAAAACGAGGGTACAATGACAGTAAAGGGCAGAAGTCAGATTGACGGTCTTCCCAAGCTTATTGAAATTTCAGCAGACGAAATCCGTGAAGCTCTTGCAGATTCTGTCAGCCTTATTGTTGAAGCAATCCGTTCAACTCTTGAAAAAACACCTCCCGAGCTTGCATCAGACATTATTGATACCGGCATTATGCTTACAGGTGGCGGTGCACTTCTCAGAGGCCTTGATAAGCTTATAGCGATTGAAACAAAAATGCCTGTTCACATTGCGGAAAATCCTCTTGACTGTGTTGTGAACGGTACGGGTATGAGCCTTGAATCAAACGCTCTTTAATGCTCTTTAATTAAATCCGAAAGGAACAAAAACCATGGGAGAATTTTTTAAAAGTAAAAAATTCAAAATACTTGCCTGTGTAGTGGCAGCCCTTCTTGCGGGTACTGTTTTTTCGGTAATTTCACATAACGGGTCATCTCCCGTTGCATCTGTTCTGAGTGCAGCTTTTTCTCCTGTTGAAAAGTTCTCCTCTTTCATGGCAGAAAAGACAAAAGGGTTTACTATGCATTTTCGTTCAGCAGCAACTTACGCAGACAGAGTGAAAGAACTTGAAGAAGAGGTTGAAAAATATCAGCTTCAGCTTGTGGAATACGAACAGACAAAGCAGAAGCTTGCAGTTTATGAAGAATTTCTTGATGTAAAAGAGGAAAATCCCGATTTTGAATTTGAGGATGCTTCAATCATAGCAAGAGATTCTGCTGATATGTATTATTCTTTTGTTATCGCAAAGGGTTCAACTGCAGGAATCAAAGTAAACGATCCTGTAATTTACGGAAAATATCTCGTAGGTGTTGTTTCAAGTGTGAAGCTTAACACGGCAGTTGTAAAAACAGTTCTTGACCCGGAAGTAAATGCAGGCGCTTATGATGTTCAGAGCCGTGAATACGGTTATGTTACAACAACAAACGAACTTTCCTATAAAGGCAGATGCATGTTACCGGGTCTTGAAAAAACAACTTCAATTACGAGCGGTTCAGTTATCTGCACATCAGGTATCGGCGGAATTTATCCCAAAGACCTGATTATCGGAACGGTAGAAGAGGTTCTCAATGATACACGTACGGTATCTGTGTATGCGGTTATTAATCCCGGTGTGGAAATTGCAGACCTTCAGGATGTTTTTGTTATAAAAAGCTTTGACGGACAGGGAATTACAACAACTGATTAATAAACAAAGGCGGTGAGTGACAATGATTAAAGAAAATCTTCCCATTTATATAAAACGCTTTATTCTGGGATTAATCATTGTTATTGCTGCACTTCTTCAGAATACTCCCGGAGTAATGCCTCAGATGTTTTCGGCAAACGCAATGCTTCTGATTCCCGTATGTGTTTCAATTGCAATGTTTGAAAATGAAATTGTCAGTCTTGTTTTCGGTCTCGTTGCAGGACTTCTGTGGGATTTTACAGCGCCCGAGGGATATTTTTTCCATTCTATCGTTTTGTGTATTGCTGCTTTTTTTGTTTCAATGCTTGTCAGAAGACGAGTGAGAAATACGCTTTTCGGCTCAATGGTTCTTACTTTTGCAACAGTATTTCTGCACAACACGGTTTACTGGATTTTATTTGTTCTTATTCCTCAGTCTCAGGGTGCAGGAGGAGTATATTTCAGATTCTATTTCCCTTCATGTATATACACGGTTCTTGTGGGAATTGTAATTTATCTCATAATAAGACCTGTTGAAAAAACATTCAGAGTATAGCCTGAGAAAATTATTTTGTCAAAGGAGGTGTCACGGGTGCGTAAACTCAACAACAGAGACCTTGCGGTAATGGGAATTTTTGCTTTTATATTTTTTATTTTCATAATCAGATTCGGTTATTTTCAGATTGTTCATGCAGACGATTATGTAAACGCAGGAAAAAATGTTTCATCACGCTCAGTTACCGTCAAATCCACCCGAGGCGAAATTCTTGACAGAAACGGCTATCCCTTTGTGACAAACAGACAGGGTAATGCAGTTATTTTTGATGCTTCAAATAATTTTCCGACTTATGAAAATCAGAAGGAAAGAAATAAAATTATTCTCAAGCTCATTAAATTTTTTGAAAGCGCAGGGGAAGAATGGAACGATAATCTCCCCATAAAGGTTGACAAAAAAGGCAATGCTGTTTTTGAAGAAGACCGTGAAGATGATATAGCAGTAATGAAAAGCAGGGACATGCTTAACCTTAACAGCTATGCTACTGCAGAAAACTGCCTTGATGCTCTTATTGAAAGATACAGTCTTCAGGAATATTCAAAAAAAGATGCATGCAGAATTGCCTCAGTCTGTTATGAAATGCTTCTCAAAAGCTTCAATTCATCAAACCCTTATACTTTTGCTGACGATGTTTCGGACAAGCTTGTGTCTATCATAAAAGAGAACAGCGTATTTCTGCCCGGTGTTGAAATTGAAATCACAACTTACCGTGAATACACCGACGGTACAATTGCACCGCATATTATCGGCATGACAGGTGTTATCAGTGCAGAAGAATATGCCGACAGAAAAGATACTTACGGAATGACCGATATTATCGGTAAAAACGGCATCGAGCTTGCCATGGAAAGTTATCTCAAAGGCAAAAACGGTGTGAAAACTTATTACAGCGATGCTTCAGGTGAAACACGTGTTGAATATACGGTAAATCCTGAGCAGGGAAACAATATTATACTGACTCTTGACTATAATCTGCAGAAAATTACTCAGAAGGCAGTAAAGGATTGCGCCGAATCAATGGAAGGAAATCCTTTACCTCCTGCAGGTTCTGCAGTTGTTTTAAAGGTTGATACAGGTGAAGTTCTTGCAGCAGCAACTTATCCCAGTTATAACGTTGAAAGCTACAATAAAAATTACGAAAAACTTGCAAAAAATACTTCAGCACCTCTCTGGAACAGAGCTTTTCTCAGCACATATACTCCCGGCTCAACAATGAAACCGGCCATTGCAATTGCAGGTCTTGAAGAGAGTGCAATCAATGAAGAAGACGGAACCTATTGTGACAGCACTTACACGTACCGCGACATTACTCTCGGATGTACAAATGCCCACGGTTTTACAAATGTTGTTACCGCTATTTACCACTCATGTAATATTTTCTTCTATGACCTTGGTGATAAGCTGGGTATTTCAACAATGAATGAATACAGAAAAAACCTTGGCTTTGCACAGAAAACCGGTATTGAAATTGAAGAAGCTATAGGAACACTTGACAGTCCCTCATACAGACAGACTCTCGGTCAGGAATGGTATCCCGGCTTCACACTTCAGTCTGCTATCGGTAACGCAGGTGACCAGGCAACTCCAATTCAGCTTGCCAATTATTGTGCTACAATCGCAAACGGCGGAACAAGATATAAATGTACTCTTATCAAGTCGATAAAATCCTATGATTATTCCACCACAATTCTTGAGAACGATCCTGTTGTAGTCAAAGAAACAGGTATTTCAAATTCAACACTTAAGTATGTTCAGGAGGGTATGCTGAAGGTAGGTACAATCGGCTTTTGTCAATACGCTTTCAGTTCACTTCCCATTGATGCAGCAGCAAAAACAGGTACATCTCAGGTTGAAAAAATAATCAACGGTAAGAAACAGATATGTAACAACGGTTTCCTTATCACTTATGCACCTTATGATGACCCTGAAATTGCAATATGTATCGCTCTTGAAGGTGCTTCTTCAGGTGCGGCGGTAGCGCCTGTTGCAAGAGACATTTATGCTTATTATTTCAATGAAGATAAAGATGAAAACAACAACGTGTCTATGGACGAAGATACACAGACAAGCGGAGATTTAATTCAATAAGGAGATTTTTCACATGGGTATTTTCAAAAAATTCAGCATGGGTCTGAAGAAAACAAGAGAAAGCATGGCAGGTGCAATTGAAAACATGCTTCACAGCTACAAGGATATTGACGAGGAATTGTATGAGGACCTTGAAGAAATTCTTGTTATGGGTGACGTAGGTGTTGTAACTGCAGGAGAGATTGTTGAAAAACTCCGCGACAGAGTTAAACAGAAAAATATCGGAACACCTGCAAAGGTAAAAGAACAGATTAAAGATATTGTTGCAGAAATGCTCAAGGGTGAAGAAGAAATGAGTCTTATTACTCAGCCCTCAGTTATCCTTGTTATCGGTGTTAATGGTGTTGGTAAAACAACAACAATCGGCAAAATGGCTTCGATGTATAAAGCTCAGGGCAAAAAGGTTATTCTCGGTGCAGCAGATACTTTCAGAGCAGCAGCTATTGAGCAGCTTGAAGTATGGGCAGAACGTGCAGGTGTTGACATTGTAAAACATAAAGAAGGCGCAGACCCTGCAGCAGTTGTTTACGATACAATTCAGGCAGGTATTGCGAGAAATGCAGATATTATTATCTGCGATACTGCAGGCAGACTTCATAACAAGAAAAACCTTATGGATGAGCTTGCAAAAATTTACAGAGTTATTGATAAAGAGCTTCCTTATTCTGACCGTGAAAGTCTTCTTGTTCTTGATGCAACAACAGGTCAGAACGCAGTTAATCAGGCAAGAGAATTTAAAAACGTTGCAGAAATTACAGGCATTGTTCTTACAAAGCTTGACGGTACTGCACGTGGCGGTGTTGTTCTTGCAATTAAAAATGACCTTCGTGTTCCTGTTAAATTTGTAGGCGTTGGTGAACAGATTGATGACCTTCAGCCCTTCAGTCCCTCAGCTTTTGCAGAAGGACTTTTCGAAGCAGAAGTGAAACACGAAGAAGATGACGAGGAATAATTTATGGATTTCCTGATTGCTACTCATAACAGAAAAAAACAGGCTGAAATGCAGAGAGTTTTAGAACCTCTGGGAATCAGCGTTAAAACTGCAGAGGACCTTGGTATTACTCTTACTGAAGTTGAAGAAAATGGAACAACTTTTCATGAAAATGCAAAAATCAAGGCACTTGCAGGATGTAAAGAAAGCGGACTTCCCTGTATTGCTGATGATTCGGGACTTTGTGTTGATTATCTTGACGGAGCACCGGGGATTTACTCTGCAAGATACTCAGGGGGAGACGATAAACAAAACAACATCAAGCTTCTCTCAGCGCTTGAGGGAGTGGAAAAAGAAAAAAGAACAGCATATTTCGCTTGCAGTATTTCCTGCTGTTTCCCTGACGGCAGAGAAATTTCAGCAGAGGGAAAGTGTTTCGGATATATTGGTTTTGAAGAACAGGGCAATGGCGGTTTCGGTTACGACCCGTTGTTTATTACAGAAAAAGGCTGTTTCGGTATGCTCAGTGCAGAAGAAAAAGATGAAATAAGCCATAGAGGAAACGCTCTGAGATTATTTAAAGAAAAATTACAGATGGAGAAATTATAATGACAAGTAAAGAAAGAGCAAATTTAAGAGCACAGGCAAACTCAATTGAAGTTTTGTATCAGATAGGCAAAGGCGGTATCAATGACGCATTTATTGAACAGACAAAAGCCGCACTCAAAAAAAGAGAACTTATCAAACTCAAGGTTCTTCTTGAATCTTCTCCTGTAACTCCCAGAGAAGCAGCAGATGAAATTGCAGAAAAAACAGAATCCGAAGTAGTTCAGGTTATTGGCGGATGTATGGTTTTCTACAAATACAATCCTGAACTTCACAAGGACGAAAAGAAAAAAACAGTATCAAAAGCAAAAAGACTTTCAGATATCAAAGGTAAAAGAAGATGAAAACAGGTCTTTTCGGAGGAACATTCAATCCTGTTCACAACGGGCATGTAAATCTTGTAAAAAATTTCAAAGACGAACTGAAGCTTGACAGAGTTTTTGTAATTCCCACGGCAGTACCTCCTCACAAAGAGGCTGAAGGTCTTGTTTCAAGTGAAGACAGACTGGAAATGTGCAGACTTGCGTTTGAAAATATTGCAGAAGTAAGTGATGTTGAAATTGCAAGAGGTGGAAGAAGCTATACTGTAGAAACTCTTGAAGAGCTGAAAAGAATTTACAAAGATGATGAATTTTATTTTCTTGTGGGTTCGGATATGCTTCTCTCTTTCAAGCGTTGGTACAGATGGGAAGATATTCTCACCATGTGTACTCTTTGTGCAACAGACAGAGACGCTGAAAAAACTTGTATGGATGCGGACGAAGAGCTTTTTGACAGAATAATTTTCTGCGATTTCCCGAAAACTGTTATCAGTTCGAGCATGGTGCGTGAAAAACTTTTTTTAGGCCAAAGTGTAGAAGAACTTGTTCCCCGTGAAGTTGAAAAATATATCAGAGAAAAAGGTTTATACAATGTGTGTGACTGAAAGAAATGAAGAATTTAAAAGTCTTATAAAGGGAAAACTTAAAGAGAGTCGTTTTATCCACTCACTTAATGTGGCTGACAGCGCAAAGGAACTTGCACTTCTTTACGGTTGTGATGAAGAAAAGGCATATACTGCAGGACTTCTTCATGATGTAATGAAAAATGCAAGTGAAGAAGAACAACTTCTTGTGATAAACAAAGCGGGATGGCAGTTAACAGATTGCGAAAAAGCCAATAATAAACTGTGGCATGCAATTGCAGGTGCGGCTTTTATGAAAACAGAACTCGGCATTGAAGATAACACCCTGATTGAGGCTGTAAGATATCACACAACTGCAAGAAAAAACATGTCAGTTCTTGAAAAGGTAATTTATGTTGCAGACTTTGTTTCTGCAGACAGAAATTATCCCGAAGTAGAAGAAGTAAGAGAAGCATCAAAACAGTCTCTCGAAAAAGCAATGATGCTGGGACTTGAATTCTGTATTCAGGAAATTGCAAAAAGAAGACAGATTCTTCATCCCGACAGCGTAGATGCATATAATGAAATAATTCTCAACAATTATCCTCAGGAGGTTTAAATATGAAATACGAAGAACTTATAAAAAACATCGTGAAAGTTCTTGATGAAAAGAAAGCAGAAGATATTAAAGTAATTGAAACTGCAGAGCTTACAATTGTTGCAGATTGCTTTATAGTTGTAAGCGGTACATCAAGCACTCACGTAAGAGCACTTGAAGGTGAAGTTGAAGATGCACTTTCAAAGCTGGGCGAAGAACCTCAGCACATTGAGGGAAGAGCAACAGGCTGGATTCTCATGGATTACGGTACAGTTGTTGTTCACATTTTTGACAGACAGAGCCGTGAATACTATAATATAGAAAGACTCTGGCAGGATGCAAATATCAGAACTGCAGAAGAAATTCTTGGTTAATTTAAGATTTAAATTAGGAGTTGAAATAAAATGAACTACGATTTTAAAGCCGCTGAAAAGAAGTGGCAGGACAAGTGGGAAGAAACAGGAGTTTTCAATGCTGAAGATAATTCAGAAAAGAAAAAGTTCTACGCTCTTGTAGAATTCCCTTACCCCAGTGGTGCAGGAATGCATGTAGGACACATCAAAGCATATTCAGGTCTTGAAGTTGTGTCAAGAAAACGCAGAAAAGAAGGCTACAATGTTCTTTTCCCTATCGGATTTGACGCATACGGTCTTCCTACTGAAAACTATGCTATCAAAACAGGTATTCATCCAAGACAGGTTACTGATGATAACATTGCAAAATTCACTTCACAGCTCAAACGTGTAGGCTTCTCTTTTGACTGGAACAGAGTTATTGATACTACAGAGGAAGGCTACTATAAATGGACACAGTGGATTTTCCTTAAAATGTTTGAAAATGGTCTTGCTTTCAGAGACAAAACTCTCGTAAACTACTGTCCCTCATGTAAGGTTGTTCTTTCAAACGAAGATTCGCAGGGCGGTAAATGTGACATCTGCCACAACGATATCGTTCAGAAATCAAAGGACGTATGGTACTTAAGAATTACTGAATATGCAGATAAGCTCCTTGAAGGTCTTGAGGAAGTTGATTATCTTCCCAATGTCAAGCTTCAACAGGAAAACTGGATCGGTAAATCAACAGGTGCTTTTGTTAACTTCAAAGTGAAAAACACAGAAGAAACTCTCAGAATTTACACAACACGTCCCGACACACTTTTCGGTGTAACATTCATGGTTATGGCACCTGAACATCCTATGCTTGACCAGTATAAAGATAGGATTTCTAACTTTAGTGAAGTTGAAAACTACAGAACAGAATGTGCAAAGAAAACTGAATTCGAAAGAACTCAGCTTGTAAAGGATAAAACAGGTGTACGTCTCGACGGTTTTGTCGGTATTAATCCTGTAAACGGAAAAGAAATTCCCATTTTCATTTCTGACTATGTTATGATGGGTTACGGTACAGGCGCAATTATGGCTGTTCCTGCACATGACCAGAGAGACTATGATTTTGCAAAGAAATTCGGCATTGACATTATTGAAGTTATCAAAGGCGGAGATATTGAAAAAGAAGCTTACACAGGTGACGGCGAAATGGTGAACTCAGATTACCTTAATGGTTACACAGATAAGAAATCATCAATCGCACGTGTACTTGAAGAGCTTGAAAAGCAGGGAATCGGTGAAAAAGGTGTTCAGTATAAAATGAAAGACTGGGCATTCAACCGTCAGCGTTATTGGGGTGAACCTATTCCTATCGTTCATTGTCCTAAGTGCGGAATGGTACCCGTTCCCTACGAAGAGCTTCCTCTTCTTCTTCCCAAGGTTGAAAACTTTGAACCCGGTTCAGACGGCGAAAGCCCCCTTGCAAAAATCGACTCTTTCGTAAACTGCACTTGTCCTAAGTGCGGTGGCAAAGCAAAGAGAGAAACAGACACAATGCCTCAGTGGGCAGGTTCATCATGGTATTTCCTCAGATACATAGACCCCAAAAATACAGAGTGCTTTGCAGATATGGAAAAGCTTAAATACTGGGGACAGGTTGACTGGTACAACGGCGGTATGGAACACGTAACACGTCATCTTATCTATTCAAGATTCTGGCATAAATTCCTCTATGATATTGGTGCAGTTCCTACATCAGAACCCTATGCAAAGAGAACTGCTCAGGGACTTATCCTGGGACCTGACGGAGTTAAGATGTCAAAATCAAGAGGCAATGTTATTGACCCCAACGATGTTGTTGACTCGTTCGGTGCAGACGTTCTCAGAACCTACGTTCTCTTCATGGGTGACTATGAAAAAGCAGCACCCTGGTCAGAGGACAGCGTAAGAGGCTGTAAGAGATTTATCGACAGAGTATGGAATCTCCAGACAATTCTTGCTGACGGAGACGAATATTCAGAAAAACTTGAGGTTGCTTTCAATAAAACAATCAAGAAGGTTTCAAGTGACATTGAAGCTCTTAAATATAACACAGCAATCGCAGCACTCATGACACTTCTCAATGATATTTATGATGCAGGTTCAGTTACAAAAAAAGAACTTTCAACATTCATTTCTCTTCTCAATCCATTTGCACCTCATATCACAGAGGAACTCAACGAAGTTCTCGGCAACAAAGAACTTCTTGCAGTAAGTGAATGGCCCTCATACGACGAGGCAAAATGTGTTGATGCAACAATCGAAATCGTTGTTCAGATTAACGGCAAGGTAAGAACAAAGATGAACATTCCTGCTGAAATCTCAAATGAAGATGCAATCGCACTTGCAAAAGAAGACGAGAGAATCAAAGAAGCAATTGACGGAAAAACAATCGTAAAAGAACTTTACGTCAAAGGCAGACTTGTAAATATTGTTGTAAAATAAGTTAAATGAGAAAAACCTCTTTTGCAAGCGCAAAAGAGGTTTTTTGTCGTATAAAGTTTATTTTTCCGTATAACTTATTCTTCTCAGCTCTGCATCAACAACCAGCATATCTTCATAGTTTGATGCAATTCTGTCTCTGAAGACAAGCTTTGTTGCCCAGGGATGATTTCTGATAAAAACTGTAAGTGTATGTATGCCGTTATCAGATGATGAAATCATCGTGTCTTCGAGCTGTGAGAATGAAAACAAATCGCAGTTTTCATTTACATATCTCGGAACATCACCATAGCTTTCTCTTGCACCGCCGAGAGTTATGCAGAAAAGTTTTCTCTCGGTGTCAACAAAAAGCGTAGGTCTGAATCCGAAATATGAGTCCGGATTAAATTCGTTTTTTAGCTTTTCAATATTATTTTTTCTTTCGTTAATATGCTTTATGGCATCGCTGAGACTGTATTTTACCGTATCGTGCCAGTTTGAACTCAGTTCACCTGAGCAGTCACTACATAATTCACCGTCGGTAAAACGCTTTCCTTTATTGAAAGCACCAATTTTTTTATCACAAAAAGCACATCTTTTCTTTTTAAATAAACCCATCTTATTTCTCCGTATTTTTCCATACTATATATAGCAAAAACCTGCCGTTTATTTACGGCAGGTTTAACGGTTAGTTTTTATTTTGCTTCGCAATAGCTGAGTCTTACGTCAGACATTTTTGCTTCGCCGTCTTCTGTTACATAGTCTTCGTTAGCAACGAAATCACAGAAACCTGTTTCAACACCTGCATAGTAGTTACCCATTTCTGAGAACTGACCGAGAGTGATGTTTTCGATAAGTGTGATGTAATAAACATGCCAGTTTGTAACAATTGTGCCGTAATCTTCAATCTTAGCACCGTCAATAACTTTAGCCTTGGGAGCAACTTCCTTCACACCTTCAGCAAAAGCAGCTGCATATTCATCGTTTTCTTCTGTAAGAGGAATGTTTGTGTTACCGAGTTTTGCTGCAGCGGCAACACCTGCAAGCTTGTAGACTTGAGTGTAGTCAGGATAGAAGCAGTGGAAGTTTGCAGTGTTTTCAAATTCCTTAGTGCTGTCAAGGCAAACAAAGATGATTTCCTTGTAGTCAGCGTTATTAGCGAATTCATAAGCAAACTTTGTGAAAGCTTCATCTGTTGAAAGAACAACGTTACAACCGCTTTCTTTAACACATGAAATAATCTGATCTCTGATCTTCTGTTCGTTATCAACGGGAACTTTGTTTTTGATAATAGTACCTGCAATGCCGTATGTACCCCACATTGTGTCGATAGCCTGATGCTGAATAAATGATTCTGAGTCTTCTCTTTCATAATCGTCAGCGTAGAGAATACCGATACGGATGTCGCCTGCTTCAACACCTGAAAGTGCAGGAGTGAGAGGAGCATCTTCAATAAGGTCGCATGAAGAAAGTGAAAGAACGATAAGTGCTGCCATTAAGATTGCGATAAGTTTTTTGAATTTTTTCATAAGAGATTTACCTCCGTTACTTGGGCAATATCTGTTAAACGCCCACATAATAATAATAGTATATATTAATTTGCCGAATATTGCAATAGTATTTGCAAAAATTATTTATAAGCACAAAACGACATTTTTTGTTTATTTTCATATAAAGCGCATTAATATTTCGCGGAAATTAATAAATTTTAATATAATTTTTGCGAAAAACTATTTACATCTCGTAAGGTTTGTGGTAAAATCCCTATTGTAGAATAAGATAAGAGTGTAATTATCTGCATTTTAGGAGAAAGGTCTGCGTAGAATGAAAAAGTCCAAAAAGCCACTTGCTCTTCTCCTTTCTGTGGTGATGCTCCTCGGCGTGTTCGTTGTTACAACATCTGCGGAGGACGCAGTTGTTAAGGGAGAAACAGCAGACGGAGTTTCAAATGTAACAATAATAACCAGTGCTGACACAGTAAAAGCAGGTGATGTAATCACAGTGGCAGTTAATGTCGCTACAGATTATAATTCAACCAATATGCGTTGGCCGGTTCTTTTTTCGAGTTCCTTTTTTGAGTTTGTAGAAGGTTCCGAAGCTTTTACAGAAGATTTGCTGAAACTTAATGGCCGTACAACTGCGGTTACAGATTCAATTGACAGCAAGAACTTTACTGCTGAATATACACCTGAAAATTACAGATGTGTGCTGATTCAATGGTCAGGCATTACTCCCTATAATAATCCCGAGGGAGCAGATATCTTTACTTTTGAACTTAAAGTAAGAGATGAAGTTGTAATGGGTATGTCGGGTGACATCGTGATAGGTAATGAGGAAAGCTTTTATACTCAGATGATCAAACCGGGTGTTGAAGAACCCTCTTTCAGCGATCTTGTTCAGGGAAATATTACATTTAACTGTACAAATGCCCATGTTGCTTTCCCGGTTCCCGGACTTGCACCTGTTGAAGGTACAAGCACTGTTGTTGATAAGGAAAACAATCTCATCAGGGGTATCGGCTTCAATGTTGTCGATGATATTGATGACTATGCGTATTCAGTAGGTTGTGATGAGGTAATAATAGAACCTTCCAAGGATAACATAATGGGCACGGGCACAACTGTTACCCTTATATATGAAGGTGAAGTTTACGATACATATACAATTATTATTGCAGGTGATGTGAACGGTGACGGAATCGTCGATGCGATAGACTATCTTCTTCTTGATCTCATGGAAGCGTCTGAAGTGATGCTTTCGGGTGCTGAAAAACTTGCAGCTGACCTTGACGGTGACAGTGAGGTTACTTCGAGTGATAAAATTGCTCTCGACTCAAATCTGATTTTTGAAGGCGAAATAGACCAGGCAACAGGAAAATATGTTGCAAATAACTAAGTGGTGTTTTTCTCGGAAGAGAATTGAATATAAAGTATTATATCAAATACCAAATTTACCATTAGGAGGTAAAAAACAATGGCAAAAAAAGTTCTCAGCATTGCACTTGCGTTGCTCATGATTTTCAACGTATTTGCAGTAGCAGTATCTGCAGCAAGCGATCAGGCAACTGTTACTCTTGCAGTAGATGACAAAAACCCCCAGCCCGGAGATACAGTTAACGTTACAGTATCTCTCGCAACAACTTATAAAGTGTTTGCTCTTCAGATGATGGTGGCATACGACAGCACTTATTATGAAGTTGTAGGCGATGCAACAGGTCTTCTTTCCGGTAACGGAGCTAAATTCACAAGCGTTGTTGATTCAGCATCACTTGTTAATGCAGCAGAAGGCGTAAACGGTTACGATGCAAAATTCGATCTTCTCAGAATCGGATATACTTGGTTGCCCAGTGAAGGCGCAACAGATGCTGTAGCATTCGATAATGAAACAGCTATTGCATCCTTCAAGCTCAAGGTTAAAGCTGATGCTCCTACAGACGGCAAAGGCGTAATCAAAGTTGATCCTGCTTTTATTCCCGCAGGTGCAACTCCCTCATTCGATTCAAGAATTGCTACATACGTAGGTAAAGGTACAACTACTATTGCTGATTCAGTAGTAAACGGTAAGCTTTACGGCAATCCTATCAATGTTGACGACGCTATCTTTGCAGGTTGCGTTGATCACGAAGCAGGCGAACCTGTTCAGGAAAACGTTGTTCCCGCACAGCCCGGTAAAGACGGTTCTTACGATGAAGTAATTTACTGTAAACACTGTGGTTTTGAAATGAGCCGTGAGCAGAAAATAATTGAGGCATCAGATCATACACCCGGTGAACCCGTAAGAGAAAATGAAGTAGCAGCTACATGTACAGCTACAGGTTCTTATGACGAAGTTGTTTACTGCACATGCTGTACTCCCAAAGTAGAAATCAGCCGTGTAGAGAAAACAATCGATATGCTTCCTCACACAGAAGTTGAAATTCCTGCAGTTGATGCAACATGTACAGAAACAGGTCTTACAGCCGGTAAGGAATGTTCAGTTTGCGGCACAGTTACAGTTGCTCAGACAGCAACTCCTGTAGTAGCACATACACCCGGTGAAGCAAAAGAAGAAAACAGAGTTGAAGCTTCAGCAACAGTTCCCGGTTCATACGACGAAGTTGTTTACTGTTCAGTATGTAACGAAGAACTCAGCCGTGTAAATAAAGAAATTCCTGCACTCGGCCATACAGCAGGCGCAGCAGTAAGAGAAAAAATCATTGCTGCTACATGTGCATCAGAGGGTTCTTATGACGAAGTTGTTTACTGCACATGCTGTACTCCCAAGGTAGAGCTTAGCCGTGAACAGAAAACAATTGATAAGCTTCCTCACACAGAAGTAACTATCCCCGGAAAAGCAGCAACATGTACAGAAACAGGTCTTACAGAAGGTATTGAATGTGACGTTTGTTATGAGCTTATCAAAGCTCAGGAAGTAATTCCTACAGCTCCTCACACAAACGATGCAGTTGTAACAGATCCTACATGTACAGATAAAGGTTATACAACATATACATGTTCAGTTTGCGGAAACGTAGAAGAAGCTGATTATGTTGATGCACTCGGTCACACAGAAGTTGAAATTCCTGCAGTTGATGCTACATGTACAGAAACAGGTCTTACAGCTGGTAAGGAATGTACAGTTTGTGGTGAAACAACAGTTGAACAGGAAGTAGTAGATGCTCTTGGTCACACAGAAGGCGAAGCACAGGAAGAAGACAGAGTTGAACCCGATTGTGTAACAGCAGGTTCTTACAATGCAGTAGTTTACTGTGAAGTTTGTGGTGAAAAGCTCAGCTCAACTCCCACAGAAATTCCTGCTCTCGGTCATACACCCGGTGAAGCAAAAGAAGAAAACAGAGTTGAAGCTACAGAAGGCGCAGACGGTTCATATGATTTGGTTGTATACTGTACAGTATGTAATGCTGAAGTAAGCCGTGAAACAATTATTGTTCCTTCTTACAGTAAAGCAGAAGCAAATATCACAACAGTTATCAGCAAAAACAGTGTTAAAGCTGATGATATTGTTACAGTAACAGTTAAACTTTCAACAAACTTCTATGTTTCTAACTTCCAGATTCCCGTAATCTTCGATAAGACACAGTTTGAAGTTGTTGGTAAAACAACAAATAAAAACTATCTCACATTCAGTGATATGTTTGCTGAAAGAAACTATACATTCGGTGGTAGAGCAGACCAGCAGAAGGGTATTGACGCAACATCAAATCCCGATTTCTGGAATACAGACGAAGCAAAAGCAAAGTATGGTGTAGCTCGTATGACAGCATCATATTCAGTTGCTATCGGCATGGATAACGAAACTTATGCTAAACCCCAGGATGATGTAGTTGCTACATTCCAGCTCAAAGCTCTCACAGATGTTGAAGATACAACAAAATCTATTTTTGTAAGTGAAGAATGGGCAAAGACTGCTGATAACACACAGGGTGACCTTACAGTTGGTATGGTAACTACTGAAGATTACTATGATGAAGATAAAATAAACATCACATATACTAACGTATCATACAAAGCAGAAACAATTGCAATCGCAGGTGTTACTGTTTCAGGTACAGTTAAGAGCTCTGGTGAAGGTGATACAACAATCGAGTTCTATGCAGAAGGCTCAGAAGAAGCTGCTTATACAGTAGTAGTGGCAGGTTCAGGTGCACAGGAATATTCTGTTGACGAAGTTGTTGCAGGTACATACACAGTAGTAGTTTCAAAAGACAATCACAAGACAGCTACATACACAGTTGTTGTTGGAGACAGCGATGTTGAAGCTAATTTTGAAATTATAAAGGTTGTTACTGTTTCAGGTACAGTTAAGAGCTTTGATGACGGTGTTGAAAACAGCGACGATGTTACAATCAGCTTCTATGCAGAAGGTTCAGACGAAGTTGCTTACACAGCAACAGTAACAGGTTCAGACGTACAGGAATATTCTGTTGACGAAGTTGTTGCAGGCACATACACAGTAGTAGTTTCAAAAGCAAACCACGCAACACGTACATACACAGTTGTAGTTGGCGATGCTGATATTGAACAGGAACTTGTAATCCACCTTATGGGTGACATCACAGGTGACGGTAAAGTTAACGCTATTGACACAGCTCGTGCAAATGCACATGCAAAGGGTACAAAAGCTCTTGTAGACTACGAACTTAACTGCAGTGACATTTCAGGTGACGGTAAAGTTAACGCAATTGACACAGCTCGTATCAATGCACATGCAAAGGGTACAAAAGCACTCTGGAGCTAAGTATTACATTAAATTTAACAGGTAGAGCATTGGGCATTCAAGCTCAGTGCTCTCCGATGGTGAACTTTTTTTATTTGCTCATAATTTTTTTAAAAAATAAAAAATAAATAGGAGGCAAAAGTTATGAAAAAGAAAATTGTAGCTCTTCTTCTCACGCTTGTAATGCTTGTTGGTATTATTCCTGCAGCAGTATATGCAGCAGAAGCAGCAGAAA
>JAFXFI010000071.1 GCA_017520635.1 Clostridia bacterium
CGGTCTTACTTTCAAAGAAAACTGCCCTGACACAAGAAACACAAAAATAGTTGACATTATCAACGAACTCAAAGAATACGGTGTTCAGTCTTTCGTTACAGATGCTTATGCTGAAAATGACGATGCTAAGAAAGAATACGGCATTGACCTTGTTCCCATGAACGAACTTAAAAATATGGATGCAGTTATTGTTGCTGTTGCACATGATAAATATTTTGAACTTACTCAGGCTGATATTGATGCAATCTACGCACCTTGCGATAATACAGAAAAAGTTCTTATTGATGTTAAGGGTATCCTTGACAGAAAAGCTTATGAAGCAGCAGGCTACTGCTACTGGAGATTATAATTTACGGGAGATAGTTTATAATGGGATACGACAATCTTGTTTTTGATAAAGACAGTGTTTTCCTTGTAACGGGCGGCGCAGGTTTCATCGGTTCAAACCTTTGCGAAGCAATCCTTAAAATGGGTTACAAGGTAAGATGTCTTGACAATTTCTCAACAGGTAAAAGAGAAAATATCGAGTGCTTTCTTTCAAATCCGAATTTCACTCTTATTGAAGGTGATATCAGAGATTATGAAACCTGCGAAAAGGCTTGTGACGGTGTAGACTACGTTTCAAATCAGGCTGCATGGGGCAGTGTTCCCAGAAGTATTGAAATGCCTTTGCTTTATGAGGAAATCAACATCAGAGGTACGCTCAATATGCTTGAAGCAGCAAGACAGAAAGGTGTAAAGAGATTTGTTTATGCTTCAAGTTCATCTGTTTACGGAGATGAACCCAATCTTCCCAAGCGTGAAGGCAGAGAAGGTAATCTTCTTTCACCTTATGCACTTACAAAAGGTGTGTGTGAGCTTTATGCAAAATTATATACAGATATTTACGGGCTTGAAACAGTAGGCTTCCGTTATTTCAATGTTTTCGGCAGAAGACAGGACCCATATGGCTTCTATGCTGCAGTTATCCCGAAATTTGTAAGACTTCTTCTTAATGACGAAGCTCCCACAATCAACGGTGACGGTAAACAGTCAAGAGACTTTACTTATATTGAAAATGTTATTGAAGCAAACCTTAAAGCAATGGTTGCTCCCAAAGAGGCAACAGGTCAGGCTTATAACATTGCTTACGGAGATCAGATTTATCTTATTGACCTTTACAATGAACTCTGCAGACTTCTGGGCAAAGACATTGAACCTGTTTACGGACCCGACAGAGCAGGTGACATCAAGCACTCAAAGGCTGACATTTCAAAAGCAAAAGAGCTTCTCGGCTATGACCCCGACTGGTCATTTGAAAGAGGCTTTGCAGATGCAGTTGAATGGTATAAAGAAAATATAAAATAAAAAAATATAATTTTAATTTTAAGCGGAGGATGTTATGAACAGAGTTCTGAAAAAAGAAAAAACTGAAAATAAAACATCCGTCCGTTATTTTGAAGGGTTGAACTTATGGATATTTGCTGCAGTTTTTGTGGCAAATGTCTTTTTCCAGTTGTCGGAAGTAAGTTCATCTCTTTTTCTTTATGTAGGTACATTTATAATGCTGGGCACGCTGTTCTTCCTCGATAAGGACGATTATATCTATGTTTTCGTATCGCTGCTGAGTGTTCTCAGATTCTCAACAATTTTCGGTGTCTCGGTTATCAATATTATTACGTTTGTCTATTTCTTCCGTTCCTATGTTTTTGAAAATGAATATAAAAGTGAAAAAGACAAACGGCGGATGCCGATGACGGTTGTTACAGCGGGTATAGTGTTTATTCTCTATTCTCTGCAATACATACTCAACGGTAATCAGGCTATGAGAATGAGTTTTATTGCTATCAAACTCATGTTTTTCATGCTTTATATGGTTGATGTTTTCAGGGATCTTACCGATAGAAAAACCGCGGCAAAGAAATTTATGAATATTCAGGTTTATTACGTTGCAGGTGTTCTTATAGCTGTTTTCACATCAATTCTTGTAAACCCTGCATATTCACTTGACGCAACACGAATGTCTCTTGCTGAGGGTGCAGGTGTTAACCAGCTTGGTATTTCGCTTGCCTTCTGTCTTGTGTTTGTAACCATGGGAATGACAAAGGTCAGAAATTTTAAGGAATGGACAGTTCTTGCTGCTGCAGCTCTTCCTCTTCTTTATTACTGTTTTGCAACTCAGTCAAGAACAGCTCTTGTTGGTATGATAATTACTTTAGCATCAGTCATGACCTTGGGGTATTCACAGAAAAGGGCAAGACTTCCTATTACTCTTATGGGTATTGCTTGTGTTGTAGTTCTCGGTGGTCTTATTCTCTTCACGGAGGGTACGCAGCTTCACGAAAACATTATGCTTACAATAGAAAGGTTTATGAACCCGAGGGGTAATGATATTTCTAACGGACGTTTCGATTTGTGGGCACACTATTTTGAAATTCTGGAAAGTGACATGCGTCTGTTCTTTTTCGGCGGTCCTATTGATAAATACGGCGGTGTACAGGCACACAATATGTTTATTGAAATTATCGCTTTGTTCGGTCTTTTCGGCATGGGAATTGTTATCTGGATGTACAGCACTGTATTTGTTGAAATCAGAAAAGCGATTGTTTCTTTCGGAAGAGGTAAAATCCGACTTCTCGGTTTTCTTCCGCTTCTTGTATTGTTTGTAACAGGTATGGCATCACACACACTTCTTAACACAGAGCCTACGGTTAACTTCTGTTTAGGTGTTGCAATGATTTATTTCTACGGGGAGAATGATTTGGATGAAGATAATGTGGCTGACAATGATGACTCAGGTGCTGAGCTTATCACAAAGCGAAAAGGATATAAAAACATCAGGCGGATGGATAACCGCTACAGCAAAAAATTTAGAAGAATTTGATGATGTTGAAAAATTTATTATAGTCAGCATCAATCGTGATATAAAAGAGGAAAAGAAAGTTGTTGACGGAAAGAAGGTTGTTTACTTTGTCCGTGCAAATCAGGTTGCAACGGGAAGAGACAAAGTTCTTGAAGAAAGGCTTTCGAAAATTATTTCAGAAGAACAGCCTGACGTTATTGATGTTCAGGGAACAGAATTTTCTTTTGGTGAGTCGCTTCTTAATTGTAAAGTGAATTGTCCTGTTTGTGTTACTTTGCAGGGACTTGCAGGTGCTTGTGCAGATGTTTATGTTAAAGGTATGCCGTTGAAAGAACTTGTTTTCGGCAGATCAATGAACGATAATAAACGACTCAAAGGTCTTATTGAAAGAAAAATTCTTATGCACCTTCGTGCGATGAAAACAGACAAAATTATTAAAAAAGTAAAATACTGTATCGGCAGAACTCATTTTGATAAAGCTGAGGCAAAAAAAATAAACCCCGGCATAAAATATTTTTCATGTAACAGAATTCTCAGAAGTGATTTTTATTCTTATAGTTGGGACATAGAAAAAGCAGAGAAGCATAAGCTTTTCGGCATCAGAAGTGAGATACCTTACAAAGGTCTTCACTATGCGGTAAAGGTTATTGCAAAGCTTAAAGAAAAATATCCTGATGTTTTGCTTGAGGTTCCGGGTGGTCTCAGAGTAGATGAACCGGCATCTTCAATTGCAAGCTATCCAAAATATATCAATAAGCTTTTAGATGAATACGGCGTGAGAGAAAACATAAAATTCTTACCCTCTCTCAATCCTCAGGAAATTGCCGAGCACATGATGTCAAGCCGTGCATTCTATCAGTATTCGATAATTGAAAATTCACCCAACTCTCTTGCAGAAGCTCAGATAATGGGTGTGCCCTCAGTTGCAAGTGATGTGGGAGGAACTTCTTCTTATGCAGAAGACAACGTTTCGGGACTTCTTTTTGAAGTGGATAACATTAATGAATGTGCTGAAAAAATCAGCAGAATTTTTGAAGATGACGAACTTTGTCTTTCTCTTTCAAAAAACGGAAGAAAGATTGCAGAAGAAAGACACGATATAAAAGTAAACACAGAAAAGCTTATTTCAATTTACAGAGAGCTTACAAAATAAAAACGGAGGTGAGTGTTAATGGCAGGAGCAAATAAGGTTGCAAAAAATTCATTTTTGTATACAGTTGCAAATATGGTCACAAAGGCTTCAACTTTTCTGCTTTTGTTTATTTACACAAATCCGAACTTTTTGTCTACAGAAGATTACGGCAGAGTAAATCTTCTTACATCTTTTACAAACATTGCAGTTCTGCTTGTTAATTTGTCTCTGCCCTATGCCCTTATAAGATTTTACGCTGAATATAAGTTTGATAAAGAAAAGTGCAAAAAATTTTTCGGAACAATCATGACTTTTATGCTTGTGTTCGGTTCGGCAGTTGTAGCACTGATGATAATTTTCAGAAATCCCATCAGTCAGCTTCTGTTTAAAGGAATTGAAATTTATCCTCCTGTTATATGCACACTTCTGACTCTTGTTTTTAATGCTCTTTATCAGATGTATCAGTCAATACTCCAGGCTAAACAGCAGGGCGGAAAGTTTGCAAAAAACTCACTTCTCTTTTTCTTTTTCCATGTAGGACTTAATGTAATACTTCTTATTTTCGGAAGAGGGGTTTATCTCTTCGGATTTGAATTAGGCGGACTTAACGGAATGATGCTGTCATTATTCCTGTCAAATTTTGCTTTCGCAGTTTACGGAATTATAGATATGTTAAGACATGATATGATGTCTTTCCGTGTAGATAAAGAGATGCTGTCAACAGCACTTAAATATTCAGCTCCTTTGCTTCCTCATAACATTGCCAACAACATGGCATCCTACATATCAAAGCATTTCCTCAATGCTGCAGGTAAGGCTTTTGAAAACGGTATTTACAGTGTTTCAATGCAGTTCAGTTCTGTTATTGAAATTGTTCAGTCCTCAATTCATCTTGCTTTCAGACCATGGTTCAACGACAAAATGAAACTTGGCGAAGAAGGTAAAAAAGAAATTGTTGATTTGGCATCAGTTGCTTTCAGAATTTCTGCAATTGTCTGTCTCGGTGTTGCACTTTTCTCTCAGGAAGTTGTAATGCTTCTCAGCGAAGATTATTATGATGCATGGAAATACGTTCCTGTAATTGCTGTTGCACATGCAGTAAAGTTTGTTTATTTCACTCATACTTTCGGCATCATGTACGATATAAAACAGAGCAAGAAAATGTTCTTCTGTTCAGGCTCTGCTATTATTGTGAATTTTACAATGAGTTATATTCTTACCGAAATGGGAAAATACACAATGCTTGCGGCCGCAATCTGTTTTCTTGTGTCAAGGTCAACGGCAGCACTTGTTTCGGTTATAATCTGCAGAAGAAATGATATTATCAAATATAATATAAAAGAAATGTTCGGCAAGATTTTGCTTGTTGCAGCTTTCAGCGTTGCAGGTCTTGTTCCCGTTAATGTTCTCTACGTGGGACTTGAAAACGAAATCGAACTTTTTTCATTAACTTTCTTTATAAATATAGCATTTAAACTTGCAGTTTTTGCAATTGGTGTTGTTTTTATAATCGGCAGAAAGAGAAACGAAATCCTGTCACTTATAAAAGGTATTATCAAAAAGAAAATAAAATAAGGGGACAAGTTTTATGAAAATTCTTGTAACAGGTGCAGAAGGCTTTGTGGGAAAAAACCTTTGTGCAAATTTTGAAACAAATGAAAATTATGAGCTTTTCAGATTTGATGTGAATACAGAAAAATCACTTCTTGAAAAATATTGTCAGGAATGTGATTTTGTTGTTCATCTTGCAGGTGTGAACAGACCTGAAACAGAAGATGAGTTTGCAAAAGAAAATACAGGCTTCACCGGAGAACTGCTTGATACATTGAAGAAAAATAAAAATACTTGTCCTGTGCTTATAACTTCTTCAATTCAGGCTGAGCTTTCAAATGCTTACGGTAAATCAAAAAAAGAAGCTGAAGATTTCATTTTTGCTTATGGCGAAGAAACAGGAGCAGATGTTTTTGTTTACAGGATGCCCAATGTTTTCGGTAAATGGTGCCGTCCCAATTATAACAGTGCAGTTGCAACCTTCTGCAACAACATTGCAAGAGATATTCCTATTACTGTCAACGACAGAAATCATATGATGAGACTTGTTTATATTGATGATGTTGTTAACGAAATCAGAAATGCGATTGAAGGTAAAGCAAATAAAAAAGAAAAATTCTGCGAAATTCTTCCTGTTCATCAGAGAACCCTCGGCGAAATTGTTGACCTTATTTATTCTTTCAAGGCGTCACGTGATGAAAGAAAGGTCGCAGATATGTCAGATGAATTTGTAAAAGACCTTTATGCAACTTATCTCAGTTATCTCCCCGAAGACCAGTTCTCTTATCCTCTTAAAATGAATATTGATGACAGAGGTTCATTCACAGAAATTATCAGAACAATTGACAGAGGACAGATGTCAGTTAACATTTCAAAACCCGGTATTACAAAAGGTAACCATTGGCACAATACAAAGAACGAAAAATTTGTAGTTGTTTCAGGTAAAGGTGTTATTCGTTTCAGAAAATACGGAGAAGACAAGGTTATTGAATATTATGTAAGCGGTGACAAAATTGAAGTTGTGGATATTCCTACAGGGTATACTCACAATATTGAAAATTTAGGTGACACAGACCTTGTTACTCTTATGTGGTGCAATGAGCCTTTTGATCCCACAAAACCGGATACAGTTTTCCTTAAAGTATGAGGTGAAATAAATGAGTAAGCTTAAATTAATGACAATTATCGGCACACGTCCCGAAATTATCCGACTTTCAGCTGTTATGAAATGCGCAGATAAATATTTTGACCATATTATTGTTCACACGGGTCAGAATTACGATTATACTCTCAATCAGGTTTTTTTTGAAGACCTTGAGCTTCGTGCACCGGATTACTATCTTGACAGTGTAGGTGCAGACCTCGGTGAGACAATGGGCAATATTATTGCAAAGTCTTATCAGGTTATGGCTAAGGAAAAACCCGATGCGGTTCTTCTTCTTGGTGACACAAACTCAGCACTTTCTGCCATAAGTGCAAAACGTCTTAAAATACCGATTTTCCACATGGAAGCAGGTAACCGTTGCTGGGACTGGAACGTGAGTGAAATGATTAACAGAAAAATTGTTGACCACATTTCAGATATCAATCTTCCTTATACTGAGCACAGCAGAAGATATCTTATTTCAGAAGGTATAGACGGCAAAACTGTTTTCGTAACAGGCTCACCCATGAGAGAAGTTCTCGAAAGTTATAAAGATAAAATTGATGCAAGTGATGTTCTTTCACGTCTCGGTCTTGAAGAAGGAAGATTCTTCCTTGTTTCTGCACACAGAGAAGAAAACATCGACAATGAAGAAAACTTTATGGCTCTCATGACTGCTATCAATAATATAGCAGAAAAATATCAGATGCCTGTTATTTATTCAACTCATCCCCGTTCAATGAAATTTATTGAAAAAAGAAACTTCAGATTTCATCCGCTTGTTCAGAATCTCAAACCTTTCGGTTTTATGGATTACAATAAGCTTCAGAAAACAAGCTACTGTGTTCTTTCAGACAGCGGTACTCTTTCGGAAGAGTCTGCAATGCTCGGTTTCTCAGGTGTTCTCCTCAGAACGTCAACTGAAAGACCGGAGGTTCTTGATAAAGGCAGCGTTGTAATAGGCGGTATCAGGACTCAGGATGTTGAACGTGCCATTGAGCTTTCAGTTTCAATGAGAGAAAACAATGAGCCTTATGTTATGGCAGAGGATTATGCAGATATGAATGTATCTGTAAAAGTTGTTAAGCTCGTCCAGAGCTATACACATATTGTAAATAAGACAGTATGGCTTAAAACCTGACAGTTTTTGTAATATTTGCTGAAAAGGAAAGTGTATTTTTGTGCACATTTTAATTTTTTTCAATTCCTGAAATTTTATTTCCTTTATATATGTTGACACTCTCCCCCTACTTGTGATATTATTATCATGAAGAATAGTAGGGGGAGTTTTGCCTTTTACGTTCTAATATATGGTTATTTATACTTAGCATTATATCTTTAAAGGAGGCAAATGTTATGTCTAAGACAAAGAAACTTCTCAGTATTCTTTTGTCTCTGCTCATGGTTGTGAATATGTTCGCAATCGGTGTTTCAGCAGCAGATGAAACTGATGAAGCGAGTTATGTAGCACAGTACAGCATTGACACAAGTGCTGATGTGGTACATCCCGGTGATGTAATCGATGTTTACCTCAGCCTGACTACAGATTATTCTGTATATGCAGCTCAGGCAGCGGTACTTTACGATGCAGCACTTTTTGAGGTGGTTATACCTGAAGGTAAAAAAGCAACCACACCTGACTATTTTGATAAAGCAGGTGAATTGGAAAACTATAAACCTCTCGGTAACGCATCATCATCCTCAGCACTGTATAAGAGAAACTCAAATCCTGACTATTGGCAGTCTCTTACTGATTCAGTTAAGATTGCTTATATCGGTTTCTCAGGTGACTCAAGTAAGGGTGGACCTGTAGTTGTTGACGGTAAGATTGCAAAGTTCTCACTCAAGGTCCGTGAGGATGCAGATTTTGGTGCGACAGGTTCCATTTATATGAATGAAGATTGGATCAAGGATGCAGACTGCACAGGCGGTCTTACTTTCGTGTCCCGTTCACTTACAGAAACATTTGGTACAGCAGGCACTTATGTTGCATACGGTCAGACTATCGATCTTTCTGCAGCAAAAGCAACTGTTACTGTTGGTCATGATGATGGTGAATGGTCAAATAAAACTGCACCCGATTGTGTAAACGAAGGTCTTGATGAACTCAAATGTACAATCTGTGGTGAGGTTATCGACACAAGAGACGTTGATGCATATGGTCATGAATACGAACCATCAGTAGCAGCACCTACATGCACAGAAAAAGGTTATACCAAATACGAATGTTCAGTATGTGGTGACACGTATGTAGCAAATCCGGTTGACGCACTTGGTCATACAATTGTTATTGACGAAGCAAAAGCACCCACATGTACAGAGACAGGTCTTACAGAAGGCTCACACTGTTCATATTGTGGAGAAATTCTCGTAAAACAGGAAATAGTAAATGCACTTGGTCATACAATCGTTGTTGATGAAGCAGTAGAGCCTACATGCGAAACAACAGGTCTCACAGAAGGTTCACATTGTTCAGTATGTAACGAAGTTATTACTGAACAGGAAGTTATAGATGCACTCGGTCATGCAGAAGTAATTGACGAAGCAGTAGCACCTACATGTGTTGACACAGGTCTCACAGAAGGTAAACACTGCTCAGTATGTAATAAAGTTCTTGTTGAACAGGAAGTTGTAGATGCACTCGGGCATAAGCACGAAGGCGTTGTAACAGATCCTACATGTACAGATAAAGGCTTTACAACATACACATGTTCAGCATGTGGTGATACATACGTAGCAGATTATGTAGATGAACTCGGACATACAGAAGTAATTGACGAAGCAGTAGCACCTGATTGTGTAAACACAGGTCTTACAGAAGGTAAACATTGCTCAGTATGTAACGAAGTACTTGTTAAACAGGAAGTAGTAGATGCTCTCGGACATACAGAAGTAATCGACGAAGCAAAAGCTCCCACATGTACAGAAACAGGACTTACAGAAGGTAAACACTGTGATGTTTGCGGTGAAGTTCTTGTTAAACAGGAAGTAGTAGATGCTCTCGGACATACAGAAGTAATCGACGAAGCAAAAGCTCCC
>JAFXFI010000005.1 GCA_017520635.1 Clostridia bacterium
AAACATTTCCGCATTTTCTATAACCATAATAACTGCATTAGGAACATCAACACCTACTTCAATTACAGTTGTTGCAATGAGCAGTTGCGTTTTACCCTCTGCAAAATCTTTCATGACCTCGTCTTTTTCTTTCGGTTTCATTTTACCGTGAAGAAGCCCCACCGTATAATCTGTAAATTCATTATTTTTCAGATTTTCGTAAAACTCCGTTGCAGAAGTCAGTTCACTTTCCTCCGACTCAACAAGAGGGCAGACAATATACCCTTGCAAACCTCTGTCAAGATGTTTTTTGACGTAATTCATTGCTCTTTCGTGCTTTCCGTAATCAACAAAAAACGTATCAATTTTTTGTCTTCCGGGAGGTAATTCATCGAGAATTGAAACATCAAGGTCACCGTAAATCATCAATGCAAGAGTTCGGGGAATCGGTGTTGCGGACATAACAAGCAGATGAGGTTCTTTTCCTTTTTTAGAAAGATTTCCCCTTTGTGCCACACCGAAACGGTGCTGTTCATCAGTTACGGCAAAGCCTAAATTGTAAAACTCAACATCCTCCTGAATAATGGCATGAGTTCCGACAAGCAAATGAATTTCGCCGTTTTTAAGTTTTTCTTTTATTTCATCCTTCTGTTTTTTTCGAAGAGACCCTGTAAGAAGTGCCACTTCTATATCGGTATCCCTGAAAAACTTTGAAAGTGTCTGATAATGCTGAGTTGCTAAAATTTCCGTTGGTGCCATCAATGCGCTCTGAAAACCGTTCTTCGCAGCGTTATAAATAAGCGCTGCTGCAACTGCAGTTTTACCTGAACCGACGTCACCCTGAACAAGTCTGTTCATAGGTACATCTTTTTTCATGTCTTCTACCGCTTCCCTGACTGCTCTTGACTGAGCACCTGTCATTGTAAAGGGAAGAAGTGAGCAAAACTCTTCTGTTTTATCTTCTTTTATAATGTTCCCCGTCTGTTTCCTTGAACGTGAACGAAGAAGGAGAAGTCCCAACTGTAAAATAAAAAGCTCTTCAAAAATAAGTCTTCTCCTGGCCACCTCAAGATTTTTTTCAGACTGGGGAAAATGCACATTTTCTATTGCAAAAATCAAAGAAGCCAGTTTATATTTCATTCTGATACTGTCAGGCAATGTTTCTTTTAAATCATTTTTAATTACATCAATTGCTGTTCTGACAGTTTTTTCAATTATTTTTGTTGAGAGAGCCTGAGTTGAAGAATAAATCGGCCTTATTCTGTCACTACCCTCAGATGAAGCAAAAGCAGGATTAGTCATTTCTCTTTTAAAGAAACTGCCTCCTACTTTCCCGAAGAAAACATATTCCTCTCCCTCTTTCAAAGCTTCTGCAGCATATTTATTATTAAAAATCGTAAGCTCCATAACTTCTTCGCCGTCAGAAATTCCTGACTTATAAATTGTCAAGCCTTTTCTGATATTCGCACCGTAAGGAGTGTGAGTTATAAAACCTTTCACACATGCTGTTTCACCGATAACAGTTTCAGAAATTTTCTTTATTTTACTCCAGTCCTCGTACATTCTGGGATAATAAACAAGAATGTCCCCCACAGAGTTAATGCCGAGCTTTGAAAAAAGCTCGGCTCGTTTTTCTCCAACACCTTTTAAATATCTGATATCAGTGCTGATTTCCATAATTACTGTTCCTTACTCAACTGAAATCACAAAGCTATATACAGGCTGACCGCCACAAAGAACTGACACATCAACCTTACCTGCGAATTTTGCTGAAATCATTGCTTCAAGCTCATTAGCTTCTTCTTCAGAAGAATCTTCACCGTAGATAATTGTTACCATTGAAGCATCAATCTTCTTTATAAGACTCTTTGTAATTTTATATCCTGCTTTAACAACTGAATGTTCAATTTCAGTAATTTTTCCGTTTTCAAGGCCAAGGATTTCGCCCTGCTTTACGCTCTTGCCTTCAACAACACTGTCACGTGCAGCAAAAGTTACCTGTCCTGTCTGAACATGGTTTGCAGCGACCATCATGTTATCCATGTTTTCCTTTGAACGGAGTGATTCATCAAAGTTAAGCATTGCAGTAATACCCTGAGGAATTGTTCTTGTGGGAAGAACATGTACTTTTTTTGATGTAAGAGGTGCTACCTGTTCAGCTGCCATAATAATATTCTTATTATTAGGAAGAATGAAAACATGTTCTGCGGCTGTACTGTTTACAGCTTTGAGAAGGTCTGCAGTGCTGGGATTCATTGTCTGACCGCCGCTTACAACATTGTCAACGCCGATTTCCTTAAAAAGCTCAGTTACTCCTTCACCTGCAGCAACGGCAACAAAGCCGTACTTCTTTTCAGGCTCAGCCAGAGGAACATCGCCCTCATCTTCAACATCATCACCTGCACCCCATTCTGCATTTGCATGCTGGAGCTTCATGTTTTCAATCTTGATATTCATAAGTGAACCGAGTTTAAGACCTGCCTGAATAGCATTGCCGGGTTCGTTTGTATGAACGTGAACCTTAACAATTTCTTCATCTTCAACTACTACAACACAGTCACCGATTGATTCAAGGTATGCACGCATCTTTATAGCTGAACCTTCTTTAAGGTCTTTCATCTTGTCTACGATAAATTCTGTGCAATAGCAGAATTTAATGTCAACATTTTCATCGCTTGTTGCTCTCACCTGTACCTCCACAGGTTTTGCACTGTCGCCTGCAAGTTCAATAACTTTTCCGTCACAGAAAACGCTCTTCATACCCTCAAAAATAACAAGAAGACCTTTACCGCCTGCGTCAACAACGCCTGCAGTTTTAAGAACAGGAAGAATTTCGGGAGTTTTCGCAAGTGACTCGTCAGCATATTTGCATACACGTGTCCAGAGTTCCTCGGGAGAAACTGAACTGTCCTTTTTGAAATCTGCTGAAATTTTATCTGAGGTTTCGCGGATAACGGTGAGAATTGTACCTTCTGTGGGCTTCATAACTGCGTTATATGCTGATTCTTTACCGCTTTTCAGAGCATTAACAATAGCTTCGCTTGTAAGTGTTTCGGCACCTTTAGCACCCTTTGCGATACCTCTGAAAATAAGAGAAAGAATAACTCCTGAGTTACCTCTTGCACCTCTGAGAAGTGCAGATGCGGTTTTATCAAAAACCTCTGTAACAGTTACATCTTCGGGAAGATGCTTCAATTCTCTTGCAGCAGCACCGATTGTCATTGACATGTTTGTACCTGTATCACCGTCAGGAACAGGGAAAACATTAAGTGCGTCAACTTCTGTTCTGAGATTGTTTATGTTGTTAGATGCAGAAGCAATTGCATCAACAATTAATTTTCCTGTAATCATCACACAAACTCCTCTTATTCACCTTTAAGTCCGTCAACGAAAACGTTAACTTTATTAACCTTAATACCTGTTGCTTCCTCTACGCTATAGCGGACCTTTTCATCTATGCTTTTAACAACAGCTCTGATATTAAGACCGTAAGTCACAACAATGTGAAGATCAATTGAGATACCGTTGCTGTCTTTATTAACAACAACACCTTTGTCAATATATGAACGTTTGCTGAAAACCTTTGAACGGATTCCCTGCTTAACGTTACCATCGGACATACCTGCAACGCCAAAGCATGAGGTTGCTGCATTACCAATCAATTTACGGAAGTAGTTTTCACAAATATCTATTTTGCCAAGGTGATTTTCCAATGTGATCATTTTCACCGCTCCCCTACAAGTTTAATTACAACCATTATACTACATTTTTACTATTTAATCAAATAACTTTTATCAAATTTAATGTAAATTTTATTTTTTCTTTAAATATTATATATTATTGCCCTTTTGGGGTTTGATTTTTATGCATTTATATGGTAAAATTTTGTCAGTATTAAGAAATGGAGATGTATATTTATGGTATGGAAAATTATTTTAGGTGTAATACTGCTTGCAATTGCAATAACGGCAATTAAAGCATATTTCTTCAAGCCAAAAAAAAGCGAACTTGAAAGACCTCCTCTTGAGCCTGAAAAAGCCGATGCAGAGAGAGCCGCGAAAAACCTGAGCAAAGCTCTCACATTTCAGACAATAGCAAGAACCAATCCTGCTGAAACGGAATGGGATGAATTCAGAAAATTCAGAGACTTTCTCGAAGAGGCATATCCGCTTATTCACAAAAACCTTTCAAGAGAAATCATAACAGATGCCAGTCTTATTTTCCGTTGGGAAGGAAAAAACAGCAACTTAAAGCCCATTGCTCTTCTTTCACATCAGGACGTTGTTCCCGTAACACCCGGAACTGAGGATGACTGGAAATATCCCGCATTCAGCGGACATAACGACGGTGAATTTATCTGGGGCAGAGGTGCTCTTGATATGAAAAACCACCTTATCTGCGTTATGGAAGCAATCGAAACTCTTCTTGAAGAAGGATATCAGCCTGACAGGGACATTTATCTCTGCTTTGCACATGATGAAGAAGTTAACGACAACGGACTTTCAGGTGCAGTTGACATTGTAAAAACACTTAAAGCACGCGGTGTTCACCTTGACAGTGTACTTGATGAAGGCGGTGCTTTCCTTACAGTAAAAGTTCCCGGTATTATTGACCAGACAATCGCAGGTATCGGTATGGCAGAAAAAGGCTACAGCGACTACCGTATTACCGTTCATGCAAAAGGTGGCCATTCTTCACAGCCCCCCGTTCACTCTGCTCTTGGTGAAATCGCAAACGTAGTAAGAGACCTTGAAAACCATCAATTCAAAGCAAAGCTTATGCCCTTTATGATTGACTTATTCACAAGTGCAGGTAAAAGAGTCTGTTATCCTGCTAGACTTATTACATGTAACATTCCGATACTTAAACCTATTATCCTTGCAATATGCAAGAAAATTCCTCCTGCAGCATGTCTTACGAGAACAACAACTGCAGTTACAATGGCTAAAGGAAGTCCTGCATCAAACGTACTTCCGCAGAGTGCATCAATTACGGTCAACTTCCGTCAGATGCCCGGAACAAGCGTTAAAGACGTAGAAAACCACATCAGAAAAGTTGTTAGAAATAAAGATATCGAAATTGAACTTTTAGGTTGCAAAGAAGTTTCTCAGTTTGCTACAAAGGATTCTCAGGCTTACCGTGCAATTGATGAAATATGCAGCCGTACAGATCCTAAGAAAAACTTTGTTGTCCCTTACCTTGTAATGGGTAGTACAGACGCTTATCACTACGGTGAAATTTGTGATAACGTGCTTCGTTTCTCACCCTTCAGAGTAAGTGCCGAGCTTCTCATGAGAACTCATGCAACTAACGAATGCTGTCCCGTTGATACACTTGAAGAAGCAGTATCATTCTTCAAAAGATACGTTAAACTGGCTTCAAAGGAAAAAGAAGACAGATAATCCATAAAACAAAAACATAACACCGTCAGGATGCATTAGGAGCGTTCTGACGGTGTTTTTTATCAGCAGATTACCTTAATATAATTCACATGCGGCTTACAGGCAACCTCTAAAAAACTGCAATCTATCGCAACAATTCAAACGTGCCATTTTGGCCAATGCGAAGAATTTCATTTGGAATTGCTTTACATTTTGCCATTTTGAGATCCTTCGCTTACGCTCGAGGATGACAACAAAATGGCAAGGTTGGTCACAAATAAATTAATAATTTGTAGAGATGTTTATGGTTATAAACGTAAGGGCACCCATCGGGCGTCGCGAATTCAAATAAAGCTCACGGCTGACCGCAGGGGTCTTCTCTACGGTGTAGTCGTTGGAATTGTTATATAATTGCGTCGCAGACCCGAAATTCTGCGTTCTGCACTAATTTATAATTTAGCAAATATACAATGGTTCATTCAGTCATTATGAAACAAAAAAAGCGAGTACCATGACGATACTCGCTGATTTCATTTAAGACTTAAATTATTCAGCCTTTTTTCTTGTGCAAACGTATGCACCTGCTGCTGCAACTGCAAGAACTGCAAATGCTGCAATTGAAGAAGCCTGACCTGTTACAGGAATTTCGGGTTCTTCTTCAGGAATTTCATCGTCTACAGGAGCTTCGGGTTCTTCTGTGGGTTCTTCAACATCGCCTGTGTAGATACCGATGATAGCGCCACCAACTGTTGATGAACCGAGTTTATCAAGGATGGGAGCTGTATCGATGCCATATTCTTCAAGTCTTGCACAGATTTCATCAACAAGACCGGGAATAGCATCTGCAGAAACGATTTCTACATTTTCAAGGCCATATTCTTCGATAGCATCGAGCACGATAACTCTAACGTTTTCCATGTCAGCGCCTGTGAGTTCGCTGATAGCTGTAACAACATAGTCAACAGCTTCGTTTGCTGCTATTGTGTCTGCACCTTCAACGATATCACCGAATGCATCGTAAAGTTTGTCACCGTTAATCTGAACTGCGTTTGCAATTCCTTCGAGGTCGCCTTCGCCTGCTGCGTCAACGATTTCGTTTACAAGAGCATCGAGATCCTCGCTATTTGCTGCTGCTGTTTCTTCAGCTGCGAATGCCATTGTTGAGAATGCAAGGCAAAGAACAACTGCAAGAAGAACACTAAGTACTTTTTTCATTTCACTACATTCCTTTCACTAATGAATATGGGTATTTGTTCACCCTACTAACATGATTAGTATACTGCATTTGCAGCATAATGTCAATAGGTTTTTATATATTTTTATATCCAAATTTTACCTTTTTATGAGGTCTTGCTTCGGTCAGTTTGCCACATAAGGTAAACATCGTTGCCGCTTGTATAGAAAGTATCTGAAGTAACAGCATTTCCCTCAACAAAACCACAACCGGACGATTTAAGTGCTTCAACGAATGCATCTTTCATTTCAGCGTCCTTAAGAGTAATTCGGATTTTCATTTTAAGCTGACTTCTGTCGGCATATTTATCAAGTCTGCCGGGAACAAAGCCAGTCAGCCACCATGTATCCTGATAAGGTCTGACAAAGAGTTCCTCACCCTTGTTATAGCATGTATAACCTATTTTCAGACGTTTACTGTCGTCATTACATAAATATTGCGATGTTGCGCTACCTTCCTCTTTAAAATATACGCCTGCTTCTGCACCGAGAAGAAGGAAACCGTACTGACCTTTCCAGAACTGGACAAGCCAATCGTAACCGCCGTAATTGAATTTGACTCTGACTGTATCATACCAAAGTGCAACATAACTGCCGAAAATATCATAGTATTTATTATAACCGAACTGACGCTGCCAGGGGTCAGAGGCGGAGTAGAAAACTCCACTTGCCGCATCCCAGACAAAGCCGAAAGCTCCTGCCTGCTGAGAAACCGTGTCATCAGTTATAGGGGTCTGAGCTGTAATTTTAGTGGTTGTCTCCTTATGGGGAGAAGTGACACCGGGTATATATGAAGGTTTGGTAACCGGTTTTTCATTTTTAGATGTCGAGAGCTGACCTTGCGAGTCTGTAGTGGGCTGCTTTTCAGTTTCACCGTCTTTGTTTGTAACTAACTGAGTCTGTATGTCAGAATTTTCCGAGTCTGCATTTCCGATAATCTGAAATGATGTAACTGTTTCCTTGGTAACATTTTCTTCTTCATTGTCTCTGTAACGAGAAATAAAAACTGCACTTGTGCTTGCTACAACAGCAACTGCAACAAGTATTGCAACTAAATTGATTATTTTACTTTTATTCACCAAATCACCTCCTTGCGATACGTAAACATATTTTGCATACGTTATTATATCACCAAATTTCCGTTAGGTCAATTATATAAAATAAACAATAATTAAGAAAAATAATAAATATCCAAAATCCGGGACAGCGGAAAACCACTGTCCCGGAATAAGTTAAGAATTTTAAAACTTAAACAGAATTATTTGATAACAATTGCACTCTGATCAAGTTCGCCTTCGAAGTTTGCATAAGCATCAAGTGTGTTAACGTCTTTTACGTCAATAACTTTATCGTTACCGCCAACGTTAAGTGCATGCCATGCAGCTGAGCCCTCAACGATGTTGCCTTCGCCAGCCTGCTGGAGGTCGAGAAGGATTGTATCAAGTACGTCAACGATACCGTCGCCGTTAGCGTCACCGAAGATAACAACTGTATGTCTTGCTACTTCAGTGCCTTCCTTATCTTTGAGGATAAGCTCTGAACCTGTACCAACGTATGCACCGTATTTATCAGCTTTTACAACTTCAAGTGTACCGTTTTCGTCTGAGTCTACAAAGTTTTCTTTGAGAGCATCAGAAGTAAGCTGAGTTGCAAAGTTGTAGATAAGTTCAATACCGTTTGAAATTGCAGTTTTGATACCCTCAATCTTTTCAACAAGTTCGGGAAGGATGGGAGCTACGTAATCTAAAAGACCGTCGATAGCTGCCTGAAGATCTTCAACGAGTTCGTTGATTTCATCCTGATAGTCGATAATCCATGAACCTGCTGCAAATTCTTCTGCTTTTGCAATAAGTTCATTAAGACGTGCAACAGAATCTTCTGTTTTGCCTTCTGTGTTTGCTGCTTTAGCTTCTGCAAGTTTTTCGATAAGAGCTGTAAGGTCAGCGAGGTCAATTTCAAGAAGTCTCATAGCATCCATGAGGTTTCTTCTTGCTGCATTAACCATTGACTGTTTGAGGTCAGGGTTAGCACCTGAACCTGCTTCGGGAGACATTGCGAGAAGTGCATATGCATGGTCGAGTGCAGTCTGATAATTTTCCCAAACGTTGGGAGCATAATCGTTTTCATCGTAATATTTATCTTCATTGTATTCAATGATATAAACGATGTACTGAAGGTCACCAAGGTTAGCAACTACCTGGTTAGAAAGAACTTTATCTGTGTAGTAGCTGAGGTTTTTACCTGCAGTATTATATTTATCTGCATTGTAAGATGCAAGGTCAGCCTGTGCTTCTGCAAGGTTTTCCTGTGCTGCTGTGATTTCATCAGCATTACCTGATGCATTAGCAGCAGCAAGTCTTTCATTAGCTTCTGCTACCCATTCAACTGCACCGTTGTAACCATTGATTACACCCCATGCCTCGTCAACAGCATTTTCGAGCTGGTCGTATCTCCAAAGAGTGAAGTCAACAGATTCATTCCATTTGCCTGCATCTGTATCGTAAACATCATCGGGTTCATCCATTGCTGCTTCAATTGATTCAACATAAGCCTGAAGTGATTCAAGTGATGTTGTGGGATTATAGCCCGCTGCAGCAGGTTTCTGGTTACATGCATATCCGCTTTCATCTATAAGAAGAGGATTGAGGATGGGGAGAAGTGAACCCCAGAAGTATTCATATCTACCTGCATTGTAAAGACCGTTGAGAAGTTTTTCACCTGATGCACCAAGATTTGAGTTCTGGATAAGTGAATCGATTGAGGGAGGATTGGGATTGAAGATAGCGGGCTGAGTATTTCTTGTAACGATAACGTTGAGAACATTGTTGAGAATTGTAACAACGAATACAGGAGCGGGTTTGTTGAGAAGACCGTTGCTATCTTTATAAAGAAGGCTGAGAATACCTTCAAGGTTAAGATTGAGAACGTTATCAAGAATCTTGTTCATGATAAGGTCATAAGAGCCTGTTGCACCGCCACCAAGGATCCTGTGGAGAGGAAGAACTGCAAATACAGTTTTGTCAATCTTTGTCCAAGGTGAGTCAGATGGTGAGATACCGCAGCCAGCAAAGAAACCACCGAAGTTGCTATCAGAAAGTGCCCAGTTAACAAGTTTTGTTATGAGAGCTTCAACACCTTCACCGTAGTTGATTTCGATGGGAAGAGCACCGTTGAGGTAGTAAGCACCGATATCAGCAACCATTTTAAGAGCTGTATCTTTGTTCCATTCAATGTTGCCGAATTCATAGTCATCCATGTAAACAGATGAGTTAACGGGAAGTTCTGCAAGAATTGAATATGCAACTGTACAAGCAATTGCTGAAAGGTTATCTTCAGGAACAGTCAGACCTGCTGTAGCTGTATCCCAAAGGAGATAAGGCATTTCTGAACGGAGGAACTGAATAGCAACATAAGAAACGAGTTCCTGGAAGTTCATAGCATCAATTTCTTCCTGGGGAAGGAATTCTGCTGATGCAGGAAGAATAAGTGTGCCGAGTTCTTCGTAAACGATCTTGATAGCTGAAGCAAGGTTTTCTTCGAGCTTATCATTACCGCCGTCTACCCAGAATTTTTCACCTGTCCAAACCTGATTGATAACTACATAGAGGAAGTGGTTGAGTTCAGCAACGATACCGTTTGTAGGATCGTACTGGCCCCATACATAGTTGTCGATGTTAAGCTTTGAAATATCAATGAAATCCCAAGCAGGATTGGGGTTAGCTGCTTTTACTTCGTCAAGAAGAGCACCAAGGTCATTCTTGATGAAGGGGATAAGGAGATCTTTTGTAGCGCCGTTAGCTGCAAGTTCAATAATCTGCCAGATAGTCTGTGTGTTGATATTGAGTTTGCCTTTTAATGAAGGAATGAGACCTTCTTCAACATCGCCGTCAGCTGCTACACCGCCACCGAGGAGTACTTCGACAGCGTGTGTGAGGATTTTATCAACTGTCCATGTGTTATAGTCAATAGCACCATTATCAACATCGTATGTTTCATCAACGCACATCTCATAGAGCATATCTGCAAGGAGATTGTGAACATTGATATCAAGTTCAACGAATGAACCAACGAGACCGAGGTCAAGATCCTGTCTGAGGAATTTACCTACAATACCTCTGTTATCGTTGAGGAAGCCAAGAAGCTCGTAGAGGATGTTAAGGTCAGTTTTACCGCCTGTGCCTCTTCTTGTGCCCTGGAGTGAATTGAAGTTAAGGTCTTTGACGTCACCACCGACAAGACCTTTAGCACCTTTGATATCATCAACTGAATCAAGAGCCTTGTCTACAGATGAGAAGTCGATCATCAATGTGCCGGGAAGCTCGAAAATCTCTTCGAGACCTGCATCGCCGAGCATTGCGTCAACATAGTCAAGAAGCTGTGAGCCTCTCTGAGCTGTTGTGTAAGTTGCTTTTTCATGCAGGTCATAGCCTGCAGGATTAGCATAGCTTGTGTATGCAGCGTTAACACCAATGCTTACTGTTGAGAAAGCAAGGAGCATTACAAGAAGCATACATAACATTTTTTTTGCCTGTTTCATTTTGTAAAACACCTCCGTGAATTTTACCCGTCATAACGTTCAGACGGGCTAAACGTGTGACTTAATACTGCAAAGTTCTGTAACAATACTTTAGTCCCTCAAAAGGGCAAAACTTACTAAAAGCAGATGTTCACACTACTTCGCAGTATCATATTACCACATGTTTCAAGAAAAGTAAATACTTAATTTATAAAAAATTATTAAGTTTGTCAGTTTTTTATAAAATTTTTCGGTAAATGTAGGCAAATCGGCTGAAAAAAATTACGACTTATCGGAATGTTTATTATTGTATCGTCGAGAACCCGTTCCGGCTCCCAAAATTTTTATGAGATTATACTCAGGGTGGGAGACACGTCCCCTACGATGTAATAATTTTACAGGTAAATTATAATTTGTATGTAACTTACCTTGCCATTTTGTTGTCATCCTTGAGCGTAAGCGAAGGATCTCAAAATGGCAACACATGAACCGATTCCAAACGAGATTCTTCGCTTCGCTCGAGAATGACGCGTTTGGAATTGTTGTGGTAAATTATAATTTATCGTTGAGGTCAATTTAACCGTTGTAGGGCTCGGCGTCCTCGACGAGCCGTTAGTTTTATATAAATCTCGCGGACGGTCGAGGACGCCCGTCCCTACGAAAAGTCGCATAATATCAATGGCTATACC
>JAFXFI010000006.1 GCA_017520635.1 Clostridia bacterium
TGATAGCCGTAGAACCTTGCGATTTCTTCTGAAATATCAGCCTTGTGTTCGATATCATTTCTGAAATAAGGTGCAGTGATTACACCGTTTTCAACTGTGAAACCGATTTTTTCAAGCATTTTCTTCTGCTCTTCTGCACTTACATCAATACCGATGAAGTTATTTACCCATTCAGGTTCAAATGCAAGTTTAACTGCTTCTTTAGGTGTGGGGAAGCAGTCAACAATACCGTCAACCACGTCACCTGCATCAAGAAGCTCAACAAGCTGAAGTGCACGTTTAAGGCAGGTTTCACAACTTGCAGGATTAAGTTCTTTTTCATATCTTGTACAAGCCTCTGTACGAAGACCGAGAGCCTTTGATGTTCTGCGGACACTTACACCGTTGAAGCATGCTGATTCAAAGACGATTGTTGTTGTATCGTCCATGATACCGCTGTATTCACCGCCCATAACACCTGCTACTGCAACAGGTTTATTTTCGTCAGCAATAACAAGCATTTCGGGAGTAAGATTTCTTTCAATATCGTCAAGAGTTGTGATTTTTTCACCCTCTTTTGCATTTCTTACAATAACCTTACCGCCGTCAAGGTATCTCAGGTCAAATGCATGCATGGGCTGACCGTATTCGAGCATTACAAAGTTTGTAATGTCAACAATGTTGTTAATAGGTCTTACTCCGCAAGCACGAAGACGCTCTCTAATCCAACGGGGAGAAGGTTTGATTCTTACATTTTTAACTACTGCACCACAGTAACGGTAACATTTTTCAGGCTCTTTGATTTCAACTGAAAGGATTTCGTTTACGTCACCACCTGAGCCTTTAACAACAGGCTCTTCAACTTTAAGTTCTTTATCAAATGTTGCTGCAGCTTCTCTTGCAAGACCGATGATACTGAGACAGTCTGAACGGTTTGATGTGATTTCAAACTCTGTGATAACGTCGTTAAGACCGATAGCATGGTGGATATCCATACCGAGAGTTTTGTCGCAATCATCACCGAGAACGAAAATACCGTCTTCTACCGCATAGGGGAAATCGTGAATTGTAAGACCGAGTTCACCGAGAGAACAGAGCATACCGTTACTTTCAACGCCACGGAGTTTGCCTTTTTTGATTTTATGACCGCCGAAAACAACGGAGTTATCAAGTGCTACGGGCACAATGTCGCCTGCTGTGAGGTTCTGTGCACCTGTAACAATCTGAAGATTTTCTTCACGACCTACATTAATCTGGCAAATCCAGAGGTGGTCAGAATCAGGGTGTCTTTCAAGGCTTTCAACTTTACCTACAACGATGTTTACAAGCTCTTCGCCTTCTTTTTCATAGCCTTCAACCTTTGAACCTGAAATAGTCATATCGTCTGCAAACTGTTTGTCGCTGACATCAAGCTCTACATAGTCATTTAACCATTTTTTAGATAAATTCATTTATTGACACTCCTTTCATTAAAACTGACCGAGGAAACGCATATCGTTCTCGTAAAGTAATCTCATATCGTCAATATCGAAACGGAACATAACAAGTCGCTCCAGACCTACACCGAATGCATAACCGCTGTAAACCTCAGGGTCAACACCGCAAGCCTTGAGAACCTTGGGATGAACCATACCTGCACCAAGGATTTCTATGAAGCCTTCACCCTTACACATAGGACAGCCTTTACCTCCGCACTTGAAGCATGTTACGTCAATTTCGCATGAGGGTTCTGTAAAAGGGAAATGATGAGGACGGAGTCTGATTTTTGTGTTTTCACCGTAAAGTCTTTTTGCGAATGCTTCAAGAGTGCCTTTAAGGTCACCCATTGTAATGCCTTTGTCAACTACAAGACCTTCAATCTGATGGAAGAGAGGTGAATGTGTTGCGTCAACTGCGTCTGAACGGAAAACTCGTCCGGGAGAAATTACTCTTATGGGAGGAGCCTGTTTTTCCATAACACGGATCTGAACGGGAGATGTCTGTGTTCTGAGAAGCATGTTTTCTGTGATGTAGAATGTATCCTGAGTGTCACGTGCAGGATGGTCTTTGGGGATATTGAGTGCTTCAAAGTTGTAATAATCCCATTCAATCTCAGGACCTGTTGCAATATCAAATCCCATGCCGAGGAAAATATCCTTAACTTCGTCAAGAACGATGTTGAGAGGATGCTTATGACCGAGAGCTGATTTTTTACCGGGCATTGTTACGTCAAGCTTTTCCTCTTTAAGTTTTTTGATAAGTTCTTCTTTTTTAATTTTTTCGTCTGTTGCTTCAACAAGTGCTTCGATTGCACTTCTTACTTCGTTGGCAAGCTGACCCATAACAGGTCTTTCTTCAGGTGACAGTTTACCCATCTGTTTGAGAACTGCAGTAAGCTCACCCTTTTTCCCTAAGTATTTAACTCTGATGTTTTCCAGTTCCTGCTTTGTTGTTGCAAGTTCAAGAGCTGCTTTGGCGTCTCTTGCAATGCTTTCAAGCATGTCTTTCATGGTTTTCTTCCTTTCCGAAATATAAATAAAAAAGCTTCCATCCCTTGGAATCAAGGGACGAAAGCGTAAAATTACCTTCCGCGGTACCACCCTTATTTTTGCTTTCTGTTGAGAGCAAACACTCTTTCTCCTCTTACGTGGGAAACACGTCAAAGCCTACTGTATTTTTCAGCCAGCCGCTCCAAAGTGAACTTCGGTGTTTTACGGAATAAACGGGATTTCAGCCTCGTCCCATTCTCTCTGAATTCTGTTTCAAAACACTTACTCTCTTTTTCATCGCGTTTAAAGTATGATAACATAAATCCTTATAAAATGCAAGTATTTATGAGGATTTTTTCTTTAATTTAAGTTGCGAAAGCACAATTCCGATAAAAATTAGCACACAACCGAAATAAGCAGATGTGGTCATTGTTTCGTTCTGCAGAAGAACACCACCTATTGCAGCAAAAACAGACTCCGTTGAAAGCACGATTGCAGAGAAAGTGGGGTCAGCATCTTTCTGACCGAGAATCTGACATGTGTAGGCAACGCCGACAGACATAAGACCGCCGTAAAGTATGGGAATTAAGGCATCTTTTATTCCTGCAAAGCTTATATCTTCCAAAATAAGTGCACAGATTATTGATAAAACAGCGCAGACTCCGAACTGAATCTGAGCAAATCTGAGAGGACTGATTTCTGACACAAACTTATCTATCACAATTATGTGAAGTGTCCAGAACACGGTGCCTCCAAGAAGAACAAGGTCACCGATACCTACCTTTTCTTCCCCTGTCATGCAGAGAAGATAAAGACCAACAACTGCAAAAATCGCACCGAGCCATGTGAGAACCGTGGTTTTCTTTTTCATAAAAACAAATGCTACTATCGGAACAAAAACAGTGTAAAGACCTGTAATAAAGCCTGATTTACCTGCACTGTTTGTGATTTCAACACCGTACTGCTGAAGTGTTGACGCAGTAAACAATACAACACCTGCAATTAAACCTGCAAAAAGTGTTTTTCTGAACTTTTCTTTGTTTACCCTTTCTTTTTCAAAAAGCATTATAACGGGAAAAAGTGACAATGTACCGAGAATAAAACGGATTCCGTTAAAGGTAAATGCTCCCACATATTGTGCACCGACTTTCTGTGCCACGAATGCAAAGCCCCATATAATTGCTGTGAGAAAAAGAAGAATAATTGATTTTGGTTTGGTTTTCATAATGTCACCTGCATTTTATAAGTATATCCCCCAGTCATTTTCTTACGAAAATGCCAGCCCCCTTTAGGCAAGGGGGCCGATATAAAAATTACACGTCATATAATTTTTCGCGTTTTTTCTTTTTGACTGTGTTGAAAATAATTGCCACAAGTCCGATGAAAGCAACTGTTCCTAATTTGATATAAACAGCCGTGTTTGATGTACCCTCAATTTTCAGTTCTGACCAGAGAGTTGTCATAAGGCCGAGTGTTTCCTGGTCAAGGTTGTGATAATACTGGGTTTTGGGCATATCTTCCTTTTGGGGATAAAGAATTTCATTATCTCTCAGGCTGTAATCTTCGTTTTCAATAACAGTCTTATTCGGTGTTGCGTAATATAGATATTCAGCGTTTGCAAGGGCAACCTCTTCGCTGAGAAGAAAGTTTATGTAAAGCTCTGCAGCCTCTTTATTCTGACTGCTCTTGGGAATACATATTGAATCCACAAAAATATTTGTACCTTCTTCAGGATAGAAAAATTCAAGGTCAGGGTTATTATCTTTCATCAGAAGATAGTCACCTGCATAGTAAGATGAAATGGCTGCTGAGCCTGATTCCATTTTATTGAAAATTTCATCAGAAACATAGGACTGCACAACGCCCTTCTGCTCAATAAGCATACGATATGCTTTCTGCCACTCTGCTTCATCCTGAGTGTTCACGTCAATTCCAAGCATGAACATTGCAGTTGCAAAGCCGTCACGTGGATTGTTGAACTGTAAAATCTGCCCCTTATATTCCTTATCCCACATAAGAGACCAGCTTTTTTCAGGGTCTTTTACCATGGTTTTATTGTAAATAACACCAACCATACCCACGTTATAGGGGACGGAATATTCGTTCTGAGGGTCAAAATAAAGGTCTTTATATTCATCCATTATATTTTTATAGTTGGGAATATTTTCAAAATTTATCTTCTGAAGATAACCTTCATTAATAAGTCTCTGAATCATATAATCAGAGGGTATTACAATATCGTAAGCAGCACCGCCTGATTTGAGCTTTGTATACATTGCTTCGTTGGTATCGTAAGTTGTGTAATTGACTTTGATACCTGTAAGCTTTTCAAACTCCTCATTAACGTTCATTGCACCTTCACTGCCGTCTGAGATATATTCACCCCAGTTATAAACGTTGATTGAAGTGCCTGCAAGTTCTTTGTATTTTGCCTGAAGTTCCTCATCAGTCAGCGGTGAAGTTTCTGCAAACGCAACTACAGAAAATGAAAGCATTACTATTAAAGCCAAAAGCAATGATGCAAATTTTTTCATAATCACCCCTCCTGTCTGTGGAAAATAAAATTATCTGTCTTTTTCTTTTTTCTTTTCTCCTCTTGCCTGCATGAAGTTGATGAGCATAAGAAGAACGAGAATTGCAAAGAAAATCAGAGTTGAAAGCGCATACATATCAGGTTTTACACGCTTTTTAGTCATTGAGAAAAGTCTGATGGGAAGTGTCTGCCATTCAGGTCCGCTGACGAAATAACTGATTACGAAATCGTCAAGTGACAGAGTGAATGCCATGATAAAGCCTGTAAGAATACCGGGCATAATTGATGGCAGAACTACTTTGAAAAATGATTTTACGGGAGTGCAGCCAAGGTCCATCGCTGCTTCCGAAAGATGACGGTCCATCTGACGGAGTTTGGGAAGAACTGACAAAATAACATAAGGTAAAACAAAGGTTATGTGAGCAATAATAAGTGTCTGCAGACCTAAAACGCTTTTCATTCCCATTAACTTTGCTCCGAAAACAAAGAGAAGCAGAAGTGAAATACCTGTAACAATTTCAGGGTTCATCATGGGAATATTAGTAGTGTTCATAATTGCAGAGCGTACATATTTGCTCTTTATTCTGTCAATACCTACTGCTGCAGCTGTACCGAGAACAGTTGCAAAAACTGATGAAACAATTGCTATGAGCAATGTGTTTTTGATTGCATTCATAGTGTCGGCATCATTGAAAAGCTCGCTGTACCATTTGAAAGAAAATCCTGATATGACCGATGTACTGCTTGATGCATTGAAAGAAAATATAACAAGCACAATAATCGGTGCATATAAGAAGAAATAAACCAGTCCGAGATAAAGCTTAGAGGAAAAATTCATTTTTGTACTCATGGCATAAGTCCTCCTCCGCTTTCTTCTTCATCACCTGAGAAATGATTCATTATCGCCATACAGATGAGGATAAGCACCATAAGAACAAGTGACAATGCAGCGCCAAGGTTGAAGTTGTTTGAAGTTACAAACTGACCTTCAATCACTTCACCTACAAGTGCGAAGTTTCCGCCACCCAATTTCTGTGAAATATAGAATGTACTTACTGAGGGCACAAATACCATGGTAATTCCCGAAAGAATACCTGAACGGCTGAGAGGTAAAATTACCTTTGCAAGAACCGTTACCTTACTTGCACCTAAGTCATGGGCTGCTTCAACAAGTTTGTTATCAAGTTTTGTAAGAACTGAATAAATCGGCAGAATCATAAAGGGCAGGAAGTCATAAACCATACCGAGAACAACTGCGCCCGGAGTGTTAATCATCTGCAAAGGTCCTATACCGATTTTTTCAAGAAATGTATTTATGATACCTGTATTTTCAATCAGAGACATGATTGAATATGTTCTGACAAGAAGGCTGGTCCACATGGGAAGCATAACAAGCATTATCATTGTGCTCTGCACTCTCAGTTTTGAACGTGCAATGAAATATGCCGTAGGATATGCCACAACAAGACAGATTATCGTTGCCAGAATTCCGTACCATATAGAATTAAGAAAAACTTCTTTGTAATCCGAAAGAGCTTTGATATTCTCTAAAGTGAAATTGCCGTCAGCGTTTGTAAACGAATAATATGCCACCATAATAAGAGGAGCAATTATAAACAGTACTGACCAGACAATGTGAGGAGAAGCAAGGAGCTTTGCGGAAAGAGTCTTCTTCTGCACAAAAATCCCTCCCCTGATTATTCTTCCTCTTCAATATCTGAAAGATGGTCAATTTCGTCACTGAAAGAACTGTAATCGCCGAATTTACCTGAGTAAATTGATTTTTTCATAATGTGGATTGAATCAGGCTCAATTACAAGACCGATTTTATCTCCCACATTCTGTTCATGGATAGACTGAATCATCCATTTGAAGCCACGGATGTCAACGATGATTTCATAGTGAACACCTTTGAAGGTAACTGATGTTACAGTACCTGAAATCATACCTTTATCGGGAGTTGTGACAACTATATCTTCAGGACGGATAACAACGTCAACCGCTTCACCTGTTCCGAAACCTTTGTCAAGGCACTGGAAGGTGTGACCTGCAAATGTTGCACGGAAATCCTCTTTCATAACACCGTCAAGAATATTACTTTCACCAATGAAGTCGGCAACAAAAGCATTTTTAGGCTCGTTATAAATATCCTGAGGAGTTCCTATCTGCTGAATGACACCGTTATCCATAACAACAACCGTGTCAGACATTGAAAGTGCTTCCTCCTGGTCATGAGTAACGAAAATAAAAGTAATGCCAAGCTTCTGCTGAATGTTTTTAAGTTCAACCTGCATATCTTTTCTCAGTTTCAGGTCAAGTGCTGCAAGAGGTTCATCAAGAAGAAGAACCTTAGGGTCGTTTGCAAGAGCACGTGCAATTGCAACTCTCTGCTGCTGACCGCCTGAAAGTGAATCAATATTTCTCTTGGAAAAGCCCTTAAGGTTAACGAGTTCAAGCATTTCTGCCACACGTTCTTTGATTTCTGCGTCTGACTTCTTTTTAAGTCTTAAACCGAATGCTATATTTTCAAAAACATTAAGATGGGGAAAAAGTGCATACTTCTGGAAAATAGTATTAACCTGACGTTTATATGGAGGCAGTTTATTGATTTTTTTGCCATTAAAAATAACATCACCTTTATCCGGCTGAGTAAAACCTGCAATAACTCTGAGAGTTGTGGTTTTACCGCATCCTGAAGGACCAAGTAATGTTATGAATTCTTTATCTCTGATGTAGAGACTGATATTATCAAGTATTTTATTTTCGCCGTAGGAAACATCTATGTTTTTAAGGTCAATGATGATGTCTTTTTCCAATTATACAGCCCCCTTTTAAAAAATTAATATAAATTAACTATAATATAATGCGAAATCCTTAAAAAGTCAACACTTTTTTGCAAAAAATCCGTGTAAATTCGTGCCTTTTCTGAGCAAAATTTTAAAAAACTCTTTATTTCTCCCAAATGCTCTGTTTTTCTCCGAAATGCTCACTTTTTATCAGACAAAAATTTTTGAATAAAAATACAGATAAATTATAATTTGCCGGCAAATTATAATTGAAGTAATAAGTAAGAAGTAATAGTGAATAAGTTTGGGTCTGCGACGCAATTATATGATGATATCAACGGCAACACCGTAGGGAAGACCCTTGCGGTCTTCCGCAACATTACAGAAAACTAACGGTTGACCGCAAGGGTCAACCCTACGATAA
>JAFXFI010000072.1 GCA_017520635.1 Clostridia bacterium
AAAAACTTGAAAAAACTGAAATTCAGGGTAATCTCCTTTACAAATGGACAGGCAAAGATTCATCACGTGCATTTCTTCTTATGGGACATCAGGATGTAGTTCCTGCGGAAGAAACTGACTGGAAATATGACCCGTTCTCAGGTGAAATTGCAGACGGTGCAGTTCACGGCAGAGGTGCAATGGACTGTAAATGTACAGTTCTTGCAGAACTCTCGGCAGTTGAAGAACTTCTCGCAGAAGGTTTCGTTCCCGAATGTGACGTTTATCTTGCTTTCTCAGCAAATGAAGAAATCTTCGGTGGCGGTGCAGACCTTATCATTGATTACCTTATTGAAAAAGGTGTACGTCTTTCATCTGTTATGGATGAGGGCGGTACAATCATGGAAAAAGCATTCCCCGGTGTCTCATGTGATACAGCGGCAATCGGTATTGTTGAAAAGGGTAACTGTAACATAAAAATCATCGCAAAAGGTTCAGGCGGTCATTCATCAACACCTCCTAAAAACACTCCTCTTGCACGTCTTGCAGCATTTGTAAACGAAGTTGAAACAAAGAAACCCTTCAAGAAACAGATGGGAGAGCCTGTAAAGAGAATGTTCTCATCAGTTGCACCTTATGCCACATTCCCCATGAGACTTGTTCTCGGTAATGTGTGGCTTTTCAAACCTGCACTCATTGCTCTTCTTCCTGCACTTTCATCATTTGGTGAAGCATTTCTTTCAACAACATGTGCATTCACAATGTGCTCAGGTTCAACAACACCCAACGTAATTCCCGATGAAGCTTATGTTATCTGCAACATCAGACCTTCAACACATGAGGATGCCGATGCATCAATTGCAGTTCTTGAAAAAATCGCTGCAAAATATGACCTTATTGTTGAACCTATGAACAGAAGAAGTGCATCAAAGGTAACAGACCCTGACGGTGAAGAATTTGCATATCTCAAACAGTGCATCAACGAAACACTTCCTGAGGTTTGCGTAACACCTTACTTTATGGCAGGTGCAACAGACTGTCGTTTCTACGAGAGAGTTACAGATAACTGTCTTCGTTTCTGTCCCGTTAAACAGACACCGAAACAGCTTGCAGCAATGCACGCAGCAAATGAAAATATTTCAACCGACAACCTTGCAGTTGGTGTGAAATTCTATAAGTACTACATTAAAAATCATAAGTAATTCAGGGTGTTGAAATTTGAGTAAAAAGATAAATATAATTTTTGCAGTTATTGCAGTTATGGCAGTCACCCTTACAACCGTACTTTTTGTAGGTAAACCGGATAAAAAAGAATCCGGAGAAATAACAACAGAACATCACGGAATTCTTAATGGTTTTTATAAAGTAAACGGTGAATGGCTTTATTACAAAAATGGTGAAAAATCACATGGGGCAGAAGTAGTTCACGGAACAGTAAATAATATAGAAGGACTGTGGATGACTGTTGACGGAAAGGTGGATTTTTCTCTTACTTCCATTGAGAAAAAAGAAAACTCATGGCAGTATGTGAAAAACGGAGAAGTACGTGAGAAAACTGATGCTGAAGTTTCTTTGATTTTAGGTGAAGTTCTTGACTCCGTTTCTGATAAAGAGGAAATTGAAACTTTCGGAAGTTTTCAACTTACAGACGAAAAGCAAAAGCTTCTGCAACAAGAAATTGACAAAATTTCTTCAAAGGGTTATGACCTTGGCTTTGTTGTGATGAATGTGAATTCTCTCAGTGGCTTCAGTTACAATGCAGACGCAAAAATTTATTCTGCGAGTGCAATAAAAGGGCCGTATGTCACATCCCTTGTAAGGAGTGATAATTCTCTCCTTAAAAAAGAAAAGGTGAGAATTGATGCCACGTTAATCAGGTCATCAAATTCGGATTACGAATCCTTGCGAGACCAATATGGCGATAGTTGTTTTGTTGATTTTATGTCATCAACAGGCAGTGATTTCGTCATTGACACAACACGTAAATTTCATTATCTTACACCTCGTGCGTTGGCACATATGTGGGTAGCAAGCTATGTTTTCTTTGAAAGCGGAGAAACGGGGGAGAAGTTAGGTGAGATTTTTGAAAAGCCTGAGATTTCTCCCATCAGAAAAGTTTTCTCTGATAACTTCACAACACGCTCAAAAGCAGGTTGGGTTGAGAAAAACAATATCAGAGTCACAAACGATGCAGGTATTGTTTACACCGATAACGGTGATTACGTAATAGTAATAATGACAACAGCCCCTATTGATTTTGAAATCGTTAAAAACATAGCTGAGGCCATAAGCAGAAATCTATAAAAAAGCAAGGTGATTATTGTGCCGTATTTGTTTGCTCATTTCAAAGAGAAAATAACTCCCGATGGGGAGCAGGTTTATTTTGCTGTCAGCCGTGACGGTCTGAATTGGGAGAAAGTAAATGACGGAAACCCTGTTCTCACAGCAGAAAAGGGAGAAAAAGGATGCCGTGATATTGAAATTGTAAGACTTCATACAGGCGGTTTTATGGTTATCACAACTGACTTGTGTGTGGCAAACCGTTATGACAATAACCTTCAGCTTGATTGGTCGAATATAAACAGAACGGGCAGTAAAAGCCTTAGAATGTGGAAAACAGATGATCTTGTGAATTTTTCGGAAGAAAGGTTAGTCCATTTCGGAAGAGATGATTTCGGTTGCATGTGGGCACCTGAGGTTTTCTTTGATGAAGAAAAGGTCGAATACCTTATTCATTGGGGGTCTACTGTAAAAGAAACGGACTATAAGCACATGTCAATTTACGCATCAAAAACAAAGGATTTTGAAACGTTTTCTGAGCCTGAGCTTTATTTCATAAAGGATAATGAAATTCTCGATTCGCACATTGTAAGGGTAGGGAATACGTACCATCTTTTCTATAAAAATGCCCATAACCCTTCCATGAATATGCATGCCGTATCAGAAAATCTTTACGGATCGTTTATTCATGATGAAAGGTTTGAAAAATACATGGATGAGGAAATAAGCAATCCCGGTTGTTACGAAGGTCCGACAACTTATGTTTTGCCAGACGGAAGATGGTGTCTGATGCTTGATTTCTTCGGCTGTGAAAAGGAAAAAATGGGTTATGTTCCTTTCGTTTCACCTGAAAAAGGCAATATGAGTTTTGAAAGAATGACAGAAGGCTTTTCATTCCCTTACGGCTTCAAGCACGGCAGAGTAATAGAACTTACAGATGAGGAATATGAAAAAGTAAGGGGCTGCAAAAAAACATAATCTTTGAAAAGTCAAAAAATCAGGCGTTTGAATAAAGGGGACCTCTAAAGTTAAATGCATCAGAAGTTTCAAATTTAAACTTCTGATGCATTTTTTGCGTTTCATCTTTATAAATTATAATTTGACGTTGTGGTTGTAGGGGAGGGTCTCTGTGCCCTCCCGAAATTTTAAGTAATAAGTAATAGTGAAGAAGTAATAAGTTCGGGTCTGCGACGCGATTATAAAATGATACAAATGGTAACATCGTAGGGGACGGGTCACCCGTCCCGAATAAAATTTCATCAAACCTTGCGGGAGGCGGAACGCCTCCCCTACGATATGACAATAAATATACATATAAATTATTAATTTATATGCAACCTACCTTGCCATTTTGTTGTC
>JAFXFI010000073.1 GCA_017520635.1 Clostridia bacterium
GTCTGTCCACTGACGCTGACCCTGGAAACCTGCTGCGATAGCATTGTGGCCAACCATTTCTTCTTCTCTGCCTTCGGGAAGGTTGGGGTTGCCGTTCATAAGGTCTTTGATGATGCACATCATCTTAACAACGAATTCCCAATCACTTTCTTTCTTTTCATCTGTAGAACGAACAAATTCAGGGTTCTTATCGAAGCCTTCCGGACATTTTTCTTTTGTCCAAGCAAGAGCCTTCTGATATTCAGCTTCGTCATAGATATTTTCAGACATTCGTCTGATGATTTCAACCTCGTCAACTGATTCAACACGCATACCGAGATATTCTTCGATGAATTCGGGGCTGATGCTTGAACCTGCAATACCCATGCAGATTGAACCGATCTGAAGATATGATTTACCTCTCATTGTTGCTGCTGCGACTGCTGCACGTGCAAAACGGAGGAGTTTTTCTTTAACGTCTGCAGGGATTTCTGTAGCATCACAAGGCTGAACATCTTTACCGTAGATACCGAATGCAGGAAGACCTTTCTGTGCATGAGCAGCAAGAACTGATGCAAGATAAACTGCACCGGGTCTTTCTGTACCGTTAAAGCCCCAAACGCCTTTGATTGTCATGGGATCCATATCCATTGTTTCTGAACCGTAGCACCAGCAAGGTGTAACTGAAAGAGTGATGTCAACGCCCTCTTTCTTGAACTTTGCTGCACAAGCTGCTGTTTCGCCTACACGACCGATAGTTGTGTCAGCGATAACAACTTTAACGGGTTCACCGTTTGAATATTTAAGATTTTCTTCAAAGAGAGCTTTCGCTGCCTTTGCCATGTTCATTGTCTGTTCTTCGAGAGATTCTCTTACTTTAAGGGGACCTCTTCTTGCGTCGATTACGGGACGAATACCGATTACGGGATAATCGCCAACCAATCTGTTTGTTGCCATAATAAATCTTCCTTTCAGAAAAAATAATTTATTTATTGATTTTTGCCATCATGCCTCTGAGCACATCTGCCATGACATGAGGAATATCTTTACCGAGACCGTTTGTTTCGTGATAGTGATTGTGGTCATACTTATCACGATAGCTTGAAAGATAAGGCTGTGTGGGATGAAGAACAAAGTCATTGAGAGGTACCATGTAACCTGTCATATCGTTTGAAACACCGAACACTTCCATATTCTTATCCCCTACTATTTCACAGAGCGGAGTAGCATTTACTTCAGGACCTAAATCGTTAGGTGATTCTTCTGCTGTTGCATAGCCACCGTAAATATTTTCTGTAAACGCTTCACCGGGAATTGTAAGAATTTTCTTTGAGCCAATCTGTATGTAGTTCATTTCTGTAAGAAGTGCAAGACCTGTTTCACTCGTCTTTGAAGGATATTTCAGAGCACTGCATACATGAATGATTGCCATAAGCGAAAGCACACCGTTTGCAATAGGTGCATAATAAGGCTGATGAACAACTGTTATTTCACCGTCGAGTTCAACATCATTGTCAATTGAAAGGGCTGCTTTTGCGAGAATTTCGCCACCTTTTCTTGTTCTTTCACGTCTGTCTTCATCAAGGTCAGCAATATTAACTGATGCGATTGCACCAACTGCAAAAAGGACATTTGTCTTTTTCTCTTTGTTGATTGCTTCTCTGAGAAAATATGGATAGTCGGCACTTACTTCTGAACAGCCACCGCCCATTGTGTTGGGATGAGCACTGTAGTTGAGGAACCATGTTTCTTCCGTACCGTCAGCAGGTACAAAACGAAGGCGGGAAAGCTTATCATTAATTTTATTATAAGGCATTCTGCCGTCACTGATTGCTTCAGGAACGTGAATTGAACCTGTGTAGAGCTTACCGTCTTTTCTGTTTTCATAAGCCTTTACACAAACATCAGCAATTGAATCAATAACCAGATTCATGTATTCTTTGTTTTTACCTGTTGCAGGAAGTTTACCCCAATAACCGACTGTATCAATACTTGCATGAGTGTGAGTACAGCTTACGCTGACAAGTTTACAGTTTACTTCCTTACAGAAAGAATCAAGTTTATCACGAACAAGTTTAACTTCATAGCCTGTAAGGCCGATAAGGTCAGCACTTACAAGAATAATACCGCCATCACCGCAACCGATCCACATTGCTCTGACAGTAAGGGGGTCAAGAACGCCCTTGATAAGATTGCCTGTTCTGTAGCCTGCAAGCCAATATTTCTTTGCAGTCACATCATCTGGCATAACTTCTTTCATTGAGAAACCAACGTTAAAAATATTGCCTTCTGCATTTTTGAGAACAACAGGTTCTGCCTGAGGGATTTCAGGTGCGGTCATTTTTCTGTTAACTTTTTTACCGTGGTTAATTGCTATCTTTTTTACAGCACTTGCTGCAAAATCTGCTATATTCATCTCATTACCTACCTTTCGATATATAGCACAATATATCAAGTATATGTTACCACTTATTAGTAAAAATGTCAAATAACAATTTGTTAACAAGGCAAAAAAATGCAAAAAACAAGGAAGTGAGTTTCCTCACTCCCTTGTCGGTTTAAGTTAATAACTTATTATAATTATTTAACCTGTGAAAGTTCGATATCACCGTTTACAACTGCATAGAGTGTTGTAAGGTCGTAAGTATCTGCAACTTTGTCATTGTTTTCGATATCTGCTGCAAATTCTTCAGCTGAATCTTTTTCAAGTTCGATATCACCGTTTACAACTTCAGCAAGCTTTGTTGAGTCGAATGTATCAACAACACCGTCACCTGTAACGTCACCAAGAATAACGATTGTATATGTGTAGAGCACTTCACCGTTAACAACGAAGTTAACTACTGTGCCTGTACCGAAGCCTTCTGCTGTCTTAACGTATTCTACAGTACCGCCTGCATATTCAACAAATCCTTCAAGGTCTGCAATGCCCTCTTCAAGACCATAGATGAAGCCTGTTTCTTCGTCGATGACTGTTGTTGAGCCTTCTGCTTCGATGAAGTATGCTGAGATTGCAGGAATTTCTTTTGTGTCAATTGCTACACCGCAAACTGCACAGTAGAGTGTTTCTTCACCGGCAACGCCTACGCCTGCCTCTTTAGTTACAACCCATTCGCCGTCTGTATGGCCTGTTGCAGGAATTTCTTCTGATACAACATCACCGCAACCACAAGTCTTTGTTTTAAGACCGTTTTCTGTACATGTTGCTTCTGTTACTACTTCCCAATCACCATATGAGTGACCTGTTGCATCAACATAATCGTCTACGTATGAGTCTCCGCAAACTGAACATGTGTATGTTGTGTAACCTTCATCTGTACATGTGGGAGCTGTTACAACTGCATCATAGCTGTGAGGAATTACAGGAATTTCAAATGTTTCTGTGCTCATAATTTCACCACAGACTCTGCAGCGAACCACCATATCGTATGAACCGGGAGTTGTGCATGTTGCTTCAACTCTGTTTTCTTCTTTAGCTGTATCATTTCTGTGACCGATTGCAGGAACAGTTACTGTTTCGCGTGAAATTTCTGCGCCACATACTGTACAATCAACTACTGTATCGTAAGAACCGGGAGTTGTACATGTTTTTTCAACTTCGTTAGCTGTGTAAGCTTCACCTGGTGTATGACCAAGTGCGGGGATTTCAAATGATTCACGGCTGAGCTCAGTTTTTTCTTCACAGCATGAGCAGTAAACTACCATGTCATAAGAACCTTTATCTGTACATGTGGGTTCTTTTCTGTTTTCTTCAACTGCTTCTGCTGCTTCGTGACCGAGAGCAGGAATAGTAATTGTTTCTCTTGAAAGCTGTTCGTTACATACTGAACAGTAAACTACTGAATCGTATGAACCGTTTTCGTCACGTGTTGCAGGAACTTCGTTTTCTACAACTGCTTCTGCAGGTGTGTGACCGAAAGCAGGAAGTACTGTGTTAACACGCGATACTTCAACACCACATACTGTACAGTAAATAACTGTGTCATAACCACCGTCAGTTGTACATGTTGCAGGAACGTTATTTTCAACAACTTCAGCACCATTTGTATGACCGAGTGCAGGAATTGTTTCATGTCCGAATGCCATAATTTCGCCACAAACATCACAGTATGTTATTGTATCATATCCGCCTGCTCTTGTACATGTAGCTTCAACTTTATTTGAAATTTCTACTCTGCCTTCTGTATGGCCTGTTGCGGGATTTACAACTTTTTCAGAAGTAATGATTTCACCACATTTTGTACATTTAACAATAACATCATATCCACCGTCTGTTGTACATGTTGCAGAAACGATGTTAGCATATGTGGGAGCACTGGGATTGTGAGCAAGACTATCCATAAGTTCTGCATACTTAGCTTCAAGGTTTTCAGCCATTTCGTCAATATCAGCCTGATCCTTAATTGTAAGGTTAGCATCGTTGAGCATCTCTGTACCCTGAACAACAAGTTCCTGATAGTCAGCAAGAATAGTCTGATCGTAGCAACCTGTCTTTTCGGGAAGCTTTGCCTTAAGAGCAGCTTCAAGTGCTGACTTATCAGCATCCTTTAATTTAAGGTTATCGATAGCAGTTCTGAGATCGCCCTCTAAATCGTCGATTTCATCCTGTCTGTCTTTAGTCCAGAGTTTTTCTTCGTTCTGAGCTTTTGCAGCTTCTGCTGCTGCGATTGCTTTAGTTACTGCAGCACCGTTTACATAATCATCAAGGTCTGTATAAGCCTTAGCTTCTGCAAGTGCATCGTCAAGACCTGCCCATCTTGCAAGGTCAACAATTTTAACAAGATTGTTCATTGCTGCAAGGATTTCAGTTGCCCATGCATCAATCTGATCCTGATCTTCACCTGTAAGTGTATAGTCAACCTTTGCGAATGCATTTTCAACTGCAGTCCATGTTTCGGGAACATAGTCAGCTTTAGTAAGAGCATTAAACTCAACTTTTTTATTGTTGATTACTGAATAATCCGCAGCTTTGAATTCGAGATTATCAATAGCTGTCTGAAGGTTTCTGCCCATTGTGTCAACTACGTTCTGATAAAGAATGTTGTAGCCTGTTGTGTATTCGTCAACTGCCTTCTGAAGAAGAGCAACTGATTCAGGTGTGTAAGCTTTTGAATTCTTCAAAAGATTCTTTGCCTGTGTGTTGAGGGGAGTTACCTTTGAATAGTCAGCACCTTTAAGAGTAAGGCCTTTATATGCCTGATTAAGTGCATCAACTTTAGCATCAATATCACCCTGATTTGCCTTGGGATTGTTCAAAGTGTTAAGAGCATTTACGTAATTTGTCTGGAAGTTTGAGAAGCCTGATGAATAGTACCATGACTGAGGGTTAACACCCTTTGTCTGTGCACGTGTTGTAGGCACATTGGGCTCTGTATTCATAACGTAATCAATCATCTCACGAAGAGCACCCTTATCAACGATGTGGAATGTCATTGAAACAGGAACTGTTGCTGATGATGTCATGTTATAGTGCTGAAGAAGACCCTTCTTAACCCACATGTATGCATGATATTTTAATGTTACTGTGTAAGAAGCACCATCAACAAGATTTGCAACATTACCTGTAAGAGTCTGTGTGAAGATGTTGCCGTACTGACCAACACCACCTGTGAGTGTTGTCATTGAAGCGTTCTGTTCAAACTGTTTTACACCATAGTCTGCTTTTGCAGGAATTCCGAGACCGATAGCAGCCTGAGCTGTTGCGTTATTTGTTGTAACGAGTGAATCTGTGTTTGAGCCTGTTGAAACCCAAACATCTGCAAGAGCTGTGTAGGGGTTATCATTGTTTCTGTCTGAAAGCATACCTACATTAGCATCAAGTCTGATGTTCTGGTCTGCAAGAGTACTTGCTACTGATGAGTCAACATAAACATGTGCAAGTGTTGCACCGGGAACTGAAAGTTCATTTGCCTGATTCATCTTACCTGCAGGTTTATCTGTTTTATCATCTGCATAGAGAAGTGTGTTATAGCCTGCTGCAACGTTCTCAATTTTTGTACCGGTTGCAACGTTATAAACACCATACTGACGATAAGGATCCGTTGTGCTTGTTTCAATGCTTGCGGGCTGTTCATAGTAAACGCCTTTACCGAGAAGACGTGTTGAAGCAGAAGCCCATACACGATAGTATGAACCTGTACCTGAAAGAGCCTGAATTTCAGACTGTGCTTCTACATAAGAACCGCCTGTTACGATGGGTTCAACGTAAGATACGCATTTTTCCTGATACTGGTTACCATCGGTCCATGTGTAGTCAACTGTGAATACAAGAGGATTATATGTACCGTCTGTGTTCTTAGCAACAGTACCGCTTTCAACTGTAACAGTATATTTACCGTTTACATAGTTAACATCTGAAAGAACAACGTTTTCGTTGTTACAAGAGATACCGTTAACCTGGACGCCTACTGTAGGAGAAGTGAAAGTAATTGTTGTTTTAACAGGAGTTTCACCAGCGTAAGCCTGAGCAGCATAAGCACCTGAGAGTTCAGGCACACCTGAGGGTGTTGCTTTAACAATTGTTTCACCGGGTTCTA
>JAFXFI010000074.1 GCA_017520635.1 Clostridia bacterium
GGTTAAAGCAAAAAGTGAAGAAATGCTTGCGTGGCTTTATGACGAAGACCGTTGGCCATCGGGTGCTGCAGGCGGACTTGTAACAAAGGACGAAAAATACAGAAGCAGAAGCATTTATTTTGCTCCGTTTATTGAAAATTATGATGGTTGTCCGAGAAATCTTCTTGCTTGCTATGACATTATGCTTGATAGTGAGGGCTTTCTTGTATCCTATAAAAAAATTGATAAGGCTGAAAAGGCTGAGGGCGCAAAATGGTGCGTAGTGCCTGAAGTGCAAAAAGATTCAAGCTGGTACAACGGTCAGGCTTATGCGGATACACTTAACCGCGAGGCTATAGAAAAGTTTATTGAAGTGACCCACGAAAAATATAAAGAAAAGGTGGGCGATGAGTTCAGTAATACTGTTCCTGCAATTTTTACTGATGAACCACAGTTTGCCAGAAAGAGAGTTCTGAACAACTCTTTTGACAAAATGGCAATAGAAATGCCTTGGACTGACAATGTACCTACGCTTTACAAAGAAATGTATGGTGAAGATATTTTTGACACCCTTCCTGAAATTTTCTGGGACAAGCCTGATTCTGCACCGTCCGTTCATCGTTACAGATACCACGATTTTATTGCTGAATTATTTGCAACATCCTTTGCTGATACCATCGGTGAATGGTGTAATGAAAATGGAATTGCCCTTACGGGACATATGATGGAAGAGCCTACACTTAATTCACAGACTGCAGCACTTGGTGAGGCCATGCGTTCATACAGAAGCTTTAAGCTTCCCGGCATTGATATGCTTTGCAATCGGCATGAATTTACTACTGCAAAACAGACACAGTCTGCTGTTCATCAGTACGGTTATGAGGGTATGCTTTCAGAGCTTTACGGTGTAACAGGTTGGGACTGTGATTTCAGAACATATAAGCATCAGGGCGACTGGCAGGCTTGTCTTGGCGTTACAATCCGTGTCCCTCATCTTTCGTGGTATGCGATGAAGGGTGAAGCAAAACGAGATTATCCTGCTTCAATCCACTATCAGTCACCATGGTACAAAAAATATAATCTTATTGAAGATCATTTCGCAAGAGTAAACACTGCACTTACACGAGGCAAGCCTGTTGTAAAAGTGGGTGTTATTCATCCCGTTGAAAGCTTCTGGCTTCATTGGGGACCTAATGATAAATCGGCAATATTCAGAGAAAGTCTTGACGAGAGATTCCAAAATGTTACAAAATGGCTTCTTGAGGGCAGTATTGATTTCAACTTTATTTCAGAGTCGCTTCTCCCATCTCTCTGCGAAAAAGGAAATGCGCCCTTAAAGGTCGGCGAAATGGAATACGATGCGATTGTCGTTCCCGGGTGCGAAACCTTGAGAAAAACAACGCTTGAAAGACTTGAGCAATTCCGTGAGAATGGCGGTAAACTCATTTTTTATGGGTGATGCACCTTCACTTGTTGATGCTGTACCTTCTGATTATGCAAAATCACTTTTTGAAAAGAGTGAAAAAATCGACTTTTCTCGTGCATCACTTCTCACAGCACTTGAAGATGTCAGAACACTCACAATAAGATATGCTAACGGAAAACTTACGGATAATTACATATATCAGCTCCGTGAAGACAATGACTGCAAATGGCTTTTCATCTGCCCTTCAAAAGAACCTGATAACAAGCATATAGATAACGGTAAAGATATTCAAATTATTCTGAATGGCACATTTTCACCTGAAATTTACAACACAGAAAATGGTGAAATTAAACCGATTAAAGCAGAATACCGAGAAGGAAAGACCATTATTCGTTATCGTATTTTTGGTTATGACTCAATTCTTCTCAAACTCGTTGATGGTAAAACTGATTGTGAAAAAGCACAGCATATCCCTTCAACCTCAGGTAAAAAGCTTTGTGAAATGTGTGATTATGAGTTGTCTGAAGAAAATGTGCTTGTTCTTGATATGGCACAATGGAAAATTGACGATGATAAGGACTATTTTCCAAAAGAAGAAGTGCTTCGTCTTGATAACCTCATAAGAGAACGTCTTGGCATAATAAAAAGAGGCGGACGTGTTGTTCAGCCGTGGGTTTTAGGAAATCGTCCAAAGGACCACAAGGCAACGCTTAAATTTAAGTTCAAGAGTGAAATAGATTATGATGGCGCAGTTCTTGCTCTTGAGGATGCTGATGTTGCAGATGTAATCTTTAATGGTAAGAAAATTACCGAAAGAGAAGACGGTTTCTATGTTGATATTTCAATCGGCAAAATGAAGCTCGGCAATATCGTAAAGGGTGAGAATATACTTGAAATCACTCTTCCCTTCGGTGAAACTGCAGGTCTTGAAAATGTGTTTGTTCTCGGTGATTTCGGTGTCAGGGTAATTGGTTCTAATGCTGTTATAACCGCACTTCCCGAAAAGCTCGCTTTCGGCTCGCTCTTAAATCAGGGACTTCCTTTCTACTCAGGTGCAGTTACATATAAAATCAAGAAAAAAACTGAAAACGGTAGTCTTACAGTTAATGCAAGTGACTATATGGGAGCACTTGTTGAAGTGAGTGTTGACGGTGAAATTAAGGGCGATATTATTTATCCGCCGTACACTCTTGAAATCAAAGGTATTCCTGACGGTGAACACGAGATAGGCTTAAAGCTTTATACTCACCGTTATAACTCATTCGGACCGCTTCACCTTGTAAATCTGAATGAAAAATGGCACGGTCCCGGTGCGTGGAGAACAGAAGGAATCAATTGGAGCTACGAATATGTGCTTCGTACAACAGGTATTCTCAAAACACCGGGCATAAGTTAATTTGTTTCAATGTGCAAAAGACATTTTTATAATTATAAGATATTATGTTTTAATGTAGCGTTTGCATAAATACTATCGTCATTATTTGTAATTTTAATATATAGTCTTTAATGACAAAAAAGTGTTAAAATTAATTAATATTAGCTTTAGGAGATGATATGATGTTTAAAAACAAAAAAATTTCTTCTTCGGAAATTCCGAAGAATGCTTTAACAGGAAATGATGGCAAATACATATCAAAATTTGAGTATATATGTATTATGCTTGCAAGAGCCGGCGGTATGTTCGGAACAACTCTTACGGGTACACTTGCTACAGCCTTTTTACACGAACTTTATTTCGGACCTGCCGGCGTAAGTTCAGATAAAATTGCTTCCATTACTGCTGTGCAGACTACTCTTACAACTATTCTCAGTGTTGCGTTCGGTCTGATTTCGGCTATTTACATACAAAGATTCAACAGCCGTTGGGGCAGATACCGTCCCTGGTACATAATCTGCCTTATTCCCACATTCCTTTGTACAGTTCTTTATTTCTATGTTCCTCAGGGCTGGACAATCGAACAGATGGCACTTTTACGTTACGGTATTGCCTGCGGTCAGACCGTATTCAATATCTTCAACAACTATGCAAATAATATTGTTCACGTTATTTCACCCAATCACAAGGAAAAGA
>JAFXFI010000075.1 GCA_017520635.1 Clostridia bacterium
AATATAAGAGTGAAAGGTCTTATGGCCATTCCTCCCATTTGTGAAAACGGTGACGATGCGAGAAGATTTTTTTCAAATATGTATAAGATGTTTCTTGACATTAAGGGCAAAAACATAGATAATATAGATATGAACATTCTCTCAATGGGAATGTCAGGTGACTACGTACAGGCAATTGAAGAGGGTGCAACCGAAGTCAGAGTAGGTTCATCACTTTTCGGTAAAAGAGTATATTAAATTTCTTAAGGAGGACATATAAATGAATTTGTTTGAAAAGATGAAAGACCTTGTATTAGGCAGTGATGACGGGTTTGAAGACCTTCCCGATGAAGGCTACGAAGATGTTGCAGCACCTCAGAGTTCAAGATATGAACCTATGGAAAAATACGAAGAAATCGAAAACTACGAACCAAGAAAGCCTGAGAAAAATAAGGTTGTAGATTTCGGTTCAGCATCTTCTAACTACACAAGAAATACTGTACAGAAGCCTTCAGGCAACAGACCTCACGTTGTTGTTGCAAAGCTTGAAAGATTTGAAGATGTAGGCGAAATCGCAAAGAACATCAACGATAAACGTATGGTTGTTATCAACCTCGAAAACGCTGACAACGCTACTACTCAGAGAATTATCGACTTTATTTACGGCGTAACTATTGCAAACAATGCTGAACTCAAGAGAGTTGCATTCAGAACATATATCATAAAACCCGCAGGCTATGACTACACAGGCGGAGACGGTTTTGACAGCAATAACATGGACGGTATAGTTTTCGGCAGTAACTGAGTTGAGAATATTGTGAATATGTGAAAGGGTGGATAGTGAAATGGCTATGTTAACACCGAATAAAATTAAAGGTTATCAGTTTCAGCAGGCAGGCAGAGGTACTTATAAATCAGAAGAAGTTGATGATTTCCTCGGTCAGGTTGTTGATTCTTATGAACAGGTTTTTAAAGAAAACGGAGAACTTGTAAAGAAGCTCAACATTCTTGCAACAAAACTTAATGAATACAGAAAAGAAGAAGGAAACATAAGCAAGGCACTTGTAAATGCTCAGTCATTTATTGATAAAATGATTGATGAGGCAAATAAGGAATCCAAGAAAATTATTGCCGAAGCTGAATCAAGAGCAAAGAATGTTGATGCAATTACAAATGCAAAAATCAAGGTTATGGTTGATGAAGTCGAGGGCAAAATGCGTATTGCCTACGACAAAGCTATGGCTCAGGCTAAATCTGCAAAGGAAGAGGCAAATAAAGAGGCTGAAGTTCTCGTTCTTGAAGCCAAAGCAAAAGCAGAAAAAACTATTGATGATGCAAGAGCAGTAGCAGCTGTTATTATCAGTGATGCTACAAAAGAAGCTGAAAAAGAATCATCAGCTCTTAAAGAAGAAATCGAAAAAGAAAAAGAGCTTCTTGATAATCTCAAGGAAACATCAAATCAGTTCAAGACAGAGCTTGTTGTTCTTTATGAACGTCAGATTAAAAGTGTTGAGCAGATTCCCGATTACCGTCTTGATGCTGAGCTTGAAGAAAAAGTAAAGAAGATTGTTGAAGAAAAAGTTCAGGAAGAAGCAAACAAGCCTGACGAATCAGCAGTAGAAAAAATTGTTGACACATTTGTTTCAAGTGAGGATGATCTCTTCGATGCAGATGAGCTTATCAAGGAATATGCATCAAGCGATGCTAATGAAACATCAGGACTTGATTTTGACTTCAACTTTGACATCGAAGAAGAAACAGCTAAGGAAGATATTGAAGATGTTTTCTCTTTTGATATTGAAGAAGATGAACTCGATGCAATTGAAGAAGAAGGCTTTGATTTTGATTTAGCAGAAGCAGAAGAAGAGGCTGATGAATATGAGGATATTTTCTCAGATTACGGCTCAGAAGACAGCTTCAGATTTACAGCAGAAGACCTTGAAGACCTTGAAGCAGAGGATATGATTGCTGAAGAAGAAGAGCCTGTTTTTGAGTTTAAAACAGAGGATGTTGATATTTTCTCAGAAGATGCAGCAAAAGATGATATTCCCATTTCAAGACCTGAACGTCACAGAAAATTTGATGTGGCATTTTCAGATGAAGATGAAGTGAAAATTGAAAAAGACGAAAGTCTTTTCCTTTCTCAGACTGATGAAGTTGAGGAAGATGAAGAAGAAGGTTTCAGTTTCTTCGATGATATAGACCTTGAAGAAGAAGCTTTTGAAATTGAACCTGATGAAGAAAGCTTTGATGCTGATGACATTTTCGGCAAAGCAGACGATGACGAAGACGATGACAGCGAAGGCTTCAGTTTTCTTAAAAACATTTTTGGAAAAAAATAATAATTGAACCGAGGAGAGCAAATAGATGATACAGCTTGTGTCAATAATATGTATAGCGGTTCTGGTAGCCGCAGACCAGCTGATAAAAATGGTTGTTACAAATCGTCTTATGCCTATCGGAAGTGCAGATTTTATACCCGGAATTATCGAGTTTAATTATACAGAAAATACAGGTGCCGCATTCAGTATTCTTGAAAGCCACACAGAAATTCTGTCAATTGTAACTCTTGTTATAATTGTGGCCGGATTCATTTATCTCCTTTCAGGAAAACTGAAAAACAAACTTCTCATTGCAAGTGCAATTCTTGTTCTTGCAGGAGGAACAGGCAATCTCATTGACAGAATTTTCAGAGGCAGTCAGCTTTTCTGCGGATATGTGGTGGATTACATCAAACTTCTGTTTATGGATTTTGCGATTTTCAATTTTGCAGATTGCCTTGTGTGTATCGGTTCGGCAATGATAATTATTTATCTTATTGTTGACATCGTTAAGGATTCGAAAGGTCATAAACATGGTTGATGCATTTATTTTCAATGTAGAAGAAAACGAAAAGGGCGAGAGAATAGACAAACTTGTGTCTCAGAAGTGCGAAAATCTTACCCGTTCTTATGTGCAGAAGCTTATTGAAAATTCGGAAATACTTGTCAACGGCAAACCTGTAGGAAAAAACGTAAAGGTATCTCAGGGCGATGTTGTGGCTGTAAAAACAGTTGAAGTAGTAAAGCCTGATATAATACCTGAGAACATTCCTCTTGATATAAGATATGAAGATAACTGTCTGCTTGTTGTGAATAAACCGAAAGGTATGGTAGTTCACCCTGCAGCAGGTAACTATGACGGAACTCTTGTCAATGCTCTGATGTATCATTGCGGTGACAGTCTGTCAGGTATCAACGGTGTTGCACGTCCGGGGATTGTCCACAGAATTGACAAAAATACGAGCGGACTTCTTATCGTGGCAAAAAATGACCTTGCCCATCTTGACCTGGCAGAACAGATAAAAGCTCATTCCTTTGACAGGGAATATCAGGCAGTGGTTTACGGTCATCTGAAAGAAAAAGAGGGTACAATAAATGCACCCATAGGGCGAAATCCAAACAACCGTTTACAGATGTGTGTTACGGATAAAAATTCAAAAAATGCAGTAACACATTATGAGGTTATAAAAGAATATAAAGATTTTTCACATGTAAGGCTGATTCTGGAAACGGGCAGAACCCATCAGATCAGAGTGCATATGAAATATATAGGTCATCCCGTTGCAGGAGATGATGTTTACGGACCGTCTAAGGTTATAAAACAGCTCGGTGGACAATGTCTGCACGCAGCAGTTATTGGTTTCAAACATCCTGCAAGCGGTGAAAGAATTAAAATTACAAGTGAATTGCCTGAATATTTCACCAGGTTTTTAGGCAGTTTAAAAACTGACGGAGGTGGCTAATTTTGGAGTCAGCAATTAAAAATCAACTCAAAATCAAAGCATGTAAGGTCAGAATGGGAATAATTGAAGGTGTTTTCAATGCAAAGTCAGGACATCCCGGTGGCTCACTTTCAATAGCAGACATTATGACTTATCTCTATTTTAATGAAATGAGAGTAGATCCGAAAAATCCTGCAGATGAAAACCGTGACAGATTTGTTCTCTCAAAAGGTCATACTGCACCTGCTTTGTATGCATGTCTTGCACACAAAGGCTTTTTTCCTGTAGAAGAGCTTAAAACCCTCAGAAAAACGGGCTCACGCCTTCAGGGACATCCCAGTATGCACAAAACACCCGGTGTTGATATGAGCACAGGCTCTCTCGGACAGGGTATTTCAACTGCAGCAGGTATGGCTCTCGGCGGAAAGCTTTCAGGTAAAGATTTCAGAGTTTACACAGTTCTCGGTGACGGTGAAATCGAAGAAGGTCAGGTATGGGAAGCAGCAATGTACGCAAGTGCAAAGGGGCTTGACAATCTTGTTGCTGTTATTGACAATAACAACCTTCAGATTGACGGTACTGTGGCTCAGGTTAACTCACCATATCCCATTCCTGAAAAATTCAGAGCATTCGGTTGGAACGTAATCGAAATCTGTGCTCATTCATTTGATGAAATTGAAATGGCATTCTCAGCAGCAAAAGAGTTCAAAGGCAAGCCCACAGCTATTATCGCTAAGTCAGTAAAAGGCAAGGGAGTCAGCTTTATGGAAGACCAGTGCTCATGGCACGGTAAAGCACCCTCAGCAGAGGAATACGAACAGGCAATGGCTGAGCTTAATGCTAAACTCATAGAATTGGAGGCATAAGAATATGGCAGACGTAATTAAAAAAGCCACAAGAGAGGCTTATGGTGCTGCACTTGCAGAGCTTGGTGCAGTTAACGAAAAAGTTATTGTTCTTGATGCCGACCTTGCAGAGGCTACAAAAACAGGTATGTTCAAAAAAGCATTCCCTGAAAGATTCTTCGATACAGGTATTGCAGAGTGCAACATGATTGGTGTTGCAGGCGGTCTTGCAACTACAGGCTACACAGTTTTTGCAAGTTCATTTGCAATGTTTGCAGCAGGCAGAGCATTTGAACAGGTAAGAAATACAATCGGTTATCCCGGTCTTAATGTTAAAATCGGTGCAACTCATGCAGGTATTTCAGTAGGTGAAGACGGTGCAAGTCATCAGTGCTGTGAAGATATTGCTCTCATGAGAACAATTCCCGGTATGACAATTGTTAACCCTGCAGACGATGTTGAAGCGAGAGCAGCAGTTTTCGCTGCAGCAGAAGTGAACGGTCCTTTCTACCATCGTTTCGGCAGACTTGCAACTCCCAGAATTTATGATGAAAATTATAAATTTGAGCTTGGCAAGGGTGTTCAGCTGAAAGAGGGTACAGATGTTACAATCATTGCAACAGGTCTTATGGTAAATGAGGCACTTATTGCGGCAGAAGCATTGGCATCAGACGGCATAAATGCGGCAGTTATCAACATTCATACAATCAAACCTATCGACAGAGATATCATTATAAAAGCAGCAAAAGAAACAGGCTGCATTGTAACTGCAGAAGAGCACAGCGTTATCGGCGGC
>JAFXFI010000007.1 GCA_017520635.1 Clostridia bacterium
AATTTAACCGTTGTAGGGCTCGGCGTCCTCGACGAGCCGTTAGTTTTATATAAATTTCGCGGACGGTCGAGGACGCCCGTCCCTACGAAAAGTCGCATAATATCAATGGTTATACCGTAGGGAAGACCTTTACGGTCTTCCGCAACATTACAGAAAGCTAACGGTTGACCGCCAGGGTCAACCCTACGATATGACAATAAATATAAAGATAAATTATTAATTTATTGTTTTAATTTCCGGTATTATATTTTTCAGCCTGAAGGTCAAACATCTCTTTATATTTACCTCCGAGAGCCATAAGCTCACTATGATTTCCGCTTTCAATAATTTTGCCTTTTTCCATCATGAAAATTTTATCTGCGATAACTGTTGTGGAAAGTCTGTGGGAAATGAAAATAACAGTTTTGTCGTCAGCACCGTTAATCATCGCCTGATTAAGTTCATATTCGGAAACAGGGTCAAGATTTGCTGACGGCTCATCAAGAATAACATAGGGACACTTTTTGTAAAATGCTCTTGCTATTGCTATTTTCTGCTGTTCACCGCCTGAAAGCATAAGACCATTATCGTCAAATTCTCTGAGAATAACTGTCTTCAGACCATTGGGAAGATGTTTTCTGAAACCTGCTTTTTCAAGAGCAGTCCACACTCTTTCTTCATCATATTCCTTGGAAAGAGCAACATTTTCGCCTACTGATGCAGAGAAAATCTGAAAATCCTGAAAAACTGCGGCAAAGCGGTTTTTGTGAGAAGAAACCGTTTCTTCTCTTATATCCCTGCCACCTATTTCAATCGAGCCTCCGCTTACGTCATAAAGACGAAGAAGCAAGTTTGTAAGTGTGGTTTTACCTGCACCGTTATAGCCTACCAAAGCCACTTTTTCATAAGGCTTTATCTCAAGATTTATTCCGTCAAGAGATTTCTTATGACTGCCTTCGTAGGAGAAAGAAACATCTTTAAGAGTGATTGTTTCAGGCTCACCGCATGGTGCTGTATGTTCGCCGTCTGTGATTTCATTTTTTTCATCAAGGAAGATACGGCATTTGTCAACCATCCTTGAACGCTCAGTAAATCCTCTCAGACCGTAGACCGTCAGGTAAAGTACCCCTCCGCCGATCTGAACTGCACCGTTAAGTGTTGCAACAAAATCTCCTACCCCAAGTGTTTTTGTAACGAGTATTCTGTAGCCGATATAAAGTGACAGTACAAGCATAAAGCCTATGATGTGAATTGACGTTTCCTGAACAAAAATAAGTTTATTGAGTTTGCCGACAAAACGCTTTTCCGTAGCAATAATATTGTCAGCACTTTTTTCAAAACGCTTCTGAAGAAGTCCTGCAATACCGCTTGTTTTAATTTCTGACGCATACTCCTGAAGATAAAAAACTCTTGAGAAATAGTCACCCACTCTGTGTGCTTCTGTTACCTTTTCTCTGCGTTTAGTAAGAAGTTTTCCCGTATATCTGCCAACAGGAATAAATACCGTTGCCGATACAATAACAATAAGAAGTGCCCACGGGTCAATTGTAAAAATAAGAGAACCGATAAGAACGAAAGATATAATTTCCTCTATGTATCCCTTTACAAGGTCAAGCATATTCTGAATATTATCGGATGAATTTTCAACAGCAAGGATAAAGTCTGCGTAGTATGAGGGACTGTCATATTTTTCATGGTCAATTGAAGCTGCTTTTTTGTAGAGCATGGACTGTATTCCCAGGTCAAGTTTTTCTTTTTCTCTTGAAACAAACAACTCGGCAAAAAGTGCGTTTGACACTTCGCCCACAACAAGAACAGCCAACATAAGGGAAATGCCGAGAATAATTTTCTTTGTATCTCCCCCGCTCTGAACTTCATCAATAACAAATTTAAGCCCTATTACAGAAACTATACGTGCAGGAAGGTTAATCATAATGTGCATAATAATTTCACCGATAACATACAAGGGCGAAATTTTAAACATAAGCCTTACCATGTAAAGCACATTTGAAAGACCACTGTTTTTTGTCTTTTTCATTGCTCATCCACACTCCCTTCACTGTCTTTATAACTTGAAGCCTGAAGAGTGAACATTTCAGCATATATTCCCTGTCTTTGCATCAGTTCATCGTGAGTACCGCTTTCCTGAACTATTCCGTTACCGAAAACATAAATTTTATCGGAAAGCACAACACTTGAAAGTCGGTGGGAAATATATACAACCGTTTTGTTTTTTGTTGCCTCAATAAGAGTTTCGTACATTTTATATTCAGCCACAGGGTCAAGAGCAGACGACGGCTCATCAAGGACTGCAAAATCATAATCCTTTGCAAACATTCTTGCAACGGCAACTTTCTGCTGTTCACCGCCTGAAAGACCCGTGCCTTTTTCGTCAAATTCACGGGTAAGAACTGTGTTTTCTTTTTCAGGCAAACGGCTGACAAATGTACCTGCACCGCTGTTTTCAAGAGCCTTTGCAATTTCTGAAATTTCTTCTGCCGTTTCAACCTCTTTGCAGATGACATTTTCCGCAACAGAAAGTGCAAAAACTTTGTAATCCTGAAAAACTGTTGCAAATCTTTTTCTGAGAGATTGAAGATTATATTCCTTTAAATCAACACCGTTGTAGAGAATTACGCCCTCCTGAGGGTCATAAAATCTTAGAAGAAGTTTTACAAATGTTGTTTTACCTGCACCGTTGTGACCTACAATTGCAGTAGTTTCACCTTTATTAAAAATTACGTTTATATTTTTAAGGGTTGGTTTTTCTGCACCGGGATATGTAAAAGTAACGTTTCTGAACTCAAGTGTTTCAAGTTCCTCTGCTTCTTTACTTCCGCCCACAACTTTCGGCTCATATTCAAGAAAGGCTCTGAGATTTTCAAAATAAAGAGCTTCTTTTCTCGTGGTATTGATTGCCGAGCCCATATCGTTGACAATGCCTTTGATGTTATCCATTGCAGTCATGATAACGGAGAAATCTGCAAGATGAAGATTTTTCTTCACTGCATATCTGTATGTGGCATATATGTAAGCAATTATCACAGGAAGTGCTCTTCCGAACAAGCCTGTGAAAGTTTCAAAAAAACCGGCTTTGTAGCCGTATTTTTTTATAATTTCCCGATTGTGACTGACCGCTTGTGTGTATCTGTCGTGAAGAATATCAAGAACAGAAGACGTTCTCATATCCTTTGAAAAATCTTTCAGATATATGACACGTTTAACATAAGCTTTTGTTCTTTTGTTGAACGTCATTTCTCTGTCTTTTTTCACTTCAAGTCTGCCTTTATAAGATTGTAAAATAAGCATCGGCAGAATGAGCAGAAGAATGAGAAGAATTTTCGGGTCAATTGAAATTACGTATGCCGCAATAAAAATACCGGTAAGTGCATCGGCAAAAATGCTTGAGTAATTTACCACAAACTGCAGATAGTGATTTTCCGTAAGAATTTCCGTTGCACGTTTATAGCGGTCAAAAAACTCGGGATTTTCGTAACATTCAATATCAACTGTTTTTGCCTTTTCAAAAATCTTTTTGTTGAGATTTTTATAAAACACCTTTGATTTTATGTTTAAGAGCCAGTCGAAAAAATTGTTTGCGAATTTTGATAAAACACCTGCCCCTGCAAACATAAGCACGGTGAAAACAAAATCCTTGTATGTACCGTTTCCCTCAATGATTTTCAGCACCATTCTGAGGAAAAGAATTTCCTGTATGAAACCTGTAAAAAACCAGTTGCCTACCATGGAAAAAAGCTGAAAACTGATAAAACCGGGAGCACAGTCTTTTATGGTTTTCACGGCATAGAAAACGTTTTTCATAATACCTGATTTTTCTTTTTTGTTTTTCATCTTTTCACCTCGTTTTTACGAAAAAGTTACGATGAAATTTAATACGGGCAATTCGTGAATTGCCCCTACGTTTGTTTATGGGTGCAATATAAAATAGCGTCGCAGACCCGACATTCTGCATTTTGCATTAATTCAAGGCGGGACGATTACGCATATTCCCCTACTAAAAAACCTCACAACACATTATTGCATTGTGAGGCTCGTTTCAATTAGTTTCTCTTTTTGTTATCTCTGCGGAAATCCTTTTTGGGACGACGGGGAGCATCTGAAATTTCGTTTTCGGGAACTAAGCCTTCAACTTCAATAAGTGCTTCACGTCTTGAGAGATTAAGTCTGCCCTGTTCGTCAATTTCACGAACTTTAACGATAACTGTGTCGCCTACGTTTACAACGTCTTCAACTTTTTCTGTTCTCTTAACGTCAAGGTGGCTTACGTGAACAAGACCTTCTTTACCGGGAGCAATTTCAACAAAAGCACCGAAGTCCATAATTCTTGTTACGATACCGTTGTAGATAGCACCGATTTCGGGGTCGTTACCGATTGTTTCAACAATTGAAAGAGCACGTCTTGCATCATCAATGTCAATTGCTGAAACGAAGATTGTACCGTCTTCTTCAACGTCAACCTTACAGTTACATTCAGCACAGATTTTCTGAATAACCTTACCCTGTTTACCGATAACTTCCGCAATTTTGTCAACGGGGATTTTTGTTGTGAGCATTTTAGGAGCATATTTTGAAAGCTCTGCTCTGGGTTCACTGATGCAGGGAAGCATAATATCATCAAGGATATAAAGACGAGCTTTATATGTCTTTTCAAGTGCTTCTTTGATGATTTCGGGAGTAAGACCGTGAACCTTAAGGTCCATCTGGATTGCTGTGATACCCTTGTGTGTACCTGCAACCTTGAAGTCCATATCGCCGAAGAAGTCTTCAAGACCCTGAATGTCAACCATTGTCATGAAACGGTCGCCTTCTGTAACAAGACCGCATGAAATACCTGCAACGGGAGCCTTGATGGGAACGCCTGCTGCCATAAGTGAAAGTGTTGAACCGCAGATTGAACCCTGTGATGTTGAACCGTTTGATGAGAGAACCTCTGAAACAAGACGGATAGCATAGGGGAATTCTTCAACTGAGGGGATAACGGGAACAAGTGCTTTTTCAGCAAGTGCACCGTGACCGATTTCACGTCTGCCGGGACCTCTTGAGGGTTTTGTTTCACCAACTGAATATGAGGGGAAGTTATAGTGGTGCATATATCTCTTGCTGTCTTCACCGTCAATACCGTCAAGAAGCTGAGCGTCACTTACAGGACCGAGAGTTGTGATTGTAAGAACCTGAGTCTGTCCTCTTGTGAACATACCTGAACCGTGAACTCTGTCGATAAGGTCAACTTCTGCTGCGAGAGGTCTGATTTCGTCAATTCCTCTGCCGTCAACACGTTTGCCTTCGTCAAGAAGCCAACGTCTTACGATATATTTCTGAAGCTTGTAGAGACAATCTTCGATTTTTGCGATTTCATCAGGATAGATTTCATCGAATTTTTCGTGAACTGCATCGTAGATTGGTTTGAGTCTTTCATCGCGGATACGTTTGTCATCTGTATCAAGAGCAACCTTTACATCTTCAATAGCGAAGTCTTTGATTGCGTTGTACATTTCTTCTGAGGGGTCGTTTGAGGGGAAATCAACCTTTTCTTTACCGATTTCAGCTTTGATTTCGTTGATGAAGTTAACAACCTTCTGGTTTTCTTCATGAGCGAACATGATACCGTCAAACATTACGTCGTTGGGAATTTCGTTACCTGCAGCTTCAATCATTGCAACAAGGTCTGCTGTTGAAGCAACTGTAACGTACATTTCTGATTTTTCTTTTTCTTCAGCTGTGGGGTTGATAACGAATTTGCCGTCAACAAGACCAACAACACAACCTGCGATAGGGCCGTCCCAGGGAATTTCTGAAATTGAAATTGCAATTGAAACACCGAGCATTGCTGTGATTTCAGGTGAGCAATCGGGGTCAACTGACATAACTGTTGCAACAACGCCAACATCGTTTCTCATATCCTTGGGGAAAAGAGGACGGATGGGTCTGTCAATAACACGAGAAGCAAGAGTTGCTTTTTCACTTGCTTTACCTTCTCTTCTCTGGAAAGAGCCGGGGATTTTACCTACTGAGTAGAGTTTTTCTTCAAAGTCAACTGAGAGAGGGAAGAAATCTACGCCTTCTCTGGGCCTGGGAGCCATTGTTACAGTACAGAGAACGTCTGTTTCACCGTAACGTACAAGAACTGAACCGCCTGCAAGCTGAGCCATTTTACCTGTTTCAACAACAAAAGGTCTGCCTGCGATTTCTGTTTCAAATCTTCTGAATTCTTCGAACATAGTTTTTACATCCTTTCAAAATAAAATGAATTTATATGAAAGCAGACTCTCTTTTAGCAATAAATTCATACTTCGATTTTTCAAAATATCAATTTACCGCTAAAAAAAGTTTCAGTCCGCTTTACATTTTCTCTTTTACTCAAATAAAGGCAGGCAAAAAGTATACATTTTGCCTGCCCATTGGGAATACTTATTTACGGATTCCGAGTCTTGCGATGATTGAACGATAACGTTCAATATCAACCTTCTGAAGGTATGCAAGAAGGTTTCTTCTGTGACCAACAAGTTTGAGGAGACCTCTTCTTGAGTGGTGGTCCTTGTGATGCACTTTGAAGTGCTCGTTGAGATCGTTGATTCTCTTTGTGAGAACAGCAATCTGAACTTCGGGAGAACCTGTGTCACCTTCGTGGAGAGCATACTCAGCCATTATAGCCTTTTTTTCTTCGTTTGTCATTTTCTTTCACCTCATTTAAAATATTTGCCAATCATCACAAATCCCAGGAAGAGGCAGGTGAATACCATTTGGGTTTATCTTTACTACCCTGTGGTTTGCTCCACTTTCCGAGAAAAGGACTCAAGCTCGTGTATTATACCATATAATATATTATTTGTAAAGAGTTTTTCATTATTTTATTAAATGTTTTTTGCCATATTTTTAAACAAAAAATCTCCTGATTATTTCCCCCAGAACTTTCTGTCCAGACTCCTGTACTGAACTGCTTCTGCCACATGTTCTTCGTTTACTGTTTCGCTTGCCTCAAGGTCAGCAATTGTTCTTGCAACTCTGAGAATTTTATCATAAGCACGTGCTGAAAGTGAAAGTCTGTCAAAGACAACCTTCAGCATATCTTTTGCATCATCTGTCAGCTTACAGAATTCTCTTGTCTGACTCGCTGTCATGTGGGCATTGCAGGAAATTCCCGTACCCTCAAGTCTTTTCTGCTGAATGAGTCGTGCTTTATTGACTCTCTTCTTGATATCTGCAGATTTTTCTCCCCTTTCATCATCTGAAAGGCTTTCAAAATCAACAGGAGGAACTTCAATGTGAATATCAACTCTGTCCAGGAGAGGGCCTGAAACCTTGCTGAGATATCTTTCTGCACTGCCGCGGGGACAAGTGCACTCCCTTGTGGGATGACCGTAATATCCGCATGGACAAGGGTTCATGGCACACACAAGCATAACGGAGCACGGATAAGTTACCGTTGCCTGTGCCCTTGAAATGGAAATAACTCCGTCTTCTATGGGCTGACGCATGATTTCCATTGTTGTGCGTGCAAATTCAGGCAGTTCATCAAGGAAAAGAACTCCGTTATGTGCCAGCGAAATTTCACCGGGTTTCGGTATTGCACCACCGCCTGAAAGTCCTACGGGAGAAACTGTGTGGTGAGGTGAACGGAAGGGTCTTTTTGTGATAAGTGGTGTATCTTTTGAAAGCTTGCCTGAAATTGAATATATTTTTGTTGTTTCAAGTGACTCTTCAAAGGTCATATCGGGGAGAATTGTGGAAATTCTCTTGGCTAACATACTTTTGCCTGAACCGGGCGGTCCGATAAGGAGAATGTTATGACCTCCTGCCGCGGCAATTTCAATTGCTCTTTTTGCTTCAAACTGACCTTTTACATCTGCAAAATCAAGGAGTGTTTCCAACACTTCTTCTTTCGGAGTGTAAAGGGCGGGTAAGATTTTTTCTTTCCCCTCAAGGTGTGAAACAATCTGTTTTATATTTTTCACGGGATAAACGTGTATTCCTTCAACTACCGAGCATTCGTATGCGTTTTCTTCGGGAACGAACACGTCAGTTATACCATTATTGTAGGCTTCAATAACCATAGGCAAAGCACCGTTAACTCTTCTCAGCTCACCGCCGAGAGAAAGCTCGCCGATAAAAGCAGCGGTTTCGGGAACAGAGTGAATCTGATGCGATGCAACAAGAACGGCAATGAGCATGGGCAGGTCGTAGACAGTGCCTTCCTTTTTAGTATCTGCAGGAGCAAGATTTACCGTAATTCTGCTTACAGGGAAAGTGAGACCGCTGTTTTTGATTGCGGAACGAACCCTTTCCTTTGCTTCGCTGACAGATGTATTGGGAAGCCCTACAATATCAAAATGAGGTAAGCCTCCGCTGATATCAATTTCAACATGAACCATGTAACTGTGCATGCCGAAGAGACCCATGCTTTTAATACTCGTAAACATAGTTTTTACCTTATTTTTCTACGTAAGTGAAATTGCCTTCGTATTCTTCGTTGACAATTGACAAGTCATCGTTTGTAAAGAAGCCTTTTTTGATAACAAGCTTATAGTCTCTGCCGGGAACAAGGTCATCCTCAAGTGTTGTACCTGTGAGGGTAATAACTCCGTCTTTTGCTGAGAAAACAACGTCAGTATTGACCCATCTTACAAAAACACCTTTTGATTCTTTTTTATAGCTGTAAGCAACAAACACTTTGAGATTTGCAGCCTCATCTTTATTGTATTTTGTAATACCGTCAGCCTTTGCTGTAACAGTAAAATATGCTTTGCCGTCTTTTTTGTAAAGCTCGGGCTCAACATCTGAAAGAACAACTGCTTTTGAATTCTGGAATCTTTCTTCCTCAGCATGAAGAACACCGTTGTCATCCTTCTTGACCTTGAATTCAGCAATAATATCAGGATTTACATATTCTTCCATCTTGTGTTCAATTGCACCTGCTTTTATAACAGCCTTGTATGATTTGCCTTCAGCAAGCTTTTCTGAAAGGTCTGCAGTTACAACAATTTCACCTGATTTTACCTTTTCTGAATCGTTGGGACGGTATTCAACAGAAACAATTTTACCTTCTATTGTCTTACCCTCTGTTTCAACAACAAAGGCTTTTTTGTCAATGAGTTCAAATGAGCCCTTTTCAATAAGAGGAGTGATATAATAAAATTTAACAGTATTTTTGTCGAAAATATCAACTGTACCTGTTTTTGCAAAAACTGTTTTTGTAGGGTCTGTATCGTTTTTGGTACCGAAATAAATACCCAATGAAACTCCCACCGCAATAACTACGGCACATACAATTGCAATAATGATTTTTGTTTTCTTCTGCATGGTTTTTTATTCTCCTTTTTTACAATTTTCACATACTCCGTAAAAAACACATTTTGCGGTGTTCAGGTGAAAATTATGATGTTCAAAAATATGTTCCGCAAGGCGGTCAACTGTTTCACATTCCATGTGGATAAGCTTTCCGCACTTTTCGCATTTAAGATGATAATGGTTTATACAGGTTTCGTGTGATTGAAGAAACTGGTAGCAGATGCTCTTTTCACCGTCAACAGTGTATTTTTTAACAATACCGTCCTGAGCCAGCTTTTCAAGATATCTGTACACCGTGCTTTTGCCTACGGCAGTTCCTTTTTTGTGCAGTAAATCAGTTACCTCCTGAGCAGTCAGGTGACGATTTCCCTGTTTTTTCAGAACTTCAAGAATAAGGTCACGCTGTCTGGTTTTGTAGCCTTGATTTGTTTCTGCCAAAAATCACACCACCTTTGTGTAAAATGCAAAATTTCGGGTCTGCGACACTGATTTATATTGCACCGATTGTTAAATCAACAACGAAACATATATAATAATTCTACATTGTTTTATATAAAAAGTCAAGAAAACACCCTTTTAAAAGTTGTTACATGTCAAAAAAGTGTCTGAATTGTTATAATTCTACAAAAAAATACATTAAATGTTGAAAAATTTCAACTTAATTGTAAAAAATCATTGACAAATTATTGAAAATGTATTACTATTTACTGTGTAAATGGTATGAGGTGAATAAATGGACAAAAAAAGTTACCATAAAATGTCAGATGAAGAATTGGTTCAGCTGTGTAAAGTCTGTGATGACAAAGCCCTGACGTTGCTTATTGAACGTTTAGGAGGTGTTATCGGGAACTGCGTGGATAATTTTTCTGACAGCCGTTTTGAAAGAGAAGACCTTGTCCAGGAAGGACTTGTGGCTTCCTTCAGAGCAATCCTGAGCTACGACTCTTCAAAGGGTGCTTCCCTCAGAACATTTGCCGGTGTGTGTATAACTAATGCTCTTAAAAATTTCGTTAAAAAAAAGGATAACGGGCTCATTACTGCTGATGCTGATTTTGTTCCCTTGGTTGACGAAACAGCAGGAGAAACCACCACAGAGGATGAATATATTTCCTCTGAAAATTATAAAAACTTACGCAGAAGTCTCAAAGAAATACTCTCGGAAACAGAGTACAAAGTCTTTTCTCTTTTTGCAGAAGGGCTGAGTTATTCTGAAATTTCAAAAAAGACAGGTCAGAGCTTTAAAAGCGTTGATACTGCCATGCAGAGAGTGAGAAAAAAGCTTAAAAACATTCTGTAATAGACAGAGTAATCTGTTTATAATAAGTCCCTTCTCAGGACTAAATACTTATCAAGAGAGGTCATTAAAATGTACGAAGACAAAACCCTCATCTGCAAAGAATGCGGAAATGAATTCATTTTCTCAGCAGGTGAACAGGAATTCTATGCAGAAAAAGGCTTTGAAAACGAACCTTTCCGTTGCAAAGAATGCCGTGCAGCACGTAAACGTGCAAGAAATCCCGAACGTGAACTTTTTGACGCAACATGTGCTTCTTGCGGAGGTGCTGCTAAAGTTCCTTTCCAGCCCAAAGACGGACGCCCTGTATACTGTAGCGAGTGTTTCGCAAAGATGAAGGAAGAAGAAGCAGAATAAGTTTTTTAATAATTCATCAGACAACTGCCTGCGTTTTCGCAGACAGTTGTTTTTTGTGATAAAAGAGGTGCTTGTATGATTAAAAATATAATTTTCGACTTAGGCGGAGTGCTTATCGACCACAATCCTGAAAAAACACTCTATGCTCATTTCAGAAAAGAGGATGCTGATATTGTGCTACGTGAAATTTTCAGAAACCCTCTCTGGCTTGAACGTGACAGAGGTGTTGTCACATCCGAAGATATTCTCCGTGAGAAAAAACACCTTATCCCTCAGGAAATTTACCCTAGGGTTGAAGAAATGACAAATGATTTTTTCCCTTATATGCCGCCTTTTGAGGAAATGTACGGTTTCGTAAAAGAACTGAAAGAAAAAGGCTACAGTATTTATCTTCTTTCAAATGTGGGAAAAGAATTTCATAGGGTGAAAAAAGAAATTCCCGTTCTTGAGTTGTTTGACGGTTTTGTTGCTTCTTCCGATTATAAAGTAATAAAGCCTGAGCCTGAAATTTACAACATACTTTTTGAAAAGTTTTCTCTTGTTCCCAAGGAATGTATTTTTATTGACGACGTACAGAAAAATATTGACGGAGCACTGAAAGCAGGCATGCATGGACATTGCTACAGCCACGGAAAGCTTGAAATTCTCAAAGAAGACCTGAGAGAAAAAGGCATTAATATTTAACAAATACAATTTGTAATCCCCTGTTCTGCAATATCATTTTTATGCACAGACAAATTATAATTTTCAGCGAAAAATCCCCTCAGTCAAAACTTCGTTTTGCCAGCTCCCCTTGCATTTTCAAGGGGAGCCTGAAGCCTAAACTCAGCACTAAATTATAATTTATCTTGCTATTATTTTCAACACCGTAGGACAGGGCCTTGGTCTGACCGTCAGGATTCGGCATAAAAAACGGCGAGAGCAAGCCCTCGCCCTACGTTATTTACGTAAATATCATTATAAAATCGCGTCGCAGACCCGACATTTTGTACTTTGCATTCTGCACTAAATTAAAAATTTATCACACCAAGATGTTCAAGAAGAATTTTTAGTCCCATAAGAATCAGAATAACACCGCCGGCAAATTCTGCCTTTGACTCGAATTTTGCACCGAAAACGTTGCCGATTTTAACACCTGCAAAAGAAAAAATAAAGGTTGTAATTCCGATAAAAGAAACAGCGGGAACAATTTTTACATCGGGCAGAAGTGCAAATGAAACGCCCACTGCAAGTGCATCAATGCTTGTGGCAATTGCCATGGGAAACATTGCTTTGAACGCGAATGAATTGTTCTCATTCTTACTGCAGACATCTTCTTCATCTTCTTTTGAAAATGCTTCCCTTATCATGTTTGCACCGATAAGACCGAGAAAAACAAATGCAATCCAATGGTCAAATCGGGTGATGTACTGTGCAAACTGTTTGCCTACAAAATAACCGAGAAGTGGCATTCCTGCCTGAAAAATGCCGAAATAAAGTCCCGATATTGCCATGTGATTTATTTTCGCTTTCTGCACCGAAAGACCTTTGCATATTGCCACGGCAAAAGCGTCCATAGAAAGTCCCACGGCGATTATAAAAAGTTCAGATAAAGACATGATTTTAACCTCCCTGTAACAGAAGAATATTCTATCACAGGGAGGCTTGTCCTGTCAAATTTTTTCAACGAAAAATCCCCTCAGTCTGTTTACACAGACAACTCCCCTTGCATTTTGAAGGGGAGTCATTGCCGTAGATGCTTTTTACAGAAGTCTAAGTCCTTTCGGATAATGGTTTTTTGCTTTTTCGCTACTTATTTTTACTCCGCCGACAGAACAGCCGTTTACAGTCACAACTGCCCAGCCGTTTTCACAGTCTACGGAAATTTCTTCACCACGGAGATATTTTTTAATTTCCTCGCTGTCAGGGGAAAGTTCAATTTTTCTTCTGAAATTTTCACCCATTGCCATAAAGAATTGGTGGTGAGGTTTTATGTAATTTTTTGCAATTTCACCGATTGTCACACCGCAGGAAAAAGCACTTCCTTTTTTTATTTCAAAATCAGGTGTGAAATAAACGGGGTTTCCGTTATACATCGTCACCATTTCTTTGTCATAGGTTGTGAGTGTACTGTCGAGAAAATCAAAAACAATTTTATCAACTTTCTCCTGCTTTTTGGGCAGGATTTTTTTGTTTTCGTATCTTTCATTTTTATTGTGAAGAACTGCCATAAATTGTCCTTCACCCTTTGACTTATGAGGATAAAATCTTCTTGCAAAATGAATATTTTCACAAGTGCAGCCCTCAAAGGAAATACCGTCCGATGTATTTTCTTTCACTTCCTTTTTAACGGGAACGATTTCAAACTCAGGGTGTTTTTCGAGGAAAGATGCAACTGTCATTTCGTTTTCTTCGGGAGAAAAAGTACATGTGGCATAGATAATATATCCGCTGTCTTTTAAGCATTTCACAGCGTTTTCAAGGATTTCTTCTTGTCTTTCAGCACACATAAGAACATTCTGTACGCTCCATTCTTCAATTGCCGTATCGTCTTTTCTGAACATTCCCTCGCCTGAACAAGGTGCATCAACCATAATAAGGTCAAATGTTTCGGGGAAAGTTTTTGCAAGACGTGAAGTGTCCATACAGGTTGTTACGCAGTTTTTAAGACCTAATCTTTCAATATTTCCCGTAAGGATTTTACATCTTGACGGGATAATCTCGTTTGATACAAGAAGTCCGTTTTTGCCGAGCTTATTTTTAAGCTGCGTACTTTTGCCTCCGGGAGCTGCACACATATCGAGGATTTTCCAATCTTCTTCGATTGTGACACATTCTGCAGGTGCCATTGCACCTGGTTCCTGAATGTAAATCATTCCTGCATGGTGGAAAGGATGATTTCCCGCTTTGTCAAAGTCAAGATAAAATCCGTTTTCCACATAAGGGATTTTTTCTTTGCCGAAAATATTTATCTTTTCAAATTCTTCCATTGAAATTTTGTCAGTATTCACACGGAAGCCTTTGACGGGAGTATCGTTTACGGCATCTATAAATTTTTCATATTCGCTACCAAGAAGATTTTTCATTCTTTCGGTAAATTCCAAAGGTAAATTTTTCATTATTCTACGTTCATCTCCACGTGAAGCATTACCATTCCCACAGAAGTCATTGCCGCAGTTTCTGTTCTTAAAATTCTTGAGCCGAGTGAAACTGTTTTACCGCCGACAGCTACTGCATCTTCAACCTCTTTATCTTCAAAACCGCCCTCAGGGCCGATGATAATACCGATTTTCATGCCTGATTTAATTTCTGACAGTGCATCTTTAGTATCAAGCATTCCTCGCTTACTTTCAAAGGGAACCAAGAAAAGGTCCATTTCTTTTACCTTTTCCATTGCTTGTTTAAAAGAAAGGACATCACCGATTTCAGGAATTTTACAGCGTTTGCTCTGCTTTGCGGCACTTTCGGAAATTGACTGCCAACGCTGGATTTTACTTTTCTTTTTCTTATCGTCAAGTTTTACAACGCATCGTTTCATTTCAACGGGATAAATTTTGTCTACACCCAGTTCAACTGTTTTCTGAATGATGAATTCCATTTTATCACCTTTGGGAAGTGCCTGAAAAAGATGAATTTCCACAGGTAAATCAGTATTCTGAAAATTTTCTTCTATAATTTCAGCAATACACGTATCACCATCAAGACTCTTAATCTCACACAGATGACTCATACCGTTTTCGCTGACAAGAATGGTATCACCATCATGCATTCTCAGTACGTTTTTGATATGGTTAAAATCGTGACCTTCAATATAATAACTGTTGCCATTACGGGAATTATCTTCTACAAAAAAATTAAACATAAAAAGCACCCCCTCTTATATCAATTTAATATACCATTTTTTATTGCATTTTTCAAGCCATATAAAAAACATCATATTCTAAAAATATAGGGGACTTCTAAAAACCTATTGTATAAAATACGTTTAGAAATTTTTTCATCAGATGTACTAAAAATTTGAAGTTTATGCTGTCGCATTAACAAGAATTTTTAGTGCATATGACGGAAAAGAACAAACGTAGTTTCGTGCAAGGGGTTTTTAGAGGTCCCCTATAACTCAACACGTGTGGGAGTAAAGAAAACATGGTTAATCTGCTGAAAAAATCGCTTTCCATTTGTTCAAATAGTCAAAAGTAAGAAAGTCAATTGAAATAAAACAAAATAAATGTTACTATATTATCAAATGAAATAGGGAGGCAGTTAAAATGAAAAAGTTTATAGCCATTCTTCTTTCACTGACAGTGCTTATTTCTGTTATGGCAATTCCCGTGTCCGCAAAAGAAGAAAGCAAAATTCAGGTGAAAGCAGGAGAAAGCATGGAAAGCGTATTTGCTGAGGGCGAAAACAGTCTTATTGTTTTCGTTACAGGTATCGGACAGAGTTATTCATACCTTTTTGATGAAAGTTATGCTGAGAACGGTGCTTTTGAAAAGGGTACTCTTCAGGATTATGAAAACTACGCACCTCTTATTGCAGAAGGCAAATATTCCACAAGATGGAACCTTTTTAACTCATTTGACGAGGCTTTTGCAGAAAAAGAAACTATTCTGGCGATTGTAAAAACAGTTCTCCGTCTTCTTGTATCAGGTGTTATCAGAAAGTGCATTATCAATGAAGATGACGTTAAAACAATCGTAAGCAATCTCTTTAAATTCAATCTTGTAGACGAGGAAGGCAATCCTCACCCCAGAGTTGTAACTCCCAGATATGCTATGCCCGTTTCCGAATATCCTTACGCAAAGGGTGAAGACGGAAATATGCGCAGTGAAGCAAGAGAGCGTTTCTTCTCTGCAATTCCCTGTGAAGATATTGCAAAAGAAAAATTCGGTGAAAATTACGAAGATTATCTTTATGTTTTCAACTACGGCGCATTCTCTTACACTTCAAAGAACGTTGAAGGACTTCATGATTTCATTGAGACAATTATTGCAAACAACAAAGTAGGTGCAAAGGATGTTGTGCTTATTCCCATGAGTATGGGTGCATCTGTTGTTTCTGCTTACATGGATAAATACCCCACAGTCAAAGAAAACCACATCAGAAGAGTTGTTGGTATCGTTGGTGCATGGGACGGTACTGAAATTATCGCAGATATGCTCACTCAGCAGTATACCGAGAATTCCGCAGACCTTTTCTATAACGGACTTATCAGTGACCTTGTAGGCGAGCCCTGGGGTTATGTTGTGAATATCGCTCTCAGACTTTTCCCGAAACAGGTGCTCAGAGACTTTATTGACATGGCTCTTCGCGGTCTTGCAACAGACCTTTTCGGACCTACACCATCACTTCTCAACATGGCTCCCCTTGACAGATATGACGAGATTAAATGGTGTATTTCTTCTGATGTTGTGAAAAAGGAAGTTGACGCTTTCTACAATGCAAAAGCAAACCTTCTTACAACAATGAGAAGCCTTGAAAAAGAGGGTGTAACCTTCTCATTTATCGCAGGTTACGGACTTCCTTTCGGTGCTTGTACAAGTGACTACAGCATGTTCGGTTTTATGAAAAATGCACAGACAACAAACTCAGACGAAATTATCAATATTGACTCAACTGCACCGGGCACATCCTTTGTTCCTTACGGTCAGAAGTTTGAGGATACAGAAGGAAGAGAACTTTCTCCTGACGGTTCACTTGATATTTCAACTGCACTTTTCAAAGAATCTTCATGGTATTTCTATGAACAGAAACATGAACTTGAATATAACAACACAGCTCTGTCTCTTGCACTTAATCTTGCAACAGGTGAAATTAAAACAGTTGCAGACTGCGATAATGCTGAAGAAGATAAGTATTATTATCCTCAGTTCAACGATGCAAGAAACCTTAGCTCTCTTGTAAGAAGTTATATTCCTGACCTTGAAAGATATTGTAAAGAGAACAATTATGTTCTCACAGCAGATGAACAGGCACTTCTTGACAAGGCAAAAGCTATGATTAAATCAACTGCAAACGATTATGAAAAAGACAATGCCCTTATTGAAGAAGTACGTGCAATGCTTGTTGAGATAGGCGTTTATGCTCCCGATGCAGAACCCGATAAAACAGAAGAATTCTTCAATAAACTTCTTAAAGGTGCAAACGACCTTACATACAAGCTTTTCGGAGCAAAAGGCTTCCTTGATTTCTGTACAAAATAAAGAGCAGACAATAAGAGCTAAAAAGATAAAAACTATAAAAATGCGGCAGAAGATTTTCTGCCGCATTTGTTATTTTGCTATGATAAATTATAATTTATTTCTGTGTATATTTTAACATCGTAGCCGTAGATTTAATGCGATTTTTCGTAGGGGTCGGCGTCCTCGACGACCCGTGAGTTTTATATGAATTTTGCGGACGCCCAATGGGCGCCCCTACGATGTTACCGTTGGTTTTTTATAAAATCATCACGACAAATTATAATTTGTAGGGATACTCTGATGGTGGTTCAGAGCTTATAATTTTGAAAAAACCCTCAATCTGCCTTACTGCAGACTGAGGGTTTATGTAGTTCCATTATTACTGAGCTTCGTCAATAAGGAAATTAACAACGTCACCTACTGTTGCAAATGACATGAGCACTCTGTCGGGAATTGTTACGCTGTACTTATCCTCAATCTGAGTGATGATTTCAAAAAGTTCAAATGAATTGAGGCCGAAATCTGCTGTGAGAGCAGTTTCCATTGTGATTTCGGGGAGTTCTTCGTCTGTGTACTCCTCAAAAATTGCTTTAAGCTCTGCGATCAATTTTTCTTCCATTTTTTAGTCCTCCGTTATTTTTTCTTTTTATAATTTCTCTTAATCTTCATTGATGTGGTTTTCGGGAAAGCCTCATCACGAATTTTTGTTTTTGCAATTTTCTTATATGAGGGAAGCTTCAGGTTGAGAGCCTTGATATCCTTCTTGATTTTCACCTTTGCTTCAGGCTCCATGTTTTCATCAAGGAAAATTTCTGCTGCAAGCTTGTCGTCATCATCATAAACAACAACCTCTTCAACATAACCGATTTCTTCAAGAATTTTACCTTCAAGCTCCTCTGCAGATACGTTTTTACCGTTTGAAAGAATAATAAGGTTCTTGATTCTGCCTGTGATGAAAAGAAAACCGTCTTCATCAAGATAACCGAGGTCTCCTGTTTTGAACCAACCGTCATCAAAAGCTTCTTTGGTTGCTTCTTCGTCATTATAGTAACCGACCATAACGTTAGTACCTCTGACGTAAATTTCACCGATACCTTTATTGTCGGGGTTGTTGATTTTAACTTCGTTACAGTCGAGAACCTGTCCTACGCTGCCGATTTTATTTGCAAAGTTTCTGTTAACTGAAACGATAGGAGAGCATTCTGTGATACCGTAACCGTTGAGGATATTGATACCCATTGAAGTAAGTTCAAAAGCCATCTTTTCGCCGAGAGGAGCACCGCCGCAAACAAAAAGCTCAAGATTTCCGCCAAGTGCTTCGTGTACCTCAGCAAAAAGCTTTCTTCTTACGTCAATACCCAGCTTAAGGAGAGTATTGCTGATTTTAATACCCTTTTTAAGGATTTCTTCCTTACCCTTCTCTCTTGCAGTAGCCCATACTTTTTTATAGATAAGCTCAGCCATCAGTGGTACACAGAAAGCTGCCGTAGCACCGATTTTAACCATATCTGACTGAATATTTCTGAGACTTGTTGTCATATAAATACGTGCCTCAAGAATAAATGGAGCAAGTACGTTTGCAACCATACCGAAGGTGTGATGAAGAGGCAATGCAAGAACGCCACAGCCTTCACCGTCAATATTTTTACAAGCAGAAATTACGTTTGATGCAATGTTGCGCTGAGTGAGCATAACGCCTTTACTTTTACCTGTTGTACCGGATGTGTAAACAATCGCAGCAAGGTCATCAGGCTTTACATCTGCAATTTCAAAGCTCTTGTCACCTGAAGCTCTGAGAGCTTTACCTTCTTCTATCATATCAATCTGTTCTGCCATTGAGAAATAGAAATCAATGCCTGAATCAAGTGACTGAAGCTTTTCAATAACATCCTTATAAACCTTTGAATAAACAATAGCCTTACATCCGCTGTTTGTGATGTTATAAAGCAAATCTGCTACAGGAAGGTCTCTGTCAAGAGGAACTGCAGTGTTACCGCTTCCGAGAATTGAGAAGTAGGCAATAAGCCACTCGTAACTGTTTTCACCGATAATTGCAATTTTTTCCTTTTTCAGTCCCTTTGAAAGAAGGAAAGTGCCGAAGCCTTCAATTTCACTTCTGAATTCGTTGTATGTCTTGAAAAGATCATCTTTACCGGGAACAGGAATCTGAAAAACCTGCTTTTCACCGTGATGCTCAGCTGAATATTTAATTATATCAAAAACTACATCCGCCTTGATCGTTTCATAAAGAGGATAGTTTTTCTTTATTCGCGCATGGTTACAATAGTTTCTTGTTTTTTTCATTTTCTATACCTTTTCTTTTTCACAAATCTTATTCACTTCAAGCCTTTGATGCCGCAGACTTTTCCTTACGCTTACGTTCAATTTCGTTGAAAATTTCCTCTGTTGCGAGAGCAACCTTTGTAACTGAAAACAGACAGTTCTCAGGGAAAACATACCATGTATCTTCCATTGTGTTCAGGTCAATACAGTCACGTCTTTTACCGAAACGGTAATCGTACTCAATGTGACATGCATACTGCATCGCAGCAGGAATTTCCATTTTCATAGGTTCGTTGTCATATTCTCTTGTAACTTCAACTTTAAATCCATTAAGGTCGTGGACAAGCTTACCGTGACCGATATGAACATAACCCTTTGCATTTGGCAGGTCGTTTACGTCGCAGTCACATTCAAGACGGTATGTTCCGTCAAGAACCTCTTTCTTAACCTGCTCACGTTCCCAATCGTACCAATCTGTGGGGTATTCAAACTCAGTCTGACCTCTGTCTGCTTTAAGTTTACCGTACTCTGTAAGAGTCCATGATTTTCCGCATTCTTCACAGAAAACCTGAGCTCCCTTTGAGTTCATTCTGTATTCTGTTTTACAGTTGGGGCACTGATAAAGAACCTTGTGAAGTCCCTTGGCACGATTCTTATAGGGGATTTTTATTTTATTTTCATACTGCCATCTGAAATCGTCGTTGTAGAGATATTCTCTGATTTTTGCATTGATCTCGTCTGCAGATGCTGTTTTAAGCTCTTCAGGCTTATAAATACATGTCATTGTAGCCTCAACAGGCTTGATATATCTTCTTCTTGAATTCCAGAAGGGCTGATAGAGATGATGTCCTGATGTTATGAGTGTAACCACCGGAACCTTCTGATATTTGCACAGCTGACCTACAGAATCGGGTATAACCTCAGTTTTACCTACGTGAGAATATCTCGCCTCAACATAGATACCGTAAATCTGTCCGTCCTGCACAGCCTTCTTACAGTTACGGATAAGACTAAGGTCTGTTGTGTATTTTCTTTTCGGGACACCGCCGAGATTACGAAGAGCTCCTTCTCTGCCAATAAAGTCATCTACTGCTGCAGGGAAATAACCTCTGTTGGGTTTGATCATGCGGCTCATAATATAAAAATCAAAAAAGGCATTGTGGTTACAAAGAAGAATATAGGGAGGCTTTATACCTTCCATATTAATCTTGTGAAGTCTTGCCCTGTGAAGTAAGCACTGAAAATCCGAGAATGCCCACACAAGAGGCATTAAAAACATGTTCTGCTTTTTAGGAGGCATTACCATATCAAACTTCTTTGTTGCAGGTTTACCGCCTCGTGTATGTTTACCGTATTTTAAACTCACACCGTCACTCCTTTTTTTACATCACTATATGAAATAAAATTTTCTTTTCTTTTGTAACAAATCTGTAACAGAATACTCGGATACAAACTATCCATCTTATACTTTTATGCATATAATTATACTAATTTCGGACATGCTTTGTCAAGGTTTAAAAGATTTATTTAAAATTTATAATGAATTGTTCATAAGTTGTTTAAATTTTTCAAATTTTTTAGGTATGTTCTCCAAGAGAATATTTCATATTGTTACAATTTTACTGATTTGTAAAAATATTACAGTATTTTTTTCTTAAAAAGTATTATAAAACAAGATCATTTTATTTAAAAATTTAATCAAAAATAAAAAAACACAGCAGTCAAATCGGACTAATCTCCGCAGAACTGCTGTGTTATTGTTGGGGACTTCTAAAAACCTATTGTATAAAATACGTTTAGAAATTTTTTGTCAGATGTACTAAAAATTTGAAGTTTATGTTGTCGCATTAACAAGAAATTTTGGTGCATATGACGGAAAAAGAGCAAACGTAGTTTCGTGCAAGAGGTTTTTAGAGGTCCCCTATTATTTGAAATTACATGAAGCTTCTTCTTTTTCTTATCATTGAAACAATGATTATGATTACTATAAGAACTGCAACTGCAGCACCTGTTCCGAAGATAAGACGGAAGGTTTCATCACCGTTATCCTTCTTTTCGGAATTCGTCTCGGCAGTAGTCTGTTCTTCTGTTGTTGCTTCCTCGGTTACATCACCGATGATTGCAATTTCTGTTGTTGTTTCTTCTTCTGTGGTGCTTTCTTCTGTTGTGGTTGTTTCCACAGTTGAGCCGTCACCTACAATAAGAAGCCATGTTTTTGTAATGCCGTTTTCACTTACTGCAGTGATTGTTGTCATACCCTTTGCAACGGTAGTGATAACACCTGAATCCGACACAGTTGCAACCCCTGTTTTGCTTGATGAATATGTGACCTTACCTGTCATTGCAGAGGGCTTTGCAAGCTGATAAACATTGCCTTTTTTAACAGCAATTGTTTCAGTTGAAATAATCTTTGTTGTTGACTCGCCTTCTGTAGTTGTTTCAGGCTTTGTTGTAGTCTCCGGCTTTGTTGTAGTGGGCTTGGTTGTGGTGGGTTTTGTTGTGGTTGGCTTGGTTGTAGTGGGTTTTGCTGTGGGTGTTTCCTTTGCAGCAATCTGGAGTGTTGTTCCGCTTACGCTTACAGAAACGGGGTTTGCAAGAGAATCGGTTGCTGTAGCAGAAAGAGTAATGGGAGATGAAGCCTTTGATGTTGCAATAACCTTAAACTTTGCTGTTGCAAGTGCACCTGTTTTTGAAACAGAGCTTCCGTCACCGTTAAGGAATGCGCCTTTTATTGCAGAACCGCTTCTGTTCACACCTTTCATAGAAGTGAACGATTCACCTGCTGAACCTACAGCACAGCTCTGATATTCAAGCTGGGCAGAATTGTATGTGAGAGTAAAGTCAATGCCTGAAATTCCTGAGCTTGAGTTAAGGCTGACTGTTACGGTAATCACATCACCTGCTGTAACATTTGTTTTGCTTGCATTTGCTGAAACTGATGCTGAAGCAGCGTTTGCAACTACTGAGCAAGTAAGAATCACACATAATGCAATGAGAACAGAAATAAGTGATTTGATTTTTTTCATAAACACGGCAAGCTTCTCTCTGAGAAGATGCCTCACCTACCTTTCAGAAAAGTATAGTAAGTTATCTGTTAACCCAGAAACGGGGTTCATCACCGTCAAAATATTTGTATGCCTCTTTCATCATCATTGCGGGACTGTCAGAATATGAGTTGATTGTGTCACCGCCACGGTGGTTTGTAAGAGTTACGTTGTCAAGTCCGAGAAGAGGACAGCTTTCGTCAATAGGCTCTTTATCGAAAACGTCGATTGCAGCACCCATAATACCGCCTGTTTTAAGTGCGTTTGCAAGAGCGTTATAATCAACCATGTATGAACGTGCTGTGTTGATAAAATAAGCAGTATCTTTCATGATGCCGAATTCACGTGCACCGAGAAGAATGCTTTTCTTTGAAAGTCTTGCATGAAGAGAAACAATGTCACTTTCTCTGAGAAGCTCATCAAGAGATACAAATTTTGCAATGTTCTTGTTGATGCCTGAATAATTTTCAAACATATCGTTGATAAGAATTTTGCAGTTGAAGCTTACAAGCTTATCATAAAGAAGTCTGCCCACAGTACCGAAGCCGATAATACCTACTGTCATATCGCTCATTTCTCTGATTTTCTTTTCGGTGTTGGGATATTTTTCTCTCCATTCACCCTTCTGAATTGCCATTGCAGAGCGTGAGATATTTCTCACCTCATTGAGCATAAGACCTACTGTGTACTCTGCAACTGCATTTGCGTTATGTGCAGGATTGAGAAGCACCGCGATACCCTTTTCTGTTGCTGCCGCAATGTCAAGATTTTCGTGACCGCCTCTGTTACAGAGAATAAGCTTCAGGTTAGGTGCTTTTTCAATAAGCTTCTTTGTTACGGGACAAAGATGCACCATAAGAACCTCTGCATCAGCCATTGCTTCTTCAAGGCCTTCGGGAAGAGGAAGTGTTTCAAAACCGCCTGTTTCGATTGTTTTGACAACGTTTCTCATTTCGTGTCTGTCATAAGAACCGAAATAGAAATACTTTGTGTCAAACATCATGTCCTCATAGCCCTTTTCAATTCCTCCCTTCATCATTTCGGTAGTGATGAAAATATCGCCTACTGCTACACACTTTTTAACCATGGTAAAATCTCCTTATTTAATCTGTCCGTCCTGAATCATCATGTTACCGAGTAACATATCAAATTCAGTTGTGATTTTGAAGTTTGTTCTTTCTCCTTTTACAATACCTACACTGAGATTGTGTTCAAGATACATTCTGCCCGCTTCCATATAAGCGTCAATTTCAGCCTGGGTAAGAGTAACAAAAAGCTCGTAAAACTCTTTGATTTTAAAAGTCTGAGGTCCCTGATCAAGGAATACTGTGTCACGGTTAGGAACAACTGTACTTTGTTTTCCGTCTTCTGCAATAAGAACGGTATCAATTGTAGGAACAGATGTTGTTACCATATCATATTCTTTTGCAATAACGAAATTATCATTGATGATTCTTGAGGAAACAAAAGGTCTTGCACAGTCATGAATAAGCATCATGTCATCAGCAGTCAGATTGTCTCCCAGAATTTCCATGCTCTTTTTAACAATGTTGACCATTGAAAGGAAGCGTGTTGTACCGCCGTGGATAATTTCCACACGTGACATGTCAACTCCGTATTCAGTGAGCATATTCTTGCAATAATCTTCCCATTGGGGATTCATTGCAAGAATTACCTTGTCAACACATGCTTCCCTGAGGAAGGTGTTAAGAGTTCTGACAACGATAGGTGTATCACCGATTTTAAGAAACTGCTTCGGAACTGAGCTTTCCATTCTGGAGCCTATTCCGCCTGCGAGAATACCTGCAAAATTCATAATTCGTCTGCCTTCCGTTTTATATTTCTGTTTCGAACAATTCGCCGTCAATGTTAACTTCACGGAAATCGCCGGGCTGTTTATCTTCAAAGACAAACTCACCAAGGTCAAGTCGTGCAAACTTATGCGCACCTACCTGTGCTGAAAGAGAGGGCTTGGGGAAATAATTTTCGCCATAGAAGAATGAAAGATATTCATGATAGTGTACGGGAATGGGCACCTTAAGACCGTCAAGCTCTGTTTCTGTAAGCTCCTCAAGATAATATTTGGGGAAGCGTCCGTAACGGATGTGCTGACCTGTACTGTCAAGAAGATACTTTGCATTTTTCTTTTTAGCAAACATTGTTGCAGAAAAATCGAATATTTTATGCATTACCTTCCATGGAATAAGACGAAGAATAGGAAGAATCATCTTTGTCATTCTGTAACGGTAAACCTTTCTCGGAACGTTATACCAACGAATTTTGAGAAGTGCTACCATTGCACAGATAAAGTTAATCTGGAATTTTTCAAGAAGTCTGTTTGATGTTGTCTGGTCATATACAATAACATCCACGAAAACACCGTCTTCAAGCTTGAAGTGGTTTGAATATGCTGTTGAGAAGTAAGAATCCTTAAGACGGATTTTATCAATATAATAATGACAGTTATCATCTGTCCAGGGTGATGAATAATAATATTTCTTATCAAGCTCCTGAGGTGCAACCTTTTTGAATTTTTCAAAATCTTCTCTGAGCATACCGATATCAAGGTCATCGTCCCACGGAATACTCTTCTTTTCTCTTATTGCACCGAGAAGTGAGCCACCTGCAAGAAACCATTTGATATCATGCTTTTTACAGATTCTGTCAATTTCTGCAAGAATGTCAATTTCAATATCTTTAAGTCTCTGAAGCTTGCCCTGATAGCAACCCAGTCTTGTCTGAACATCAAAATCGTTTGCTGAAATTGAGCAGATGCTTCTGTACATTGCATCTTGAAAATTATATATGATTTTCTTTGAGAAGAATGATGTTTTGATTGATTTAAGGTTGCTCATACAGATTGACTGAATTTCGTCCTTATTGTATGCACCGCTGTCAACTGAAAGTCCTACTTTATCGGGGAATGCAACATGAATCTGATTTTTAAGGTCAGCCATTGTTACTTCGTAGAGATTTACGTTGTAAACATGACCGGGTCTTGCACAGTAAAGTGCTTTCATAAGAACACATGCTGCATCGCGTGTATGAATGCAGGAAAGGTTATTGAGATAATCTTCCTTTGTAATTTCAACCTTACCCTTATTGAATGCATCGTTTACTATTTTGTCAAAGTCAAAGTTGGGAGTTTTACCGCCTGTTGCACCGATAAGGTTATCAAAACGGAGAACATTCACACCTGTGAAACCGTCATTTACAATTTCACGGCATTTCTTTTCCAATGTAATATAGAAATCCTCAGCAGGTGTTCTGTCAGCTACAACCTTTTCTATAAAGTAACTGTATTCACGCTCTGCAAAGCATCTGATTCCGTCAGGAATAGGACGAAGAGAGGGAAGAATTGCACCCACAATAATTTTATTTGTATCTGAAATTTTTGCTTTTTCACGGCACACATCAAGGATGTCAAACCATTTTTTGTCAACAAGGTTTGTGTCGCAAAGAAGAATGTAGGCAGATTTTTCTGTCTTCTGCATATTTCTGAAGCTTTCAAAAGGAACATAAACTGCTCCGGGGAAATTAGCCTCACAGAAATCTTTGTTTACAGATGAGTTTTCAAAAGCTTCAACCACAACTGTATGCCCTTCACCGAAAAGACCGGTCATTGCAGGAACAAGATAACCTCCCAGATAGTTTGTATCGGAAATTATATAAAGAGTTTCAAAGCTCTTATTTTCTTTTTCACCGAAATACTCTATGTATTTTTCAACACATCCGGAGAGACTTTTGATTTCATCGAAAAAAATGTTTTCGATCATTTTGCACCATCCTTTTATTTTTCAAAAGTTGATTTATTGCCCACTTTCGTAATCTATAATATACCACAATATCAGTAAAAAGTCAATTATTTCAATTTCATTGACATAAAAGCTCTTCCGTGATAAAATTTACTGTTGGAAAGACGGTGAGAAAATGAAAATCAAAGGTGCAATTTTTGATGTTGACGGCACACTTCTTGACTCAATGTTCACATGGCGTCACAGAGGTGAAATTTACCTTGAAAGTCTCGGAATAAAGCCCCGCGAAGGTCTTCATCTCGATGTAAGACGTCTGGGATTTATAAAATCTGCCGATATGATAAAAGAGGAATACAATTTATCTTCATCACCTGATGAAATCCGTAATGAAATGATGAAAATGGTAAATAACTATTATCAGACCTGTCCCGAGGTAAAAGAAGGCACAATTGAGTTCCTTGAAGAGCTTAAAGCCAACGGTGTTAAAATGTGCATTGCTACGGCAACAGACAGAGACATGGTTGAGCCCGGTCTTATAAATGCAGGTATCAGAGATTATTTTGATGAAATTTTTACCTGCGGCGGTCT
>JAFXFI010000076.1 GCA_017520635.1 Clostridia bacterium
GTCCTATTACAACAAACAGACCTGCCCATGCAAGTAAAATCATGCTTTCTTCATCAAACTTATGTTTAAGAACAAGCACATAAGCAAGTGACTTTGAAAGGTCGAGAATAAGGACTATTACGCCTGCTATTTTTCCGAAAACACGGAAAGCGTTTGTTGCTCCCGCATTTCCGCTGCCATATTCTCTGATGTCTTTTTTGTACATCAATTTAGGAATGATAACTCCGAAATTAAGACATCCTATTAAATATCCGATTATTGCATATAAGACAAATTTCATACTACTACCTGTTTGATTTATTATTTATTTTCTTCTTTTTTCTCTTTGGGATTTTTTGAATTGGTGTATTCGCCTGCATCAAAAACATAGTCTTTGCCGGGGAAAATTGCATTGAGAAGAATACCTGCAATTGCTGCTACTGCAAGAGCTGAAAGAGTAACGGTAACTGAACCGATTGTGAATGTGATACCTGCTGTAAGACCGAGTGCAAGAACAAGAATAACTGCTGCTACAATTGTGTTACGGCTCTTTGTAAGGTCAACCTTGTTTTCTACAAGGTTTCTGATACCGATTGCAGAAATCATTCCGTAAAGAACAAGTGAAATACCACCGATTACTGCTGTGGGAATAAGGTTGATGAATGCTGCAATTTTAGGTGAGAATGAAAGCACAATCGCAACACCTGCTGCAATTCTTACAACCTTGGGGTCGTAAACCTTTGTAAGAGCAAGAACGCCTGTATTTTCGCCGTAAGTTGTATTTGCAGGACCACCGAAAAGTGATGAAAGTGTTGTTGCTAAGCCGTCACCGATAAGTGTTCTGTGAAGACCGGGGTCTGCAATAAAGTTTTTGCCTGTTGTTGCGCTGATTGCAGAAATATCACCGATGTGTTCCATCATTGTTGCAAGTGAAATGGGAACGCAGATGATAATTGCACTGATAATAAGGTTCTTATCAGGAGTATTACCAAAAACGATGTTTTCTTTCATTACGGGAAGTCCTATCCATGCTGCATCCTTGAGTGCCTCAAGCTTTGCTGCTTCAAAAACTTCCATTCCGCAAAGGTGCATTATAACTGCAGCCAGAACGGAAACTATGATACCAATAAGGATGGGGACAATTTTTGCCATACCTTTGCCCCAGATGTTGCAGACTGCAACTGCCGCAATTGCGATAACAGCCAAGTACCAATTTGTCTGGGCATTGTTAATAGCCGAGGGAGCAAGAATAAGACCGATTGCAATAATGATGGGACCTGTTACAATAGGCGGGAAAAATTTCATAACTTTTCTTACATCGAACACTTTGAAGAGTAATGCAAGAATAAGATACACAAGACCTGCAACCGCAACACCCAAGCATGCATAGGGAAGCATTTTTGCCTGTGCTACAGGGTCTTCACCACCAAGTTCCTTAACAGCGGCATAACCGCCAAGGAAAGCAAAGGAAGAACCGAGGAATGCAGGAACCTTCATCTTTGTAAGCAGATGGAAAAGAAGTGTTCCCAGACCTGCCATCAGAAGTGTTGTCTGAATGTTGAGACCTGTAAGCAATGGAACAATCACGGTTGCACCGAACATAGCAAATGTATGCTGGAAACCGAGGACTAAAGTCTTACCTGTACCCAATTCCTTGAAGGAATCATAAATGGGATTGTCGCCTACTGCTTTTTTGGGCTTTGACATAATTGTACATCCTTTCTCTTTTGTATTAGAAAAATGCAAATTTCTTGCAACCTTAGTTTACTATATCAAAGTGACATTTGTCAATATTCATTAAAATTTATGTATAAATTTTAACAATTTTATTGTAATGAACGGCTTAATGTGATATTATTATATAAATATACATGTTAGGAGAAATATACATGATAAGAGAAGACAGCCACGTTTTATGGTACTCAAAACCTGCACCCACATGGACTTATGCTTTACCTATCGGCAACGGTCATCTCGGTGCTATGATATATGGCGGAGACAAAAAGGAAAAAATTGCTCTCAACCACGATGAAATATGGAGCGGTAAACCCCATTGCAACTATTTCAGCTGGGAGGGACAGCCTGAAGACAGAAGCGAATTTTTCTTCAAAGCAAGAGAGCTTGCTCTTGACGGCAAAAAATTTGAAGCACAGGAGCTTCTTCAGGATAATTTCCACGGTCATTGGTCTCAGGCATATCTGCCTCTCGGTGATATTGAATTGGACTTCTGCCTTGACGGAAAAGTAACCGACTTCAGACGTGAACTGAATTTGCAGAACGCTGTTTCTTCAGTTTCCTACAAAATCGGTAACGTTAAAATCGAAAGAGAATATATTGCGTCATACCCTAAAAATGCAATTATCATGAACATCAGAAACGATGCTGAAAAAGGCATTGATTTTGAACTTAAATTTGCTTCATGCTTAAAGCACACAACACGTTTTGAAAACTCTTATTTCGTTATTGATCAGGAATGTCCCGTCAGAACAGACAACGACTGCGACAGTACAATTGAGAAGTTTTATCAGTATTCAGAAACTGAAAAAGGCATTCTCTCACGTTCAATTGTAAAAATTGTTGATGATAATGCATCTGTTGAAGAATCAAAAAACGGACTTCTCATAAAAGGTTCAAAAAATACAGTTATCATTTTCTCTTGCGAAACAAGTTTCAATGGTTACGACAAACATCCCGAAAGAGAAGGTAAAGAATATAAAAACGCTTGTCTTTCTTACATAAACGCATGTGAGGGACTGAGTTTTGACGAACTCAAAGATGAGCATGTAAAAGACCATCAGAAATATTATGACAGAGTTTCCCTTGATTTAAACGGTGACGATAAAACTGATATCTCAACAAAGGACAGACTTGAAAACTTTGAAAAGGATAAAAACGACAGAAACCTTTATGCGCTCCTTTTCAACTACGGCAGATACCTTACAATTGCTTCTTCAAGAGCAGGTACTCAGCCTACAAACCTTCAGGGTATCTGGAACGACAGAGCTTGTCCTCCATGGAACTCAAACTACACAATCAACATCAACACAGAAATGAACTATTGGCCTACACTTATGTGTAACCTTGAAGAAATGCATGAACCTATGATAGGTCTCGTTGAAGATTTATCTGTTGCAGGTGTTAAAACTGCTCAAGATTTCTACCATGCAAAGGGCTTTACTGCACATCACAACACAGATATCTGGAGAATGACTCATCCCGTACCCGGTAACTCACAATGGTCTTTCTGGCCCTTGAGTTCAGGTTGGATGTGCCGTCATCTCTTTGACCATTACGAATATACAGGTGACGTAAGCTTCCTCAGAGAGAAAGTTTATCCCATCATGAAAAAGGCTGCTGAATTCTACCTTGACATTCTCGTTGCCGATGATGAAGGCTACCTTATTATTGCTCCCTCAACTTCTCCCGAAAACGAATATCATTTGGGTGGTCATAAATGTTCTGTCAGCGAAACAACTACAATGACAATGTCAATTGTAAAAGAACTTTTCGCAAACTGCATTGAGTCAACTGAAATTCTCGGCATTGATGAAGATTTCGCAAAGCTTCTTAAATCAAAGCTTGACAACATGCTTCCTTTCAGAATCGGTAGTAAAGGTCAGCTTCTTGAATGGTATCTTGAAGAAAAGGACTGTGACCCTCATCACAGACATACTTCTCATCTTTATGCACTTCATCCCGCAAACCTTATTACAAAAGAAGAAACTCCCGAGCTTTTTGAGGCTTGTAAGAAGAGCCTTGAATTGAGAGGTGATGACGGTACAGGCTGGAGTCTCGGTTGGAAAATTAATTTCTGGGCACGTCTTCTTGACGGTGACCATGCACTTATTCTCCTTAACAATCAGCTCAGATTCAAAGACGATACAAAAACAGTTTACAGAGGCGGCGGTACTTACGCTAACCTCTTTGACGCTCATCCCCCATTCCAGATTGACGGTAACTTCGGTGCATCAAGCGGTATTGCAGAAATGCTCCTCAGAAGCGTCAAAAACAACATTTATCTTCTTCCGGCTCTTCCCTCTTCATGGGAAACAGGCTCAGTCAAGGGTCTTAAAGCAAAGGGCAACGTAACTGTTGACATTGAATGGGAAAACGGCAAACTCAAAAACTACCGTCTTGAAAATGCTAATGAAAACACATGTGTTTTCTATGACGGAAAAGAGGTAAAATAAATGATTTCTATTCAGGGTGTCACAAAAAAATACGGCAAATTCAAAGCAAACGATGACATTGATTTTACTGTAGAAGACGGTCAGATTGCCGTTCTTTTGGGTCCTAACGGTGCCGGTAAATCAACACTTATCAAATGCATTACAGGTTTACTTCGATTTGAGGGACTTATTGAAATTGACGGACACAATAACAAATCAATTGAGGCTAAAAAACTTTTAGGGTACATCCCTGAGATGCCTGCAGTTTATGATATGCTGACAGTCAGTGAGCACATTGAATTTATTTTACGTGCTTACAAATGCGATGACAGAGATTATGCGGAAAAGCTCCTTGAAAGATTTGAAATGACCGACAAAAAAGACAAGCTCGGCAAAGAACTTTCAAAGGGTATGCAACAGAAGCTTTCTATTATCTGTGCCCTTGCACATAAACCGAAATGTGTAATTTTTGACGAGCCTATGGTGGGACTTGACCCCCATGCAATCAAAGAGCTTAAAGAAATTTTTGTTGAACTTAGAAATAACGGTGCAAGTGTTCTTATCAGTACTCACATGCTTGACAGCGTTGAAGATTACTGGGACGTTGCGAACATTATGGTAAACGGCACTTTCGCTGCAACAAAAACAAATGACTCCCTTGACTCATCAAAGAGCCTTGAAGAAATGTTCTTTGAAATCACGGAGGGAAAGACAGATGAATAATCCTCTTGTCTATGTTCTTGCAACACGTTTTAAAAACAAGCTTCTTTCAATTGTAAAAAAGCCGGGACAGTTAATTTTTATCCTGATTTTTGCAGCAATGTTTATCTTTACAATATTTGCAGGAAATCAGTCAGACGGTCTCTTTTACAATTACCGTGATTTTAATGAACTTCTCTCAATATGCCTTGTACTTTTCGGAGTATCCTATTCCCTGACATCCTTCAGCGGAATTTCAAAAGGTGCAAGTATGTTTTCAATGAGTGACGTAAACCTGCTTTTCTCATCCCCTGTCAGACCAATTCCTATTCTTATTTACGGACTCATCCAACAGATGGGTACAAGCTTACTCCTCGGTTTCTTCATTCTCTTTCAGTACACAACCGTCCACAACTTCTACGGAGTTGACATAAAATTCATAATTGCAGTTTTTCTCCTTTATGCTTTAGTCAGCTTCTGCGGACAGCTGACGGCAATGGTAATTTACATTCTCACAAGCTCTGACGAGAAAAAAAGAAACCTTGCAAAGTATTCATTTATCGGAATTATTGCAGCAGGTGCTGTCGGAATTTTCCTTTATGCCCTTTCCATGGGTCAGGAAAACATGATAGAAAATGTTGTTACATCTGCTTCATCTCTTCCAGTTATGTTTTTCCCCGTAATCGGTTGGACAAAAATGATTTTAACGGGACTTTTCGCAGGTGAAACAGTCAATATTTTATACGTGGTTATTGGTTCTTTATTAATGATTGCTTACATTGTGGTAATGGTTTTACTTGTAAAAGTGAAACAGACAGACTATTACGAAGATGTACTGAAAGCCACGGAAATTTCTTTCAGCGCAATTACTGCCAAAAAAGAAGGAAAGCTTGGTGAAGTTGTTCCTCAGAATGTAAAAGTAGGCAAAACAGGACTTGGTAGCGGTAACGGTTCAGACGTTTTCTATTACAAACATAAGGTTGAATCACGCCGTGCAAAAGCATTTATATTCGATGTACAGACACTCGTATACATGGCTGTAACTTCTGTCTTTGCTTTTGTTATGAAGAATGAGGGCATATTACCTGTGCTTGTTCTCGGAATTTATTTACAGATGTTCTCAGTAGCATTAGGAAGATGGGTAAAAGAGCTTTTACTTCCTTATGTTTATCTTATCCCCGAAAAACCAATGAAAAAACTTTTCAATTGTCTTAAGGAAAGTTTTGTGAAAATCATAGCCGAAGCTGTTGTGCTTTTCGTTATCGTGGGACTTATCATGAAGCTTGAGCCTTTGGAAATTTTGGGATGCATACTCATCAGAATTTCATGCGGTATTCTTTTCACGGGAGTAAATTTGTTCTGCGACAGATTTTTCGGCGGAATTTCACTCAAAGCACTGACGCTTATTCTCTACTTCCTTTTTGCAATGCTTTTCACTCTTCCTGCAATAATCACCGCATTTATCCTTTATCAGTTCACCTATACAGAAGTGTGGTTAATCTGTGTGATTTCCGCAGTAGTGAACACTCTTTCAGGCATTCTTACACTCTTTATAAGCAGAAATGTTCTGCAATATGCAGAACTTAATAACAGATAAAATTAATTTTCAAACGGAGGAATTCAAAATGCTTTCAGACATTGAAATCGCTCAGGGAGCGAAAATGCTCCCCATTACAAAAATTGCAGAAAAAATGGGACTTGACACAGACCTTATTGAGCCTTATGGCAAATATAAGGCTAAGCTTCCCAAAGAGCTTTTTGAAAAAGTCAAAGACAACGAAGACGGCAAACTCATTCTTGTTACTGCAATTAACCCCACTCCTGCAGGTGAAGGTAAAACAACTACCAGCATCGGTCTCGGTCAGGCAATGCACAAAATCGGCAAAAACGCTGTTCTTGCTTTGAGAGAACCTTCTCTCGGTCCTGTTTTCGGTGTTAAGGGCGGTGCTGCAGGCGGCGGTTACGCTCAGGTTGTTCCCATGGAAGACATCAACCTCCATTTCACAGGTGACATGCATGCAATCACAGCCGCAAACAATCTTCTTTGTGCTGCAATTGACAACCACCTTCAGCAGGGTAATGAGCTTGGCATCGACCAGAGAAGAATTCTTTTCAAGAGATGTCTTGACATCAATGACAGAGCATTGAGATATGTAAACGTTGGTCTTGGCGGTAAAGTGAACGGTGTTCCCCGTGAAGACGGTTTCATCATTACTGTTGCAAGTGAAATTATGGCTATTCTCTGCCTTGCAGATGATATTTTCGACCTTAAATACAGACTCGGTAACATTCTTGTTGCTTATAAATACGATAATTCTCCCGTTTATGCAAAGGATATCGGTGTTCACGGTGCAATGGCAGTTCTTCTTAAAGATGCTATCAACCCCAACCTTGTTCAGACTCTTGAAAATACACCTGCTATTATTCACGGTGGTCCTTTTGCAAACATTGCACACGGCTGTAACTCAGTAAGAGCAACAAAATATGCTCTTAAACTTGGTGATTACTGCATCACAGAAGCAGGCTTCGGTTCAGACCTTGGTGCTGAAAAATTCCTTGATATCAAGTGCCGTTTTGCAGGTCTCAAGCCTGACTGCGTAGTTCTTGTTGCAACAGTAAGAGCACTCAAATACAACGGCGGTATCAAGAAAGAAAACCTTGCAGAAGAAAACGTTGAAGCTCTCAAGAAAGGTATTGTAAACCTTGAAAAACACATTGAAAACATGCTTTCATACGGCGTACCCCTCGTAGTTGCAATCAACCGTTTCCACACAGACAGCGAAGAAGAACTCTCTGTTATTGAAGAATGCTGTAAGAAACACGGTTGCGATTTTGCTCTCAGCGAAGTTTTCGCAAAAGGCGGTGAAGGCGGTATTGACCTTGCAGAAAAGGTAATTGCTGCTTGTGAAAAGGAAAACAATTTCAAATTCCTTTACGATGAAAAACAGCCTCTTAAAGAGAAAATTGAAACAATTGCCAAAAACATCTACGGTGCAGACGGAGTTGTATTTACAGCAAATGCTGAAAAGAACCTTGCTGAAATTGCAAGACTGGGCTTTGAAGAAATCCCCGTATGTATTGCAAAAACTCCCCTTTCACTTACAGACGACCCCACAAAGCTCGGCAGACCTGAGAATTTCTCAATTACAGTTAAAGAAGTTAAGCTTTCAGCAGGTGCAGGCTTTGCAGTTGTTCTCACAGGCGACATTATGACAATGCCCGGACTTCCCAAGAAACCCGCAGCACTCATAATTGACATTGATGAAAACGGAAATACAGTAGGTCTTTCATAAACATTAAAATAATATATAAAAAAACAGAAGTTCCAATCGAACTTCTGTTTTTTGTTTGTGAATTATAATTTTCAACGAAAAATCCCCGACCTTATTTTCTTGCGAAAACGACACCTCCCCTTGCATTTTCAAGGGGAGGCTGAAGCCGGAACTCAACGATAAATTATAATTTAGTGCAGAATGCAGAATGCAAAGTGCAGAATGTCGGGTCTGCGACGCAAATTTATAATGATACCAATGGCAACACCGTAGGGGACGGGTTTCCCGTCCCGAATAATTTTTTATGAAACCTTGCGGGA
>JAFXFI010000077.1 GCA_017520635.1 Clostridia bacterium
ATTCTGAAATTGTGTTTTTCGCTGTCGGGAACGGTGGGATGAAGTGTTGTGACTTTTTCTTTCTTTTCTTCCCATACGGGAGGAGTAAGAGCAGGCTCTTCCGTGCGAAGTGTCTGAATTGTCACATCAAAGGGTAGTCCGCTTTCTTCGGCGGGTATTTCCGCAACCTTTTCCGTTGAATAGGTTGGTGTGGTCTGCTGATTCAGCAGTTCACGGACAAGACCAATTTTTTCAATTCTGTTTATGGGGTACAGAACAGAGGTGTCACGCATTGAAACATCACCGAAAACGGGGTCAATCCTTTCGATAACGAATTTTGTACCGTCAATCATTACCTCTTTGCCGATGAGTTCTGAGTCAGGAATAACAGGAAGATTTTCCTTTTCTTTCTCTAATTCCTTTATTAACTGTTCAGCAATTTCTTTATCATCTGTTTCCGCTTCTTCAACTATATTTTTCAGTTGAGCAATAATCGAGTCTATTGATTTCGGACTCTGCAGGTCAGCAGCAAGTTTACTTGCAGCATCTTCTTCTGACTCGCCGATTTCAAGAGTATCTCTGAATCCGTAGAAATCAAAATCTTTGTAAAAATCAACAAGTCTTTCAGCGAGTGTTTTTTCAACATTCGGACTTGCGGGAGCAGTTTCAACGGGGGCTTCTTTTATTGCTTTTACTTTAGATAAGGAAACAATAGAGTAGGTTTTTCTTTCGCCGTTCTCAATGGCTGAAATGGCAACGTCAAAGCCTTTTTTGGTAATTTCATCAATATATGCTTCAAGTCTGTGAGCAGGAAAACCGACCATCGGCACTCGTTCATCATCATTTACTGCTCTTGAAGTAAGAACAAGTTGAAGCGAAGTAGCCAAAGTTTTTGCATCATCATTGAATGCTTCAAAGAAATCGCCAACCTGATACAACACTATTGAATTGGGATTATCCGCCTTTATTTCGTTGTATTCATCCAAGAAACTGTTACGGCTGATTTCGACATTTGCGGAGGTTTCTTTTTCAAACTCCTTGGCTTCTTCAACAAGAGCCTGCATAGTTTCAAGTGAACATTCGGTATAATCGGGTTGCTCGTGAAAATACTCGTTTGCACCGTCAAAAAATTCACTGCCGTAGTCTGCAAATTCCTGTTGGCTTACTGTGCCGAGATAATCAAAGAAGTCTTTGAAATCTGCGTGCTTCTGTGCAGCCTCCAGAATAACCTCAAAATGAAAACTGTTTGTAACAAACTGTCCTTTACCGTCATTACCATCGGGGTTGTAATACATCCACGAAACAATTTCTTTATCACGGTCAACATAAAAAGCATCGTCATAGAGTACATCTGCAACAGCAGCGTGTCCGTCATCATATTCAGACGGCTCTTGCACCTCATCTAATGAGGGGGGAGAATACCAGTCTATAACCCCCTTATCTAATGCCATAACTACTGCTTCAATGTTGTTTTCAAGAAGTCTTTTGGTGGCATAGCTAAGGTTGAAATCAAGAACTTGACAACAGGGCGTGAAAACATTTCCGTAAAGGTTTTTTCCCGGTGCGGTATAGTTTGTGACCTTTGCAAGAATTTCAGCATCTTTGCCGAATGCGTTATAAAATCCTCTTGTGTGTAAAAGAACAACACTATCCGGGTTTTCCTTTTGTACTTGTTCGTATTGAAGCAAGAAATCGGGTTTACCGCTTTCGTCAATTTCTGTTTCGGCTTCGTCATTAACGGCAGGTCTTTCAACCTCAACTTCTACTTTCAAATGATTATTTGCAGGATTTTCTTGTACTCTATTCTCAAACACCGCTTTTGAGAATTCCTCGGTGAACAGAGGATATTGACTGTTACTGAGGATAACGGGGTCTTCAAGTGAAAGAATAGTGTACTCATCCGCACCGATATATACGGTATCGCCGAGATTATATTCATATCTGTATTCTTTTGGTGTTTCTTTTTCCTCGGGAGCATCACGGAGAAGCTGACGAATTTCACTTTCTTTTTTCCACTCAGCCTCTTGTGCCAATCTGTTTTCAAGCCATTGCGGATACATTTCTTTTTCTTTTGGGTTTAAGTATCTGTCAGACTTTATAAGTACCGAAAGACGGCTTTCAATATAATTCCACTTTAATAAAACTCTTCTCGGAGGAACGCTATAGTGGTCGGATATTTCAATACCTTTTGAGTCGTGACCTTCCCAAAATCCACTTCCGGGAAGTGCATCTGAATGACCGCCTGTTCCGTATTCGTTTTTAAGGAACTTAATGTTTTCATCTTTTGAAAGGCTTTCGGCAAACTGCCTGTAAATACGCATTTTACTTTCGCTGAAATCACTACCGCCGCAAAGCACATAATCAACGGCAGATTGAGGCAGAAACAAAGGAGCTTCATTCTTTACTGCCGTGCCGATAAGTTCCATTTGCTTTTCAACACCGGGTAAAAGCAAAGCCTGAGGCTCTGTCCATTCCTCCATAAGCATAAGTCCGAAAACACTTCGTTCAATCTGGAACCATTTTTCCCACGCTTCACGGAGTTCTGTTCCGTCATTTCGCCATAATCTGATGGCATCGGAATATGCTTCAAAGCCTGCTTTTACACCGTTTGAAAGTGTAATTTCATAGGGTGTTGAATTAAAGAAAGACATAATAAAATCGCTACGTTCTTTCTTGTCAGGATGACTTTCATAAAACGCAGCGATTTCCTCTGTATGCGGAGTTAAATAGGTTTTAATTAACTCACTTTTTTCTTTGTCTTGGTGAAAATACTCGACACCGTTCCAACGGGCATCGAAATCGTGATTACTTAACTGTAAATCAGTTCCTTCAGTACCGTTTCCTCGGCTGATGCTCTGATGTTGTTCATCATCTGCACCCACCTCATCTGGTCGGTCTC
>JAFXFI010000078.1 GCA_017520635.1 Clostridia bacterium
GCTGCCTAAACGTTCTCTTTTCATATTACCCCTCCCGGGAACTTAAAATTACCATGTCATTATAGCACAATAAGGTGCATTTTTCAACACAGGAGCGATTTAATATTTCATCCTATATCTTCTTAAAATAAAGAAAGCTCCGATAAATACCGCCAAAGCAGAAAAAACAATAACCACAATTTTTCCCATTGTTTTTCCTTCATCCTCATCAATGAACGTTTCTGTGTACCATCTTGGTCTTTCTTTTGTCACCGTTTCTTCTACCGTTATTTTTTCTGTAACTTCTTCAGTTGTTGTTTCTTCTCCTGTTGTAGATTCCTCTTCAGTTGCAGATTCTTCTTCCGTTAATGTTTCATCTTCACCGGGTTTTGAAACAGGAGTTGACTTTCCGAGAACAAAATCTTTGGTTTGTTTATATCTGACATCAAGACTTCCCGGATTAACATAGACCGGTGACGGTAACGAGCTGTAGCTGTGTGATTCAGGCAATTCGTTTCCAGACATCATAAACCAATCGCTGTCGCCGAGTTTTTTCGTTTTACTTTTATCAATTTCCGCAACATCAAGCCAATAGTGACCTCCGTCTGCTTCCACAAGGTTCCAGATTTTCTCTTCGCCTTCCACTTCATAACAATTAATACCTGCTTCATTAAGAAGCACAGTTGTAAGAGTAGCGTAATTCACATCAACACCACGACCTGACAGAGCAAATTTAAGCCTGTTATCACAATATTTGTTATAAAGACGTTCATCACTTTCTGCTTTTTTATCATAGGAAACATTGTCACAGACGTATGTCACAACCGTTCCGATTATTTCCTCTTTTGTCATACCTTTTTTTATTATTGATTTATATATCTTTCTGACATGATTTTTAATTTCCAGAGATTCACGGTTCAGGTTTGTTTTTATATCGTTTTTCTCAAGATGACTGATAAGCTTTTCTGTAACTGCCATTTCACAGTTGTCTGCAAAAAGCTGTTCAAGCTTCGGTAATTTTGTTATTACATCAAGATTTTTAATATTAACGCAGTTATCAATATTAAGATACCTTATGTTCATTCCTTGCAGCTTTGAAACCTCCCTGACAGAAGAATTTTTCAGTGTCAGATATTCAAGATTGCTGAGTTTTTCAATACCGCTTGTTGTATCAATTTTTGTAGAACCGAAATCAAGGCTTTTCAAAGCCTTCATTCCGTCAATTCCTTTAAGTGAACCGATCGTGCACGAATTGAAAGAAAGATTTTCAATAGTAGCTGCTTTGGAAAAAGCCTCAAGATTTCTTATCTTACAATTGTGTACGCTTATTTTCTTTAACTTACTTAATTCACCTAAAAAGTACATGCTGTCAGCTACAGTATCTTCAAAAACAACCTCACTTGTACCATCAGGGAAACTCAGAGTTGAAGCCTTGTATGTGCAATTATCAAAGGTTATTTTTTCAATTTTACTACTACCCCAAAAAAGCAGATTTTTGTCAATTACACAATTTGTAAAATAAATCTCCTTGACTGACGAAAATCTCTCATCAAAATCAGGCAAGGCATCTGCGTTTTCAATATGCAGAAACTTCTGGTCTGAGCTCAGCTTTACGCGTGCAGCAGCACCAACAGTCGCTGCCGTTGTAAGCAATATTACAAAAACAAGTAAAAGCGAACAAACTTTTTTCATTTATATATCCCCTTTTAAAAATCACTCAATTTTCCCCATAATGAGTGATACGATCTCCGGTGCAGTAGCACCGTATTCTATTGCAGAAAGAAATGTTTTCTCAGCTTCAGTAAATTTATTTTCATCTGATGCGTACATTTCTGCTATTTTCTCACCCTTAAATACTTTATCACCCGTTTTCTTAAAAAGATATATACCGGCTGTAAAGTCAATAGAATCGCCTTTTTTCTCTCTGCCTGCACCCAGCTTTGCACATGCAACACCTACGGTTTCTGCATTCATATGAGAAATGAATCCATCTTCCCCAGCTACTATTTCACGGGTATACTTTGCTTTTTCAAAAAGAGATGCATTATAAATATAATTTTCGTCTCCCCCCTGAGATTTCACCATGAGAGCTAATTTTTCAAGTGCTTTTCCGTTTGAAATAACTTTTTCAACCTTTTCTTCGGGATTTTCTACTCCTGCCATACGAAGAAGCTCTGCACTGAGAGTTTTTGTCAGCAAAGTAAAATCTTCAGGGCCATTGCCTTTCAGCGTTTCTATTGCTTCAATAACTTCAACACTGTTTCCGATGGCATTTCCCAGAGGCTTATCCATATCGGTTATGAATGCTACTGTTTTTCTGCCGGCACCATTGCCGATTTTTACCATTTCATGCGCAAGCTTTTCTGCTTCTGCCTTAGTTTTCATAAAAGCTCCGCTACCGACCTTCACATCAAGCAGAATACAATCACTTCCGGACGCAAGCTTCTTACTCATAATGCTCGATGCAATAAGAGAAACGTTATCAACCGTTGCAGTAACATCTCTCAGAGCATAAAGCTCTTTATCTGCAGGAGCCAGATTCATTGACTGCCCTGCAATACAAAGTCCGTGAGTGTTTACAATATCAAAGAATTTTTCGGGTTCTACTGAGGTGTCAAAACCTTTTATTGATTCAAGCTTGTCAATTGTACCGCCTGTATGACCGAGACCTCTGCCTGACATCTTTGCCACTTTAACTCCGCAGGCTGCAACTATGGGCACAACGGCAAGAGAGGTTTTGTCGCCAACTCCGCCTGTTGAATGTTTGTCAACTTTTATACCGTCAATTAAACTTAAATCCATTTTTTCACCTGACTCAGCCATTGCGAGAGTGAGATTAAGTGTTTCCTCTTCATCCATACCTCGGAAATAAATTGCCATCATCAATGCTGAAGCATGGTAAAGCTCTATTGTTTTATCAGTAACACCTTTGACAAAAAACTCAATTTCTTCTTTTGTGAGTTTACCGCCGTTACGTTTTTTCAGAATCAGATCGTACATTCTCATTTCATGTCCACCTCTGAAAAGGAAAATGGTAAAATTTCTTCTAAAGTCTTGATTATATATTCGTTTTCGTTTTTCACAAAAATCACTTTGAAATCCTTGTCGCAAAATTCTGCCATAACCTGTCTGCATGCACCGCAAGGAGGAAGAAAACTGTCGCCACCTGCTATAGCAATGGCAGTAAATTTTCTTTTACCCTCAGAAATTGCTTTAAAGAAAGCTGTTCTTTCTGCACAGACAGTCAGTCCAAAAGAAACATTTTCAACATTAACACCTGTGAAAATATCACCGTCTTCACAAAGAAGTGCAGCACCTACAGAAAAATGGGAATAAGGAGAATATGAATTTTTCTTTATATCAATCGCTTTTAAAACAAGTTCTTTTTCGTTCATAAAAATCTCCTTTCAAAGCAAACAAAATCGGCAGTATTACACCGCCGATTAAAATCATTCATTTACAAACTCTGCTTTTTCAATTTCCAATTTAAGATTTTCGCATATTGCATTGAAAATATCCTTGCCGAGAATCTGAAGTTTTTCATTTTCTTTATCAGAGCAAAGCTTTGCAAACTGTTTGCCCATACCTGAAGCGACATCTCCGCCTTTTCTCAGCACAAGGTAATAGTAAGTAAAGGCGTTTGTGATGTTGTCATAAAGGTCTTCATCAAGCTTTATCAGTTCATCATAGAAAGCATTCACGGTCATTGTGGAAACTGAATATTTTTCAAGAAGAACATGAATTTCCGCTTCAACAGTAAAGTTCACAAGCATTCTTATCTGATCAGAAATATCCTCATTATCTTTATATTCATCAATTCTTCCGAGAAGCTCACTTTCAAAACCCTCAAGAGCATAGGACTTACGCGCTATTGTTTCGCCAAGTGCCTTTGCACGGTCCATGTTACCGTTAGCACGTTGTTTTTTCATGATTTCCACAATCCGAATGAGAACATCTGCTTCATTTTCAATTTTCGGGCTGCCGAAAATCTTCATGTCTTTGTCATCAAACATATGCATAATCAGTCTTCCTTTTTTGCTTCCTGTTCAGCCTTTTTGCGAAGTCGTTTCTGCTTTGCCTTGTAGCTCATAAGCTCATCAAGCTGTTTATCAGGAGTTATGTAACTACCTACTGTAAGAGGAGTTTCGTTGTACATGCCGCGAAAATTTGTTCCGCCAAGAGAAAGAATTTTCTTCTGCTTTGCTTTTTTTAAAAGCTTTTCGGACTGTTCCTCCGTATTTTCGGGACACCAAACCTCAAGTCCGTCAAGACCATAAGAAATCATTCTGTCAACAAATTCGTCTGAATACATTCCGGCACGTGCAAGAACTGCAATGCCGCCTGATTCATGAATTGCATCAATTACATCCTTAGTATCATCATATTTTGCTTTGAAATACACAGATGAGGAACTTTCCTTAGTGAAAAGCTCTTTATATACATCACCGTAAAACTCATTTGTAAAGCCGCTTTCGATAAGAGCTCGCATAATATGACAGATGTAAATATTTGTAGCACCTGTTGCACATTTTACAATAAGGTCAGGTGTAACGTTGTATTTTTTTGCAGTACCGAGAATCATAAACTGACTTGCTTTCTTACAAGCCAACATATTTCTGCGGCAAAGACCCTCAAGACGTGCAGGACTGTCAGCAAGATAACAGAGAATATCAACTTCTTCACCTGTTTCTGTATCAGTTGAAGAAAGCTCAACCCCGGGAATTACCTTTACATCATGACGTTTACCGATAAGTTCCCCCCTGATATTACCTGCCTGACAATTGTGGTCAGTAATTGAAATAGTATTTATACCCTGCTTTTTAGCAAGGACAATAAGATCATCAATACCCAATGACCCATCAGATAGTTTTGTGTGACAATGCAAATCTGCGGACATTTTTCAATCCCCCAATAAAAAAAGAATATAGTGCTACATGTATATTATACATTTTTTTGTATAATTTTTCAAGTATTAAATTTAATTTTTAATCTCATTTATAAATTCTTGTATACGTTTGAGTGCTTCCCTGATATGACCAATTGAATATGAATAAGAAACTCTCACATACCCTTCACCACATTCACCGAATGCAGTACCGGGAACTACTGCAACGTGCTTTTCGTGAATAAGTCTTGAGCAGAATTCGTCTGATGTAAGACCTGTGCTTTTGATACAGGGAAAAACATAGAACGCTCCTTCCGGTTCAAAGCAATCAAATCCCATTTTTCTGAATCCGCTTACAATAAGACGGCGTCTCAGATCGTATTCACTACGCATTTTTTCAATGTCTTCATCACCGTTTTTTAGTGCCTCAATTGCAGCATACTGTGCAGTTGTAGGTGCTGACATAATTGCATACTGATGAAGAATTGTCATTTTTCCGATCAGCTCTTCAGGTCCGAGAGCATAACCAAGTCTCCAGCCTGTCATTGCATAAGACTTTGAAAAACCGTTGATTACAATTGTCCTTTCTCTCATACCTTCAATTTCAGCAAATGAAACGTGTCTTTCGTCGCCGTATGTCAGTTCGCTGTAAATTTCGTCTGAGAGAACAATTATATTTTTATTTTTAAGCACCTTTGCAATTTTTTCAAGGTCTTCCCTTCTCATAACTGCCCCTGTAGGATTGTTGGGGAAAGGAAGAATAAGAAGCTTTGTTTTATCTGTAATTTTTTCCTCAAGCTCTTCTGCGGTGAGACGGAACTCATTTTCCTCTTTTGTTTCGATTATAACAGGCGTTCCTCCTGCCATAATTGTCATCGGCTCATAGCATACAAAGCTTGGCTGCGGAATAAGCACCTCATCACCTAATGATACAATTGAACGGATACAGAGATCAATTGCCTCAGAGCCACCTACAGTTACAAGAACCTCTTTTTCGGGAACATATTCAACATTGAATTTTCTTTTGAAATATCTGCTTATCTCCTCACGGAGTTCCATAAAGCCTCTGTTGGGAGTGTACCATGTTCTGCCTTTTTCAAGGGAATTGATACCTGCCTGACGTACGTGCCACGGCGTTACAAAATCAGGCTCTCCTACGCTCAGAGAAATAATATCTTCCATTTCGTTTGCAATGTCGAAGAATTTTCTTATTCCCGAAGGTTTTACATTTTTTATGTTTTCATTCAGGATTTCTTCGTAGTTAATCACAGGATCATGCTCCTTTGGTCTTTTTCTTTATCTGTGAGCACAACGCCGTTTTCCTTATATCTCTTAAGAAGGAAATGTGTTGCAGTTGACTGAACGGCATCAATTGTAGCCAGTCTGCGTGACACAAACATAGCAACATCCTGAATTGTTTTGCCTCTTACTGTTACAAGCAAATCATAGTTATCTGCTGCCATAAGGTTTACAGTGTCAACCTCGTCAAACTCAGAAATACGTGCAGCAATTTCATCAAAGCCTGTTTCTTTCTGAGGTGTGACTTTAAGCTCAATAAGTGCTGTGACACCCGAAGACTCAACCTTGTCCCAGTTGATAAAAGTCTTTTTACCGAGAATTACACCGCTCTTTTTGTATTCTGCAATTCTTTTTTCTATACTCTCTTCACTTTCTCCCAGCATTGCAGAAAGTTCTTCCACTGAAAGAGATGAATCTTCATAAAGCAATGAAATAAGTTTATCCATTTTTTATTCTCCTTATTACACGAAACGCCGAAAAGACTTAAAAAGATTAACTTTTTGGCGTGTTCGGATTATTCCTGCTACCCTATTTCAAGAAACCTTTGATAATAATTTCTTCAGCCTCTTCTTCGCTCATGCCGAAGGTCTGAAGCTTGATTAACTGGTCATTATTGATTCTGCCGATTGCAGCCTCATGAACTATCTGTGCGTCATAATGATTTGCTGCAATTTCGGGAATTGAACGGATACGTGCATTATCCATAATAATCGAGTCGCACTGAACATGTGCTCTGCAGGCTGCATTACCTACAGCTCTGGGATAGAAAACCTGCTCTGACTCATCTTTTGCAACAGAACGTGAAATAATCTGTGCACTTGCATCTTTTCCATCAAGGTTAATTACCATGTTTGAATGTGCAACCTGTTTCCCGTGAGTCATAAGCTTTTCTGTCATGAGAAGCTTTGCTCCGGCTTTCAGACGGGCATTTGTTTCTCTGAGAGTTGAGTCAACACCTTTAATCTGAACTGTTTCCATTTCACAGTAGGAGTTTTCGTCCATTTCAATTTCAGTTGTGGGATTAAGGACTCTTTCACCTGTTCCCTCACCCTGACCGTAATGCTTTTCAACATACTTTATTCTTGCATTTTTGCCGATATGGAAAATATGAATACCGTCGTGTTCACTTTTTTCTGAGCCTGAATTGTGAATACCGCAACCTGCAACAATAAGAACGTCACAGTCATCTTCAATGTAAAAATCATTGTATGTCACATCATTTACGCCACTTTCGGTAACAATTACGGGAATGTGAACGCTTTCATTTTTTGTACCCGCTTTGACAATAATATCAATTCCGGGTTTATCCTTTTTCGGCTCAATAATAATATTTTTAGTTGACTGACGGGCCATACCCTCGCCGTTTTTTCTGATATTATATGCACCCATGGGAACTTCGTGAAGGTCTGCAACAGCGCCAAGAAGGTCCTTATCTATTTTATTTTCAAGCATAAAATCAGTCCTTCCTTTCGTTTCTGAAATTACATGCACCGTCAAATTCGCCTAAAAGTCTGGGGAATACTTCGTCACGGCTGCCTTCTTCACGGATTTTTCCGTTTGCAATAACAATAATTCTGTCTGCAACGGACATAATTCTTTCCTGATGAGAAATAAGAACAATTGACTGATTTCTCTTATTCTTCATAACCTTGAAGGTTTCAACAAGCATTGTGAAGCTCCACAGGTCAATACCTGCCTCGGGTTCGTCAAAAATCGCAAGGGAGAGTTCACGCGCCATAATTGAAGCAATTTCAACACGTTTCACTTCACCGCCTGAAAGTGATGTATCAACTTCACGGTTAAGATATTCTTTTGAGCAGAGACCTACATTTGTAAGGTAAGAACAGCAGAGGTCTTCGGGAAGCTCACTGCCGTGAGCAAGAGAGAGAAGTCTTCTTACAGTAATACCCTTGAATCTTGGAGGTTGCTGGAAAGCATATCCGATACCAAGCTTTGCTCTGTCTGTTATTGACATACCGGTAATATCCTGACCGTTGAAGAGAATCTGACCCGATGTGGGTTTTTCAATACCCATAATAAGCTTTGCAAGGGTTGATTTACCGCCACCGTTAGGTCCTGTAATAACAACAAATTCTCCGTCGTTTATTGTAAGACTTACGTTGTCTATAATTTCAAGAATTCCTTTTTGCCCTTCAACCTTGAAGGACACATTTTTCAGTTCAAGCATTTTTACCATTCCTTAATTTTTATACCTCGGCGTTAACAAAATATGCAACACCTGAATTTGTGACATAAAAGTTCTCTATTCTGTCAGAGGCAAGATAGCCGTCTGCATAATAATAAAGGGGACAAATAACCCAATCTGACATCAGAATTTTTTCTGCCTTATGGGCTAAGCTGTTTCTTGAGTCACCCTGGGTTTTCATCATCTGTGAAACAAGCTTATCAAATTCTCCGTTTTTCCATCCGCAGAAGTTTTCTTCTGTCGTAAACTTTTCAAGCATGAAACCGGCATCATTATACGGAGTCATGAGACCGCCCTTTGCAACGGTGAAATTACCGTCATTTCTCATTTCTTCAAGCTTTGACCAGCTGACACTTCTGAGCATACAGTTGATACCTAAATTCTCTTTCCACATCTGAGCCAACAGCTCTGCTGTTTCACGACTGAAAGTATTGTCATTGAAAAGATATTCAAACTGCGGAAAACCTTTTCCGTTTTCATATCCTGCCTCAGCAAGAAGAGCTTTTGCTTTTCGGATATTTGCATCTGTTTCATCAGTTCTGAAATATTCTTCACCCGACTGTCTGAACTGAGAAAAAGCATCGGATATCAGACCTGACGCTGCAATACCGCGGGTTTTTGCAGTATTTTTAATAAGCTCTTCTCTGTCAATTGCAAGGGTAAGAGCCTGTCTTACACGTGCATCATCAAAGGGAGCTTCGTTCAGATTGAAATAAAGGAAATATGCTCCTGTATTTTCATAGGAAGTATAATTTTTATTTTTTGAAGTTTTGACAAGTTTATCCTCAGGCAAAACACCCGTAAAAAGAATTTTACCTCTGTTGAACATGCTGAGTGCTTCTTGACCGTCTGAAACGAAATAAAACTTCATGCTTTTGAGAGAAACGTTTTCTTTGTCTCTGTAATGTTCATTTGGAACAAGGTCAAGATAACTGCCTCCTGTCCAGGAAAGAAGTCTGAACGCACCGTTACTGACAAACTTTTTAGGGTCCGTACTCCATATTCTTGTAAAGGGTTTTACTGATTTTTCGCAAAGAGGCATAAAGCCTACACTTGCACATTTATGGAGAAAAGAGGGGTCTTTCTCTTTCAACTTCACAACAAGAGTACGTGAGTCTGCTGCTTTCACCCACAAATCAGCCATATCCATAGTGATGTAGTTGCCTTCCTCGTCTTTCAGACCGTCCTGTTCCTTTTCAAAATCTCCAAGAACTTTATCAAAGCCTTCAATGCTTTCAAACATATAAGCATAAGAAGAAGCGTTATAAGGGTTTGCTGTTCTTCGCCATGCGTAAACAAAATCAGATGCCTGAACTGCCGTACCGTCACTCCATAAGGAATGAGGAGAAATTGTAAAGGTATAAACAAGTCCGTCTTCGCTGACAGTATAATCACTTGCAGCAGCTTTCACAGCATTGCCTTTTTCGTCAATTTTCATCAGTCCCTCAAAACAGTTAACGAGAACCGTTTCTGTCGAAATATCAGTACAGAAAGTAGGGTCAAGTCTCTCAGGCTCAGAAGAAATTGCAGCAGTCACACGGTCATTGCCGTCTATGTGAAGCATGAATGCAGAGAAAGCAGAAAACAACA
>JAFXFI010000079.1 GCA_017520635.1 Clostridia bacterium
CGGTTCAGCAGGTGTAGGTCTCAATAAAGACTGTCTTGTAAAATATACACTCACAGATGTTGATGGTGTAATGACAGAAAATGACACACGTTATTACCTTTATAAATCATATAACCCCGACGGAGCAACAGCAAGCATCAACTTCCTCCAGTCAGACGGTTCATATAAAACATATACAGTCAGGTTTGTATTCTGAATTAAATAATCATAAAACACAGCAGAAATTTTAAAATCTCTGCTGTGTTTTTGCTTTGCGCATATAAAATTTATATGTAACCTACCTTGCCATTTTGTCGTCATCCTTGAGCGTAAGCGAAGGATCTCAAAATGGCAACACATGAACCAATTCCAAACGAGATTCTTCGCTTCGCTCGAGAATGACGCGTTTGGAATTGTTGTGGTAAATTAATAATTTGACATCATATTGATATTATGGTATGATTTTTGCGTATTTACCATTATAGAAAAAAGAAGGTGTGAATTATGTTCAGGAGCATTATTTCACTCGTAGTATCCTTTGCGATTTTCCTTTCATCAGGCATTGCTTCCATCTTTGCAAAAGGTGAAAGTTTAAGACTTGTTGTACCTGAAAACTGGGAAATGCAGGTGGGTGATTCCCGCACACTTGAATGTGTATTCGGAAACAAAGTAACGGACAGAGTTATTGACTGGTCTGTTACTCCGTCAGATGTGGCATCCGTTGATGAATGGGGCAGAGTTACAGCCCTTCGTACCGGCGAAGCAACAATTACCGCCAAGACAAGCTCTCTTACTGACAGCGTCACTCTCCGTGTCACATCAACTCCTACAAAGGTAGATATGAAAACAACAAAAAAAGATTACGAGAAGGATGCCGTAAAACAGGTTGAAAACCTTCAGAAAATCGTCACAAGATATCCCGTCGGCAGTGAAGAAGTTCCTTTTTACGTACGTGTTACAAGTGACTATTCAAAATATCAGTCCGTGACAACTGCTGACGGTGCTCTGTGGCAGATTACTGAATATGGTGTTCTCAGAACAGATGAAAACGCTCCCACAGAACGCGACCGTGAACAGAGATTCATGGGTGACAGATATTTCTATTCTGCCGATACAACTGACGGAAAGGTTCTTGCAATTTTTTCTGACAAAGGAAACGGAATCTGGACTGTTATGGAAAAAGGCTACACTCACATTAATCTTGTTCCCATGTCAGGTGACGAAAAAGCAATTCTTATGAGTGATGAAACTCAGGAAAAGGTTGAACGCCGCGGATTTGTTTCCAATTCATATCTTCAGGGTGACGGTTCATGGCGGAAAGAAGCTACTGACAATGACGGTCTGTGGACTGCAATGTACGGTGCAGGTGAACTGATGAGATATGCGGTTCTCAGGGATGACCCCTCTTCTTCAGAAGAAGAAGTTGCAAAAGCACGTGAAATTGCGACAAAATCAGCAGAAGCAATTCTTATGCTTCACTACATATCAATGCGTAAAGGCACAACTGATGCTTACGTAAGATATCATCACAACGGCAAAATGCCCGGTGATGCTGTTGACAGATGGCTTTCAGCAGAGGCACTCAAAGAAGGCGGAAATTACTCCTACCTTTCTCCCGAAGAAAGTCCTGCAGAGCTTTTTGAAAAGAATTATGCAAATCTCCTTTTCACAGGTAACACATATAAAATCATGAACGTGGACTTCAACATACCTGTCGACCCCGATTCATGGGCAAGCACAAGAGATGAAGCAAACAAAGATGTAAAATTTGCAAAGAAGAAAAGACTTGTTGAAGGCTTTGTTGCAAGAACTTACTGGATTGAAAGCGAAGAAAGTCACGGACTTTACGACAATATTTATTGGCAGGTAAACGAAGATCATACTGCAACAGGTGTTTCAACTAAAGCTCCCACTACTCAGGGTTATTACCTCAATAACGAAAATCTCAGAGGCGTTACGGTTGATGCATCAGGTGAAATTCCTGAAAGACTCTGGAACAGTCTTGTTGGTTCAGACGTTCTTAAAAGCGATGTAATTTACAAAGGTGATACAAGTGCGGACGAGCTTATCGGCCATGCCTTCATCCTTAAACTCATGTATGACATCCTCGGTGATGAAGACAAAGAGCTGAAAGAACTTATGGTTACTGCAATTGATAACCTTGCTCAGCACCTTGTTGACAACGGCTACATGCTGGTTGACGGCTCAGGTCAGCCCACAACATGGTCAAACTTCAGCAGAACAACATTCAACACAAGCTCTGCTGTTCCCATGGCACCTCTTCATGCAATGGTAATTCTCAGCATTTTCAAAACAGCAGCTTACATGACAGGCTACGAAAAATGGGAAAACGAATACCGTCTTGCAGCACTTGACCCTGCATACGAATATGCAAAAATTGTTTCTCAGGAATCTGACCGACTCCTTGCAGCAGTTTCAAACGTTGTAGGCGAAGCAGTTTCTCCTCTCCTTTCACTTCCTCTCAAGCTTCTTTCAGGAACAAAGCTTTACAACCTTATTTCAAGAATTGTGGGCAATGACTCTGACCTTGAAATGGCAATGCTTGGCTTCTATACTCTTTTTCAGACAGAAGACGATGAAGAAATTCTTTCACTCTACAAAAAAGGCCTCGATGCATGGTGGGAAATTGCTTCCTACACTGAAAACCCCCTCTGGTATTACATTTATCAGTTAGCTTATCCTGATAAAGAAATCAAGGATTCATATAACAACAACATTCTTGAAACTGCTTCATGGTCTCTGAGCCGTCATCCCGTTTCAACAATGAGATACCTTGCTTCAAACAACAAACGTGATGACATAACTCAGCTTGACCTGTCTCCTCTGGGAATCACAGATATGTGGAGAACTCCTACATACTCTCTCAAGGGTAAAGGTCCCGCAGAAGTATCGGAAAATCCCGAAATTCTTGATTACGTTAAGTTTGTGCTTTCTGCAAACGGCATTAAATGGGCAGTTGCAGCTCCAGATGAACGTTCAATGCATAAATATAACGAGAATTCCTATCTTCTTACAGCTTACCATCAATCCAACCTTATGGAAGGCTCCACTACATACACTCTTCCTTATTGGATGGGAAGATATCACGGAATACTTGACAAATAAACAATTTTTTGGAATAATTAAGTATGTTAAAAACATACTGAAAGGAAATGAAAAAAATGAAAAAAGTTATTTCTGTTCTTCTTGCAGTTTCAATTCTTGTTTCTGCATTCGTAATCGGTGTATCAGCCGATGATGACACAGTCAGATTTGCAGTTGCATCTGACCTTCATTACAATGTACCCGAAGAGGAGCTTACTGCAACAAACGACCATCCCATTTTCTGGTACGCTAACAGACGTGCCGCAATGGACAACGAAAGCGGTCTTATCATTGACGAATTTTTAAAACAGGCAGCCGAAGCTGACTACGATTTCGTTCTTATCTCAGGTGACATGACTGACAACGGCAGAGTTATCCCCGAAGAACATCAGGCAGTTTCTTCAAAGCTGAAGGCTTTTGAAGAATCAACAGGTATCCCCGTTTACGTTGTCCCCGGAAACCACGATTACGGCAGAGGTGAAAATGATAACAAAATCGAGGATATGTTTTCTTTCTACGGTGATTTCGGTTACAACGATGCTTTTGAAAAACGTGAAAACGATTTCTCTTACGTAACTGACCTTCCGGCAGGTAACTATCGTCTTATCGTTGCTGATTCAAACGACCCTTCAAAATCTACTGAAGACGGTATGACATCAGATAAAGTAAACTGGGTTGTAAAACATGCGAAGCAGGCAGTCAAAGACGGTAAATATCCTATCCTTATGATGCACCACAACCTTCTTGACCATCTTCCCATGCAGAGAATTCTCAGCCGTAACTTTATCATCAGAAACCACACAGCAGTTGCAAACAAATTTGCTGATGCAGGTATCAAGCTTGTTTTCACAGGTCATGAGCATTGCAGCGACGTTTCTGTTCAGACAAGCCCCAAAGGCAACAAGATTTACGACTTTGCAACAACTGCACTTTCAATGTATCCTCTTTCTTACAGAGATTTCACAATGACAGAAGAGGAAATCACATACACAGATAAGACAATTGAAAGCATTGACACAGAAACTCTCCGTAACACAGTTGGTGGTTACACAGACGAAATGATTGACGAAATGAACAAGGGCCTCAACACATTTGCAAAAGGCTTCCTCAAAGCAGGTGTTCAGTACCGTCTTGCACGTTCACTTACAATGGAACAGATGGGCATTGCAGAAGACAGCATCTTCTATGACCTTGTAAACACAGCGGTAGGCGGTCTGACAAGTCTCCTTGAAATGCCTCTCTATGGTGAAAACAGCGTTCAGGAGCTTGCTAAGGAATATGGCGTTGTAATTCCCGATAGTGAATATGAAAACGGCTGGGACCTTGCAACAGACCTTGTTTCTTACCACTATGCAGGCGGTGAAGACTTCTCAATTTACTCAACAGAAGTTACAATTCTCCTCAGAATGGTTAACCTCATTCTTCTTGATGACCTTTCAACAGTAAATGACGAAGTATTCTTCGGTGCACTTAACGAAGTTCTCGGAAACGATTCAGCACTCTTCAAGAACTTCACAAAGGGTATTGCAAATGCCCTCGGTCCTGTTACTCCCGGTCAGTATCTCCTCATTGCAATTGCATCTCCCATCGTTTATGAATTCGTTTACGACTCAGACGGAGTTGATGACAACAGAGGTACACTTGAGGGCTACGGTGTAGAACCTGACCTTAACGAAAACAGAGCAGATAATTTCGCAGATTTCCTTGACACCCTCTGTCTCTACATCAAAAACTTCCTTGAAATTGTTATCAAAATCTTCGGGATCGGAAGATAATTACAATTAAGAATATTGACAAACTATGTGACAAGTGTTATATTTGTCACATAGTTTTTTTGTTACAGAAAGGGTGTATTTTATGAAAAAAATTTTCACAAGAGTAGTTTCAGTTTTACTTATTCTTACTCTAACCTTATCCGTTGCAGCTACAGGTGCTTTTGCCAAAGAAACAACAGGTGAAGAAGCTCTTGCAAACCTTGAAAAAGATATTCCCATTATTGAAATTCCCGGATTCGGCGACCAACCTCTTTACACCGGCCTTTTAACCGAAACAGAAGATGATGATGTTGACGTATGGTCTTTCCCTGTAGAAAAGCTCGTACTGAATATCCTTAAGCACCTTCCTAATCTTGTTTATTCTCTTGCTTTCGGAAAATTCGAAAGACTTGATGCAAGTATGACTGAGGTTCTCGGTGTTATTTTCGGAGGACTTGCCTGCGATACAAACGGTGTTCCTGCACCCGGTACAGGCTACAAAAACAAAGAAGTGGTTGTAAAAAAAGACGAATACGGCAGAAACAACAGTTATTATTTTGACTATGACTGGCGACTTGACATGCACACAATTTCAACACAGCTTCACGACCTTGTAAATGAAGTTCTTGAAGTTACAGGTGCTGAAGAAGTAGGTCTTGTTTCTTTCAGCATGGGCGGTGCAGTAATGATGACATATCTTTATGAGCATTATTACCTTGCTTCTCCCGAAGAGCGTTCAAACATACACTCAGCAATTTTTATTTCAGGTGCAATGAACGGTGTTGAATGTTGCGGAGATCCCTTCTCAGGAAATATATCTTTTGACAGCAAATCACTGCTCAGACTTCTCTCTGACACAGTTTCAGGAAATGAAGAAACAGCATGGCTCAGCGATTTGTTCGTTGTTCTCTATGCACTTAAAATTTTTGAGCCTCTCATTTCTTATACAAACGAAACTCTTGTTCCGAATCTCGGTATAATGGCTGATGATGCAGTTGCGGAAACTATCGGCACAGTTCCTGCTTTCTACGGACTTATGTCCTCTGAAAGATATTATCAGACTGAAGAATTCCTTTTCAGTTCTCCTGAAAAGCAGGAAAGATTTGCAGGTCTTCTTGAAAAGAGCAGATATTATCACGATAATGTTCAGGCAAACGCTGACAAGGTTATTGAAGCTTTTATTGCAGACGGCAAAAACTTTGCAGCAATTTCAGAATACGGCTTCCCGATGATTCCCGTAACTTCAGACAACGACAGAATGTCTGACGGTATGATAGGAACTTATAACACAAGCTTCGGTGCAACATGTGCTGAAATTGACGGAACTCTCGGTGAAAACTATGTTCAGAAGGTTCAGTGCGAATGCAAAAAAAATCATATTTCTCCTGACAATCAGATTGACGCATCCACATGTAAATATGCAGATGTTACGTGGTTTGCAAAAAATCTCAAGCATGTTGACGATGACAGATTTTTTGCAGATATTGTTGACCTTATTACATACAGCGATGAACAGATTACCGTTCATACATATTCAGATTTCCCACAGTATCTTATTAATGTTGACGATACATGCCTTGTTCCCATGACAAATGAAAATGCAGGAGAGGTTATCCCCTTCTATGAAAAATCATCAGTATTTGACTTTTTAAAAAATCTTTTTAAATAAGAATTAATCAATAAAGCTGTAAAAAACATAATCTTTGAAAATCCGACAGAATCAAGCATTTGAATAAAGTTAAATGCATCAGAAGTTTTAAATTTAAACTTCTGATGCATTTTTACGTTTTATTTTTATAAATTATAATTTAGTGCAAAGTACAAAATTTCAGATCTGCGACGCAATTATATAATGACACCAACGGTTTCATCGTAGGGGACGCCTTTCCGTTCCGAATAAAATTTGATAAAACCTTGCGGGAGCCGAAACGGCTCCCCTACGATATAACAATTAACATACAGATAAATTATAATTTTTGTCTTTTAAATATTTTCGTTTTTCAATGCATCAATGGGGTTTTCTTTTTTTATTTTATTCATTGCAAAAATTATTGTTGCAAACACAACTGCAAAAACGCTGAACACAGCAATTCCCATTGCTGTCCATGGGAGAGCAAAGTCAAGCTCATAAAACCCTTGATTTATCGTGTACCAGATAGCGAATGTAACTCCCACAGAAACGGGAATTCCGAAAAGAAGAGCACGGCTTCCGTAAAGCAGACATTCAAAATTCATCATTCTGTTAAAGCCTTTCTTCGTCATACCAACTGATTTAAGCATTGCAAACTCACGTCTTCTCAGGGCAATATTTGTGGAAATTGTATTGAATACATTGGCTGCAGAAATCAAAGAAATGAGAACAATAAATCCGTAAGCAAAAATTCTGACTATCATAACAAGATTTCTTTCGTTCTCCACTTCCTGTCCGTGATCAAAAAGATTAGTTGTACTGAAGCCGTTGTCAAGAAGCATGGTCTTCAGTGCACTGCTCGATTTTGCATGGTCAGTTGAAATAACGCTGAAAAAATAAGAACGAACACTTTTATTCCAATTAAAGCTTTCCATCATACTTGCGGGATAAATATAAATCAGATTTGCTGACGTCATGTTGCAGTAAAACGGCTTCTCGTAAATTCTTTTACCGGATTCAAGAGTCAGATGAATTTTTGTTTCTTCAACAGGAATGATTTTTCTGTCGCTTCCTGTTTTACTTGCATAAATTATAAATTCATTTCCCTCTTCATCAGTCTGATTTCCGTAATGATAGTAGCCTTCAATATCCTTCTGTGTGGTAAACTCAGCCACGCTTTCATCTGATTTCAGAACATCGCACCTTACATATTTTTCTTTTTCACTGTTGAAGGTCGTGTTGCCGTCAACCACAATTGAAAGCGGATTTTCCTTATCGAAATATTTACTCTTATCAAGCTTATATTTTGCCACAAGCTTTTCAAATTCACTGTCATTCACAAACACGACTCCGATAGCGATGTCTGCAACAGCTTCATCTTTTCCCGATCGATTTATAAGCTCTGACTGAGCATTTTCAGCTACTTTTTCTTTCAGATATTTTTTGTCAATCGTGGCATTGGTAACAGTGTGTTGTGTATAAACCGCATCAGTTACACATTCAGTCTTTTTAAATTTTTCAAGCAGTTCATCACGTGTTATACCACCTTTTCCTTCATTATCAAATTTTGAATGTTCTGTAATGTAAGAAATGTCAATGGCATTTTCATCAAACCCTGCTTCGACTGTAGCCATCAGGTAATCGGTAAAAGCAGAGGCTGACACAAACAGAACCACGCTCATGAAAAGACTGACAACTGTTGTTCTGTATTTTTTGCGGCTTCTCTTATAATATTTACTTGCAAGCACACCGGGTAATCCGAAAAGCTTGTATGTGATGGGCGAAAGCTTAACATTTTTCTCCTTCACATTCACATCTTTCGTCTGCCTTATTGCCTCGATTGCCGAAACACGTGTGGCACGTTTTGATGGAATCCACGCAGAAATAAGAACGGTAAGCAAAGCAATAACTATTGCTGCAACAATCGCAACAGGTGATACGCAAACCCTCATGGGAATTGCAAAATCCGTAATCTGCTGAAGCCTGTGTCCTATTACCATAAGCGTGACACCGATACCTCCGACACCTGCAATAACACCGAGAGGTATACCCACGGTGCTTACTGCCAACGCCTCAAAAAGCACCATTTTTCTCAATTGCTTTTTCGTTGCACCTATTGAAGAAAGAAGTCCGAACTGCTTCGTTCTCTCTGAAACAGAAATCGAAAAAGCATTATAAATCAGGGATACAGAGCCGAACATTATCAACGCAATTACAATTGCTGCAAGAGAATAAATCGTCGCAGTGAAACCGTCAAAAGCTGAAACACCCGAATACAAGAGAACATCACTGTTTGTCGTTCCGCTTATTTTGTTTGTTTCCATGAAAGAATAAATCTGCGATGGCTTATTCATTTTGAAAAACACATCATATTTTCCGAAAATGTCAATGTTTTTTTCTGCAACAGTTATTGCCGTATAACCGGGTGCAGTATATTCTTCAAAGCCAGGTCTTTCATAAAAGCCTACAATCTCGTAGGTTCGGGTTTTTGTGTTTTCAAGGCTTTCAGCCTCACCCTGATAGGGATTGTTCTGTCCCATGGAATAATCTTCAAAAATTCTTTCACCCACTTCAAGAGTAAGCACGTCACCGATTTCTGTTTCCACTCCACCGTTTGAGTGAAGATGATGAGGAATGAGAATTTCTGAAGGTGATGCAGGATATCTGCCTTTTGTTATGTGAACAGGCATGGTTTCTTTAAAGCCATCTGATGCACCTATAACAAACAGATAGGGCTTATACTCGTTTTTGCAGCCTTCAGCCACAGCATATCCTAATTGATGAAAGTAAACTGCATTTTCAACCTCTGCTGATTTTTCTATTCTTTTGAAAGTCTGCCAGTCAGTATCGGTTGCAGCACCGTGCCAGTCACCGCTTTCATAAATTTCATTCTGCAAAAGGTAGTTATAAAGACTTGCAACAGAAGTTGTAACAGCACAAATCATTGCCGCAGAAAGAATAATGCCGATAATCGTAACAACTGTACGGCTTTTATTCTTTTTCAGCATTTCAAGAGTCACTTTGTTGAAAACATTCATTTTATCACCTCATCACGGATGATTTTTCCGTCTTCAATGGCAATAATTCTGTCAGCCTGCAAAGCAATATTTTCGTCATGTGTAATGACAATAAGTGTCTGATTATATTTTCTGTTTGAAGTTTTAAGAAGCTCTACAATTTCCTGACTGTTTTTTGTATCAAGGTTACCTGTTGGCTCATCTGCAAGAACTACGGCAGGAGTATTTATAAGTGCTCTGCCGATTGAAACACGCTGTTGCTGACCACCCGAAAGCTGATTTGGAAGATGATCTTCTCTGCCTGTAAGTCTGAGTGTCTGAAGAAGTTCCTTCAGGTATCCTCTGTTTACTTTTCTTCCGTCCATAAGAACGGGAAGTGTGATATTTTCAGTCACATTGAGTACAGGAATAAGGTTATAGAACTGATAAATAAGACCTACCTGCCTTCTTCTGAAAATAGCAATCTGCTCATCATTCTGAGCGTAAACATCTGAATTATCCATGTAAACCTTGCCGCTTGTATGCTTATCCA
>JAFXFI010000080.1 GCA_017520635.1 Clostridia bacterium
ACTCGTCCGATTTCCTTAAGATAAACCTTAACATGGTCTTCCATTGCAGCGTTTTTGGGGTCGTTACCTACTACACCGAGGTCAAGGTTTTTAGCAAGATCATCATCGAAATTAAGACTTTCAAGACTCATATCGTCAAGGTCGTCAATGATTTCAATGTTCTGGTTTTCAATTGTTTCATAAAAGCTTTCAAGTTCTTCAATGCTAAGGTCAAGCTCCATCATTGCCATATCAATTTCATGTGTTGAAAGCTTACCTGCAGCCTTTCCTTTTTCAAGAAGAACCTTAAGAGATGATTTCTTCTCGGGTGCATTTGCAGTATTGTTTTCCATAATTTTTCTCCTCCACTTATGTAAATGATTTTATCATTTGTTTATATTTTTGAACATGTTTGCAAAATCTTCATCAGACATTGCAGAAACTTCGTCAAAAGACTTTTTATTTTTTGCATTTCTGAGCGTTTCTATACATTCAAAGCACTCTTCGATAGTGTCGCTGACTTCTTTGCAGACATCTGAAAAATATGTTATTCTGCCAATTTCATCTGCACTGAAACTGTCTCTGAATGATGAAACATCGAGTTCTCTTCCGCTTTCAAGAATTGACAGAAGAACGCTCAGTACTCTTTTGTTGAAAGATGTGAAGAACAGCTCAGGTGTCAGTTCATCTTTCAATTTTTTATAAAAATCAGGATTTCTGAAAAGAGTTACAAGTATAACCTCTTCAGCCTTTGCCTGAAGCACATACTTCTTTTTATCAGGATTTATTTTATCCTCAGTTCCTGCGGAATAATTTCTCGCCTGAGTGAAAAGCTCTTTTTTTGCTTTTCTTCTGACAGAAGACAGATTTTTATTCACTTCCTGCCTTATTGCATCTGCACTGACTTCTGTCATTGATGCAAGCTTCAGGCAGTATGTTTCCCTTTCAACGGGACTTGAAAGTGTTGCTAAAAATTGTGCTGCTTCTTTCAGGAAACTCATTTTTCCATCAGATACTGTTATATCGTATTTTTCACCAATTTTGATTAAATTGAACTCGGTATCGTTTTCCGCACCGTCAAGAAGGGACTGAAAACGCTCTCTTCCGTGCTTCTTTATAATTTCGTCAGGATCTTTTCCGCCTCTGAGTTGAAGGACTCTTACTTTCAGCCCTGAATCGGAGAAAATCTGCATTGCCCTTTTCGTTGCTTTCTGACCTGCTTCATCAGAGTCATAGGACAAAACAACCTCATCTGTATAACGTTTCATCAGTCTTGCCTGTTCACTCGTCAGAGCCGTACCGAGACAGGCAACTGCATTTGTAAACCCTGCCTGATGAAGAGCAATAACATCCATGTAGCCTTCAGCCACAATAAGAAAATCTTCTTTAGCATTTTTTGCATAGTTCATTGCAAAAACTTCATGGCTTTTTTTGTAAACAAGTGTGTCGGCTGTGTTTACGTATTTAGGTTTTGAATCATCAAGAACACGTCCGCCGAAACCGATAACATTTCCTCTTATGTCAATAATGGGAGTCATCATACGGTTACGGAAATTATCATAAAATCTTTCACCGTTCTTTGTACTTTTCTTAACTAAGTCTGCTTCATAAAGCTCCTGAACAGAAAAACCTTTTTCTCTCATGTGTTTAATGAGACTGTCCCATGAATCGGGAGCATAGCCAAGACCGAAGTGTTTAATCGTCTGAGGTGAGAGACCTCTGTTCAGAAAATAATTCAAAGCATGTGAATTTTTCTTATCAAGAAGACAGGAATGGAAAAACCTTGCAGCTTCTCTGTTTGCTGCGAGAATTCTGTTTTTCTTTTTAGTCAGGCTGTCGTCATACCCATCCTCAGGCATTGAAAGTCCTGCACGCTCAGCAAGTAATTTAACCGCTTCTATATAATCAAGGTTTTCAATTTTCATCGTAAAGGTTATGGCATCTCCACCTGCTCCGCAACCGAAACAATAAAAAGACTGAGTGTCCTCATAAACCATAAAAGATGGTGTTTTTTCATTGTGGAAAGGACATAAACCCTTGTGAGTTCTGCCCTGACGACGGGAATCAAGAGAAACGTATGACGACACAAGGTCCATAATATCCGTTCTCATTTTAAGTTCCGATAAAAATGCATCATTTATCGCCATTGATATTTCTCCTTTCGAAAGAATGTTTTCGGGCGATTCGTGAATCGCCCCTACAAATTAATTCAACCAAGATTTCGGCACAAATAAATCATCAAAAACCTTGACTGCATATCTATCTGTCATTCCTGCTATATAGTCTGTAACTGCACGGTCAATACCCTCTGCATCCATTACTTTTTTCATTTCGGGAGAGAGCTTGTCCGGATTTTTAAGATAAAATTTATAAAGCCACTGAAGCATGTCCACTGCTTTATGTTCCTCACCCTTGCAGATAGGGTTTGTATAAACATTCTTGAACATAAAATCATGAAGTTCATCAAAAGCACCCTTTATCGTGCTTTCAAGAACAATGTCATCACTACTGTTTTCTATTGCAGACATCACAAGAGTGTTGATTCTCTTTGACTTACTGTAGCCGAGAACAGACCTTATTTCTTCCGGAATATCGTTTTCGCTCATAACTCCTGCACGTTCAGCATCGTCAATATCGTGGTTAAGATACGCAATTCTGTCTGCAAGACGTACAAGTCTGCCTTCAAGAGTGAAAGCCTGTTCACCTTTTGTGTGACAGATAATTCCGTTGAGAACTTCTTCTGTAAGATTGAGACCTTTGCCATCTTTCTCAATAACATCGGCAACTCTCACACTCTGTATATAATGCTTGAAGCCGAAAGGAGCAATTGCATCGAGCGCTCTTTCACCTGCATGACCGAAGGGTGTGTGGCCAAGGTCATGACCTAATGCAATTGCCTCTGTCAGGTCTTCGTTGAGTCTGAGTGCTCTTGCCATTGTTCTTGCAATCTGAGCAACTTCAAGAGTGTGAGTAAGACGTGTTCTGTAATAATCTCCCTCCGGAGAAAGAAAAACCTGAGTTTTATGTTTCAGTCTG
>JAFXFI010000081.1 GCA_017520635.1 Clostridia bacterium
CAGGTTATTATATTTCGGGTACAGACGGCTGTGAAAACGTTCTTGATTATGACGGCTATGAAAAGTGGACTGTTGAGGATATTGAAAATGCACTTACTTCACAGATTCAGGAAGGAGACGGCAGTCGTATTGTTCACGGTTACAACTGGTATATGACCTGTCTTATCGATAAAGAAAATCTCAGTCTTGTGCGTGAAGGTTCATTTTATATGATTTCGTTCCCGGACTCAGCAATTGATGCAGTCAGAACAGAGCTTGTTTCTTTAAGATATGATGAAAAAGCAGGTCGCTCGGTTGCTGTTTTCAAATGTATGGTTATGAATGAGGAATTGGCATCTCTCAGGTGTGAAAATGCAAATATAGCCGTTAAAGAATATTCGGGATTCAGAATCAGGAATTCAGCAATCCGCGGCAATGAAAAGAATGAGACAGGTGTTTATATAGTCCGTGGTGCAAAAATGTTTTTCAGAAAAGTAAATATTCTTTACACGGCTGATGAATACTGTATCGTTGAGAATGCACTTGAAAATGAGAATATAGCGCAGGCGGGCGAAGCTGAAAACTATATCGGCAGATATGATGAATATATCGTTGAAGGCCGTGACCTGGCTCACGGAAAAATTATGGATTAAACAATATTTTTCGGAGGAGATTTTTTATGGAAGAGAAATTTCTGAATATCCGTGAAAATGTGAAATTTATTCAGAATAAAATAAACGAAGCCGCTGTGAAAAGCGGCAGAAGTGAAAAAGATGTCCGTTTTATGGCGGTTACAAAAACGGTTGACCCTGTTTATATAAATTGTGCTATTGATTGCGGAATTGATCTTATCGGTGAAAACAAGGTGCAGGAGTTTCTTGCAAAAAAAGATGCGCTGAAACTCGAAAAGGTTGAAAAGCATCTTATCGGGCATCTTCAATCAAACAAGGTACGTAAAATTATCACAGAGGTTGACCTGATACAGTCTGTTGACAGTGTCAGCCTTGCACGTGAAATTGAGCGTCAGGCAGAAAAAAACAATATGACTGCAAATATTCTTGTGGAAATAAACGTAGGCGGGGAGGAAAGCAAAACAGGTCTTGAAAAGAATCTTCTGCGTGAGACCATTGCTGAAATTTCCGAAATGAAGCATATTGCAGTCAAAGGTCTGATGACAATACCCCCGATATGTGAAAATAGTGGCGAATTAAGAAAATTTTTTAATGAAATGTATAATCTGTTTATTGACATAAGAGCTGAAAACAGCGATAATGTAAGTATGGACATTTTATCAATGGGTATGTCAGGCGATTATGAAGAAGCAATTCTTTGCGGTTCAAATCTTGTAAGAGTAGGGTCGGCTATATTCGGACCCAGAATATACAAATAAAGAAAGTGAGGATAATGTCAGATGGGACTTTGGGATAAAATTAAAAGCTATGTGGATGTTCCGGAACCGGATTATGATGATGACGGAATAACAGAAGATTATGATGAAGAATTTGAAGAAGAGGAGGAGGTAAAACCGGTGAAGCGTAAAGTTGAAACTCCAAAGAAACAGTCAGCATCTGCAAAAGAAGAATTCAGTTTTGCTTCTTTTGACAGACCTTCTGTTCAGCGTTCTTCATATAAGAGCTCTGCCGGTCATTCAAGCAAGGTTGTTGATATACATACAACAGCAAAACTTCAGGTTGTGCTTACAAAACCTGAAAAATTCTCAGATGCAAGAGAAATCGCAGACAATCTTAACGAAAAGAGAACTATCGTTCTCAATCTTGAGTCAACCAACAAGGAGGAAGCATTGAGACTTCTTGACTTCCTCAGCGGTGTAGCTTATGCAAACGACGGCGAGATTAAAAAAATAGCAAAAAGCACTTTTATCATCACTCCTTACAATGTTGATGTTATGGGTGACCTGCTTTATGAACTTGAAAACAACGGCGTATATTTTGTATAAAGAGAAAAAGAGAACGGAAGGTAATTTATTATGACTGCTGATGAAATCAGAAGATATAGTTTTGAGACTCTGCCCGAAGGCGGATATTCTGAAGAAAGTGTAAAATCTTTTGCAGAACAGACTGCGAGATCTTATGAGGAACTCTTTGAAGAAAATAAAGAAATTGTAAGAAGACTTACTATCTTTGCAAAAAAGCTTGATGAATACAAGCGTAATGAAAGCTATATGACTGAAACTCTTCTTACCGCTCAGAAAACAGCTGCACAGACTATTGCAGGTGCAGAATCTGTTGTTGCAAAGATGATTGAGGCCGCTAAAAATGAAGGCAAAAAAATCATCAACGATGCAAGAGAGCGTTCAAACGAAATTTATGTTGACAGAGATAAGATTATCTCCGAAGCAGAAGAAAAGGCTAAGAATCTTACAGAAAAGGCTGAAAATGCACTTGCAGATGCAACTGCTGCGGCTGAAAAAGAAGCTCAGATCATAATTGATAATGCTAACGCACAGGCAAAGGCAACTGTTGACGGTGCAAAGGCAGGTATTCAGCATACAATTGATGAAATCAATGAAAATGCAGATACAGTAATAAAAGAAGCAAATGAAACTGCAGAAAATCTTGTTGCAGAGGCAACAGCCAAAGCTGATGCAATTGTTGCTGAAGCAAATGAAATTGCAGACAAAGTTGTTTCCGAATCAGTCGGCAAGGCTCAGTCTGTTGTTGACGGTCTTCTTGCAGATGTAA
>JAFXFI010000082.1 GCA_017520635.1 Clostridia bacterium
AAATTATAATTTATCTGTATATTTATTGTCATATCGTAGGGGAGGCGTTCCGCCTCCCGCAAGTTTTCATGACATTTAATTTGGGACGGGAAACCCGTCCCCTACGGTGTTACCGTTAATTTTGCAGGTTTTATACAAAATTTACGGAAGACCGCAAGGGTCTTCCCTACGGTATAACCGTTGATATTATGCGACTTTTCGTAGGGACGGGCGTCCTCGACCGTCCGCGAAATTTATATAAAACTAACGGCTCGTCGAGGACGCCGAGCCCTACGATGTAACATTTAAGCACACATTTAAATTATAAAAAAGAGACGGTACAGCTTAAACCCTGTACCGTCTCTGATAATATTATTTTTACGGAATTAATCTTTCAAAGCAAAAAATGCTGAGAATGCTTTATACGCCATATAGACATCAATTTTTGAAACCACTTCAAAGGGCGCATGCATTGACAAAACAGGCACACCTACATCTATTACATCAACATCGAGGTTTGCAACGTATTTTGCAACTGTACCGCCGCCGCCTGCATCAACCTTACCGAGCTCACCCATCTGCCAGATAACACCTGCGTCATCAAACGTTCTGCGTACCTTTCCTACAAATTCTGCACTTGCATCTGAAGTACCGCCTTTACCGCCTGAGCCTGTATACTTTGTAACAACAATACCTCTGTTTGCAAAGGATGTGTTCATCTTTTCAAAGGGCTGAGGGAATGTGGGATCAAAAGCCGCATTTACGTCAGCTGAAAGACATTCTGACATAGACAGAACATCGTGTGCCTGAACTCCTGCCTGACGTGCAAGGTCTGCAATAAAATAAGGAAGATAAAAAGATTTAAGACCTGTGTTTCCGTCTGAGCCTGTTTCCTCTTTATCTGTGAGAACTGTAAGACATGTGAATTCAGGATTTTCACAGTTGACTGCCGCCATAAGTGAGGGATATGCACAAACACGGTCGTCATGTCCGTAACCGCCGATAAGACTTCTGTCAAAACCGATATCGCATACTTTCATTGCGGGAACACATTCAAGCTCTGCGGAAAGGAAATCCTCTTCCACAATGCCGTACTTTTCATTGAGAATATTCATTATATTAAGTTTTACAAGCTCACTGCCTTCGTCATCCTTAAAAGGACGTGAACCTACAAGAATGTTAAGCTCCTCACCCATAATACCTTCATTAAGAGTGCGTTTCATCTGTTCACGTGCAAGATGCGGAAGCAAATCTGAAATTACAAATTTGGGGTCGTTATCATCTTCGCCTACGTTGACATTTACTTTTGTTCCGTCTTTAAGAACAATCACACCGTGAAGCGCAAGAGGAATTGCAGTCCACTGATATTTTTTGATACCGCCGTAATAGTGAGTTTTGAAGAAAGCCATTTCGCTGTCTTCATAAAGAGGGTTTGGTTTAAGGTCAACTCTGGGAGAATCAACATGTGCTGCAGCAATTTTAACACCGTCTGCAACACTTCTTTTACCGAACACACAGAGAATAAGAGCTTTGTCTCTGTTATTGTAGTAAACTTTATCTCCCGCTTTGTATGATGCATTTTTATCAAAAGGAACAAAACCTTTTTCCTCAGCAATTTCAATTGCAAGAGCACATGCTTCACGTTCTGTTTTTGCTTCGTTAAGATATGCTTTATAAGCTTCGCAGAAATCATCTGCTTTTTTTATTTCAGTTTCTTCCATGAGAAGAACTGCATTCTTCGGTTTCATGAAAAGCTTTTCCTGTAAATCCTTTGCACTCATAATTTATTTTCCTTTCTTGCTTTCTATAAAATTAAATAATTTATTCAATTCATTTTCAAAATCTGTTTCACCGTCGTTAATTATAATTATGTCCGCATTTCTCAGATAAAATTCATCATCCTTCTGCGCATCAATTCTTCTTTTAGCATCGGTAACAGACATGTTGTCTCTTTCAATGATTCTTTTAAGACGAACATCCATCGGTGCAAACACAACAGCAATACTGTCGCAATCATTTCTTATACGGCTTTCAAGAAGTGCAGCAGCATCAATGACGCAAACTTCATACTCTTCAATCTTTGCTGTTTCAATTTCATCGATAATTTTTTCTCTGATAACAGGGTGAGTTATTGCATTTAATTTTTCAGTTTCTTCACGCGAAGAGAATGCTCTTTGCGCAAGAAGTTTTCTGTCAACTTCTCCGTTATATTTTACAACATCTTCACCGAAAGTTTCTTTCAGTTTTTCGATAACAGGTGAATCAGGAAAAAGAATTTCTCTCGCAACTTTATCTGCATCAATTATGTAACAGCCTCTCTCTTTGAGCAGAGAAGAGACCGTACTTTTACCTGCACCTGTTTTACCTGTCAGACCTAAAATAAACATAACTCTCACCTCTTATAACTCAATTACTTCGAAACCTGCTGAACGTAAAAGTCTGTTATAAACCGCAAGTCCTACTCCTTCATCTGAGGGACAATGCGCAAACGCAACTTCTGCTCCCGTTTCATCAAGTTCTCTGAGTGCATCAAAAAGCCTTTTTGCCTGAGATGAAGAATCATCACTTCTTCCGTAAGTCACACAGGGAATTGAAATTTTTTCTTTTTCATCTTCAAAGCAAAGTGCTGCTGTGTTTTCTTTATGTGAAGAAATATATTCAATATATTTTTCTGTGTCACCTTTGAGAATTATAACTTTAATTTTCGGAGCGTAGTGTTTATATTTCATGCCGGGAGAAGAAGCTTCCGCATTTTCTTCCAGCTTTGATTTTACGGCAACGTCAATTTCAATTTCACCTAAAACCTCTTCAAGCTGTTCCGGAGTTATTCCTCCCGGACGAAGAAGTCTGGGTTTTTCTGTTGCCAGAGTTATGACAGTTGATTCAAGACCCACTTCACATTCTCCGCCGTCAATTATAAGTTCAATTCTGCCATCCATATCATCAAAAACATATTTTGCATTTGTGGGGCTGGGACTTCCCGAAAGATTTGCAGACGGTGCTGCAATGGGACAGCCTGATTTTTTTATCACTTCACGCATAACAGGATGTGACGGCATTCTTATTGCAACCGTGTCAAGACCACCACTTGTACGCATAGGAACCTTATCGGATTTCGACATAATAATTGTAAGAGGTCCGGGCCAGTATTTCTCTGCCAGAAGTTTTGCTTTTTCAGGAAATTTTTTCACGAGAGACTCAATCTCTTCTATTGAAGAAACATGGACAATCATTGGATTGTCTTTCGGTCTTCCTTTTGCTTCAAAAATCTTTTCAACAGCTGAAGCATTAAGTGCATCTGCACCGAGACCATAAACAGTTTCTGTAGGCAGACCAACCACACCGCCGTTTTTTATTATAACAGCGGCCTTTTCAATTGCCTCTTCAGTTGCTTTTAAAACTTTTGTTTCCATTTTATTCTTCTGCCTTCAATTTTTCTGCTGTATCGGCTGTAATAAGTGAATCAATAAGTTCATCAATGTCACCGTTGAGCATTGATTCAAGCCTGTAAAGTGTAAGACCTATTCTGTGGTCACTTATTCTTCCCTGAGGATAGTTATAAGTTCTTATTCTTTCACTTCTGTCTCCTGAACCTACCTGACTTTTTCTTTCCCCTGCAATTGCATCGTTCTGTTTTCTTCTTTCCTCGTCAAGAATTCTTGAACGTAGAATTTTCATTGCCTTGTCTTTATTTTTATGCTGACTTCTTTCATCCTGACATTCAACAACAGTACCTGTGGGAATATGAGTAATTCTTATTGCAGATTCTGTTTTGTTAATGTGCTGACCACCTGCACCGCTTGAACGGAAGGTATCAATCTGCAAATCTGCAGGATTTATTTCTATATCAACATCTTCTGCTTCAGGAAGAACAGCAACCGTCACAGTCGAAGTATGAATTCTTCCCTGAGATTCTGTTTCGGGCACACGCTGAACACGGTGAACACCGCTTTCAAATTTGAAGCGTGAGAATGCACCCTCACCCTCAATCATGAAGCTGACTTCTTTAAAACCGCCGAGTTCAGTTTCGTTGGCACTCATAATTTCTGTTTTCCAGCCTTTTGTCTCAGCATACATACTGTACATTCTGTAAAGGACACCTGCAAAAAGTGATGCCTCTTCACCGCCTGCACCGCCTCTGATTTCAACAATAACATTTTTATCATCATTGGGGTCTTTGGGCAGAAGAAGAATTTTCAGTTCGTCTTCAATAGCAACAATATTTTCCTTTGCTTCAAGATATTCTTCTTCAACCATTTCACGAAAATCCTTATCCTGAGATGAATCTTCAAGAATAAGCTTTGCTTCATCGAGAGTTTCTTTTGTTTTTTTATACTCCCTGAATTTTTCAACAACAGGCGTAAGGTTTTTCAATTCACGCATGAGCTTTTTATATTTTTCCATGTCTGCAACCACATCAGGGTCACAGAGCATTTCATTTACACTTTCAAAACGTTCTTCAACTTTTTCTAACTTGTCTAACATAAATTATTCCTGACTTCCTTCCTCAGGTCTCAATATTTTTCTGATATTTTTTTCTACTTTTTGTCTTGGTGACATGACTTCATGTCCGCATTTTTCACACTTGATTTTGAAGTCCATTCCCACCCTTGTTACCACAAACCTGTCACATCCGCAGGGGTGTGATTTTTTCATTACTATTGTATCGCCAACTCTTACATCCATGACAAATTCGCCTCCTATCTTTATATTGTATCATAAAATGTTATAAATTGGAATAAGTATTTACAAATAAAGATTATGAGGAGCAAAATTTATGTTTAAATATCTGCCTGAGGGCAAACTCGTGAATACAAAAGAAAATATCCGTTGGCTTAAAAGTCCCGACACAATCAGAGACGCTTACAAAAGCGGAAAAATTCTTGAAGCAAGAGTTATACTCTGCGATAACGACCACAATCTTCATGTTGATTTAGGTTGCATGTCGGGAATAATCCCACGAGAAGAAGGTGCAATAGGAATAAGCGAAGGTACAACACGTGACATTGCACTCATTTCAAAAGTGGGCAAACCTGTCTGCTTTGTTATTACCGATTTTGCTTTTGACGATTACGGCGACCTTTATGCCATTCTCAGCCGTAAAAAAGTTCAGGAAGAGTGCATAGAAAATTATATTTCACAGCTTGCTTCCGGAGATATTATTGATGCAAGAATAAGTCACATGGAGCCGTTCGGAGTTTTCGCAGATATCGGTGCGGGAATTAATGCACTTCTTCCCATTGACGGAATTTCCGTTTCACGCATTCCTCATCCCAATGTGAGATTTACTCCCAACCAGGATATCCGAGCAATTGTAAAAAGTCGTGATGAGCTCGGCAGAATAGTGCTTTCTCACAAAGAGCTTCTGGGCACTTGGGAAGAAAACGCCTCGAGATTTTCTGTGGGAGAAACTGTTCCGGGAATTGTCAGATCAACTGAAAAATACGGAATTTTTGTTGAACTTGCTCCCAACCTTGCAGGACTTGCAGAGCTTACGGAAGATGTTCAGGCAGGTCAGAATACAGCCGTCTACATAAAAAGTATCATCCCCGAAAGAATGAAAATCAAACTGATAATCGTAGACTGTTTTGATGCAACATATCCGCCTCAGAAACTTAATTATTTTACGGAAGAAAACCACATCTCCTACTGGAGATATTCTCCTGTCACTTCAGAAAAAATTATAGAAAGCTTCTTTTAAAAAGAGCAGAGTGTACTCTATTGAATACACTCTGTTTTTTTGATTGTATTTTCATAACGTTTTCCGTACCACACTCTTTTATGAGCAAAAGATATCCACGAATCTGCAGAAGTATCTTCAAACTTAAGTGTTGTTTCTTTTTCTGCAGGAGTCAGATAAGATTCATTGAAAAGATTTTCAAAATATTCATACCAATCATATCTGAAGTTCAGAATTTTTTCTTTCTGTGACGGCAATGCAATCATAGATTTCTGATAAGATAACAAATCTTCGTAAGTTTCATTGTCATCAAAATATCTGTACAAATAATTTTCTACATCTTCAAAATATTCTTCAATTTCTGCTGCACATGAAAGGAAAAGGCCTTCATAAAATTCCCAATAAATATCTCCGAACCGTTCATCAGAGAAGCAGAGATTACCTTTTCCCTCAAGGAAAATATCAACACTTGCAAAAACTTTATCGAGGATCCTCTTTACTATCTTGCTTTCTTTTTCAATCCACTCGAAAAGATTCATATAAAAATCATAGTAGGAAATATTTTTTGCTTTTCTGAGATAAATTGCAAAAAATTTAAGAATACCGAGGCTGTGGAAACTTTGAACACAGACAGAAAATCTGAACGCTTTTTTCCAGTCTTCTGTACTCATGGTACTTGTAGCTACAACTATGTCAGAACGTGATGCATATTTCATGTCTGCATCAACCTTTGTGTGAATCTGACAGAGAAGTGATTTCACCGTTTTGATTTTATATTTTTCAACAAACTCTTTTGTATACATTATTGTGTTAGGCAAAAATTCACATCTGTAAACGCTCACATTACTGTGCTGACCTGCCTCAATAACTTCGCACAGTCCCCTTGAGAAACTGTCTAAAGTTTCACCCGGAAGTCCTAAAATAAGGTCGGTGTAAGTATACATTCCGTTTGTACGGTAACGTGCAACCTGCTCTGCAAAATTATTCACAGACATGTTTTTTCTGCCAACAATTTCAAGAACCTCAGGTGACATACTCTGAACGGCAACAGAGACACCTCTGTTTAGGTCTGCCTGTTCAAGCTTACTGAGAATTTTAAAAACCTGGTCATCCTTATTTTTTGCAGCAGTTGATTCAAACCTTTCGGGATAACCGTATTTTCTTTTCAGTTCAACAATATAATCTGCAATTTCTTCATCTCTTTCGAGAATACCGAAGTTTGAGTCAGCACAGAAACAATATGAAATTTTATGTTCAGCCAACCAATCAAGCTCCGCTCTAACTTTTTCCATAGGAAACTGTCTGAAGCCGGATTTATTTCCTCTCCAGCAACAGAATACACATCTGTACGGGCAACCTCTGTTTGTTTCTATTACAGTATCAAACTGAATA
>JAFXFI010000008.1 GCA_017520635.1 Clostridia bacterium
GTAAGAATTGATGAAAACGGTGAAATCATCCCCGAAGCACTTCAGGCTGACAAAAATATTATCACTGCAGCAGGGATTATCGGCTGTCCTGTTTTCAACTGCGGTGTAAACTACGTTGAGAGTAAAAGCTTCTATGAAAACTGTGAAATCGCAATCAATTATTTCAGAACTCTCATTGATTTTGCAAAGGATAAAAATGTAAAAATTGCGGCTTACAACTGCAATTGGGAAAACTTCGTCATTGAGCCCAAAGCATGGAATTACATAATGTCAGCACTTCCTGAGCTTGGTATCAAATATGACATTTCACATTGCCTTTCAAGAGACGGTGACTATTTACAGGAAATGCTCGACTGGAGTTCAAGATTCTACCACTTCCACTTAAAAGGCAGAGTCAAAATAAACGGTGAAGATTACGACGATGCTCCTGCAGGACTTGACATGATTCAGTGGCCTGCAGTTATGGATATCCTCTACACAACGGACTATGACGGAATGCTTTCAATCGAGCCTCATTCAAGCTTCTGGTCAGGCAAAAAAGGTCAGTGGGGTATTGATTACACAATTAATTATTTCAGACCTATGGTCATGCCCGAAAATTATGAGTACGAAGAAAATCCGTACATGCCCTGATTTTGTTATTTTTCACAAAAACAAAAGCATGAAAATACCTCAGAAATACTGAGATGTAAAAATTCAAAAAAATCATTAATTTTTATTTACAGATAAAATATTTCTGTGCTATAATATATCCGTAAATTTTAAGTTGCCCATGTGGTAACAAAAGGAGTCTTTAAAATGAAAAAGTTGTACGAAGGTAAAACTAAAAACGTTCTCCTTGATGAGGAAACAGGTATTGTTCACCTTTTCTTCAAGGATTCAGCAACAGGTGAAAACGGCGTTTTCGATCCCGGCTCAAACACAGTTGGCGGCAGCGTTGAAGGTAAAGGCAAAATCGGTCTTGCAATTTCAAAATATTTCTTCGAGCTTATGGAGAAAAACGGCATCCCCACACACTTCATTGACGCTAACGTTGAAGAAGGTCTCATGAAGGTTCGCAACCTTACAGTTCCTCCCCTTGAGTTTGTTCTTCGTTACTATACAGCAGGTAGCTTCTGCCGTCGTTTCGATATCGCAGAAGGCATTGAATTTGACCCCTGCTACAAAGAAGTTACTCTTAAGAGCGACGCTCAGGGTGACCCCCTTGTTACAGAAAGAATCTGCCTCATGAAGGGCATTCTCAAAGAAGGTCAGTACGACGAAGCACTTGAAGTTGTTGAAAAAGTTGGTGCAGTTCTCAGAGAAGAACTTGCTTCTCTCAACCTTCAGCTTATCGACTTTAAGATCGAAGTTGGTTATGATGAAAACGGCAAAATCTATGTTGCTGACGAAATCACACCCGACATCTGGAGAGTTAAAGATGAAAACGGCAACATCCCCAACCAGATTGATTGCTCAAAAATGCTTCTTGAAAAACTTTCTAAATAAGTTTATAAACTGCAGAACCGCCATTCATTCCGAATGGCGGTTTTTTCAATTGACTCATTATTAAAAAAGTGTTATTATTGAGATGTAAACCCGACTTTACATGCTGTTTTTTTGAAAATGTAAAGTCAGATTGGTAGAATTACAGATGCTTTTCTGCTATACTCGTTTCAAAGGAGGCATTGTAATGTCAACGGCAGATAAAATTGTGAAATTGAGAAAAGAGCAGGGCTTATCTCAGGAAGCCTTTGCTGAAAAAATGGGAGTATCAAGACAGTCCGTTTCTAAATGGGAGTCAGGAGCAAGTGTTCCCGATACAGAAAAAATCCTTGCAATGAGCGAGCTTTTCGGAGTGTCAACAGATTATCTCCTGAAAGATAGCGAGGAAGAAGTTTCTGAAAATGAAGAAATTATCAATGAACCTTTTGTTGAAGAAAGAGAGGTTGAATATAAAGTGAAAAAGAAAAATCCCGTACTTAAAATAATCAGTGCCTTACTTGCACTTGCAGTAATTGTAACTGCCATTGCAATTCCCGTTCATTACGGCAGCTACAAAGAGGCATGGTGGGAATGGAATGGCGGTAAAATTCAGTACCCTTATGTGCTGGTTCACGGTCTTGCAGGCTACGGTGAAGGTGACGGAATAAATGATACGGTGCAATATTGGGGCGCAACCTCAGGTGACCTGAAAACTTATCTGACAGAGCAAGGTTATACAGTCCACACACCAAGCGTAGGACCTTTCTCAAGTGCATGGGACAGAGCGTGTGAGCTATACGCTCAGCTTACAGGCACAACAGTTGACTATGGTGAAGCCCATTCAAAGGCACACAACCACGCACGTTTCGGTGAAACCTTTGAAACTCCTCTTGTTGAAAACTGGGGAGAAAAAATCAACGGCGGTCAGATAGTTAAAATAAACCTTGTAGGTCATTCTTTCGGTGGTGCAACTGTCAGACTTTTCACATCACTTCTTGAATACGGAAGCGAGGCTGAAATGAGTGCAACGGGCGACGAAACTTCACCTCTTTTCAAAGGTGAAAAAGGTGATTTTGTAAACAGCGTAACTGCTCTCTGTGCACCTCATAACGGCTCATCCCTTACGGAAATTATCAATGATACAGGCGGTATTCTTGGTGTAGGAAACACAACCGATTTACTTGTTGACCTTTGCTTCAATGTTCTGGGCATCACAAACCCCGTCAGCGGAATTTACGATTTCAAGCTTGACCATTTCGGTATAAATCCTGTAGAGGGTGACACAGATGATGTTTCTTCTGCTGTGAGCAAGTTTATAAGTGCAGGTAAAGACAACGCAGTTTATGACTTGTCACCTGACGGCGCAGCTGAACTTAACAAAACAATAAAAACAGTTGAAGATGTTTATTATTTCTCCTATGTTTATTCAACAACAAAGGAAGGCTCACTTCTCAAAGGACAAGTTCCTCAGCAAGGTACATTTGCGCTTCTCTATCCTGTAGCACTTGCAATGGGTTCATATATGGGAACAACTGACGGAGGAATCGTGATTGACGAAGCATGGCAGGAAAATGACGGACTTGTAAATGTGGTTTCTGCAAAATATCCTTTTGGTGAGGCAAACATAACCTTCCCCACAGAAGAAGATGCCCAAATTGAAAGAGGAATATGGTATGTTTCGGAAACTCTTACAGGCCACCACGGAACAGTTATCGGTCTCGGTGCTGACACAGAAAGCACTCAGAAATTTTTTACAGACTTGTTTACGCTTGTGGATGGACTCAAGAGATAAAAACTTTTTAAAACATTTGTTAAACCACTTGTCTTTATGACGAGAAAAATATATAATATAGTAAGAACATAAAAAGGAGGTTTTACTTATGTTTTGTCCTAATTGCGGAAAAGATTTGCCTGAAAATGCGGCGTTCTGTCCCGAATGCGGAAATAAGGTTACGATAACAAAGGAACAGGTTTACACACAGAATACTGAGCCTGAATTTACGTCACCCTTTGATAACGGAAATTATCAGAGTGAGTCCTACGGCTTTCCTCAGCAGGAGTATGTGAATCCCAATGCAGGTAAGGTTGATTTCAAAACAGCAATAAAACTGTTTTTCCAGAATTATGCAAACTTTGAAACACGTTCAACGAAGACGGAATACTGGTGGGCGTTTCTGTTTAATATTCTTGTTTCAAGTCTGACAAGCAGCATAAGCTTCAGCGGTGGAATTGCAGTTATATCATCCGTTGTATCTGTTGCTTTGCTTATTCCCGGTCTTGCAGTAACTGTAAGACGCCTTCATGATACAGGAAAATCATGGACATATATGCTCATAAATCTCATACCTCTTGTAGGCTGGATTCTGTTTATCATTCAGCTCTGCAAAGACAGCGATGAAGATAACAGATGGGGTCCGAAAGCAAGATAAAATTAAATGAAAATTAAAAAATCAGCCGAGTGTAAAAAGAACACCCGGCTGATTTGTTTTGTATAGTGTTATTAAATTATTAATTTACCACAACAATTCCAAACGCGTCATTCTTGAGCGAAGCGAAGAATCTCGTTTGGAATTGTTTCATATGTTGCTATTTTGAGATCCTTCGCTACGCTCAAGGATGACAACAAAATGGCAAGGTTAGCCTCACTTATAATTTATCTGTATATTCAATTTCATAACGTAGGGGAGTCGTTTCGGCTCCCGCAAGTTTTCATGAGATTTAAATTGGGACGGGAAACCCGTCCCCTACGGTGTTGCCATTAATTTTGCAGGTTTTA
>JAFXFI010000083.1 GCA_017520635.1 Clostridia bacterium
ACAGGTTTTATTCATTTTCAGGAAAATTAATAAATTATATATAGATTTTTTCTGAATTTGTGATATAATCGGAAGAGTGAAATTTGGAAAAGGAGGAAGAATATGAAATTTTTTAGTGCTATTATGTCAGTTGTAATGCTTGCTATGTCCGTTTTTACTCCTGTAAGTGTTGCAAAAACAGAGGGTGAATCAGTAAGTACAAGAATGGTATCTGCTCAGAGTGAAAAAGCAGAGTTTCTCAGCGAAGAAGCAAAGGCGGTACTTTCTGTTGTAGTTGAAAATATTGTTACTGAGGCAAAAGACGGTTCAAAAGACAGTCAGGAGGTTCTTGATGCCATAAACAGTCTTCATGTTTATAAAGAAGGGGAAGAAAAGCCTGAGCGTAACGGTGGTGAAGTCAATCCTTTGAAAAAGGCTATTGATAAGGGACTCAAAGATATTGTTAATAAAACATTGCCTGAGGGAATGATACGTAATTTCCTTAATCACCTTACAAGCGGTATGCATGATTTGTACATATATTTTGTTCCTTGTGAGGAAGAAGAGGGTGTTTATTATTTCTGTTGCGATTATGTGGACAACGACGGTAATGTTGTTGAAGTGTTTACAGGAATACGTTATAACCCGGAAACAGGTAAACTTTACGGAAAAGACAACAACGGTCTTATGGGTATCGGCTTTGACTATGATGCAAAGAATTATACTATAACTACTCCCGTGAATGTGTGGATGAGAGACCTTGGTTATTCTGTTTTCTTTGATATTATCGGCGGTATGGGCTTTATGTCAACAGATACTGTACGTGTTAAGTTTGAACACGGCTCAAAACATTGGATGTTCCAGTTCTGGAAAGGTAATTACGGTTTTAAACTTCTCAACGGTGCAGAATTGGGTATTTATAATAAAGAAAACAAGAATGATTTTGCTTATACCTGCGCAACAGATGATGAAATGCTTGTGATGTCAACAACTCTCAGAACAGAAGACGAAATTCTCATTGAAAGAGAAGAAATGCGTCACTGGTGGATGTGCGGTTTCCGTTTCGGACCAGGTGTTTCTCCGAATGAGCTTATAATGGAAAGCACAATTCAGTTTGAGGATGAAGAGATGATGAAAAAATTCATAGAATCTGCAAAAGAATATTCGGATGAAATGACAGTTTCTGCAGAGGGACTGAAAGTTACGGTAATCTGGTAAATTATAGGGGACCTCTAAAAACCCCTTGCACGAAACTACGTTTGCTCTTTTTCCGTCATATGCACCAAAAATTCTTGTTAATGCGACAGCATAAACTTCAAATTTTTAGTACATCTGACGAAAAAATTTTTAAACGTATTTTATACAATAGGTTTTTAGAAGTCCCCTATAATGAAATACCTTTGAAAGCAGGTAAATTATGTTCACGAATAAAAAAGACATTATAAAATTTGCAAATAAAGTTGTTCCCGAAAAAAGACAGCTTCTCTGGAATGAGACGGATTTTGTTGCTCATTTTTTCTTTGGGCTCAATACTTTTGTCACTTTTGGTGAAGACACAGGCAAAATTGAAGCGAATGCTTTTTATCCTACGGATATTGATATCCCGTCATGGGTGCAGACTGTTAAAGACGCAGGAATGAAGGGCGTTCTTATTACTGCAAAACATCATGATGGTTTCTGTCTGTGGCAGACTGAAACAACTTCTTATTCGGTAGCAAGTTCACCTTATCTTGATGGAAAAGGTGATATAGTAAAGGAGCTTTCCGATGAATACAGAAAAGAAAATATAAAATTCGGTTTCAGCTTTTCACTTTGCGACAGAAACACAGATAAAAAAGGTGAAGACCTTGAAAAGCTTATTCTTTCACAGCTTAAAGAACTTCTGACTAATTATGGTGAAATTTACGAGGTCAAGCTTGATCTTGGTGGTGAAAAGCCTGACATTGATATGGAAAAAATATATGACCTTATCCGTTTGTGTCAGCCTGATGCTGTAATTTCAAATGGTCCGGATGTACGTCATCTCGGTAATGCGAGGGTTGTCTGCCGTCCTGAGGAATGGAATGTTATAAGACCTGTTTCGTCTTGGCAGAAAATTACAAAGCTTGATGAAAATAAGGAAAATACATACCGCACACCTGATGGCGTTGGTAAAATGGAGCTTGACCTTGGCAGCAGAAAAGCACTCAGAAAAGCAAATTCACTTTGCTGGCAGCCTTATTTTGCTGACTGTTCAATGAGAGACAGTTGGTTTTATAAAAAAGAAGAGGATAATATAACAATGCCTCTTCAGAAATTGAAAAAACTTTATTTTTCAGTAACAGGTGCAAACGGTGTTCTGCACATTGGTATTCCCATTGACCAACGAGGAAGAATTCACGAGGAAGAAACTCTCACTTTGCAGAGTTTCGGTGTTGATATGGAAATGCTGACAAAAAATCCTCTTCTCAAAAAATCAGAAATATCTGCATCTCATGGAAATGATTCTGTTCAGAACCTGAAAAAAGACGATGATACATATTTCTTCTCAGGTGAAACTGATGAAAAAATTGAAATCACGGTTGATTTCGGTGAAGATAAAATTATAAAGCTTATTGAACTTGGTGAGAATATCGCCACAGGTCAGCAGATAGAAAAATTTTCCGTTTATACCCTTGAGGGTAAAAAATTCAAAAAAGCAGAAACGCATTCTGTGATAGGTAACAGAAAACTTATTCTTCCCCAAAAACCTATGGTTACAAGTGCCGTGAAAATCGTCATAGAAGAAACCCGTGGTTTCGCAACTTTAAAAACTTTAGAAATTTATTCTGCGTAAATAAAAAATCCCTTTTGCTATTCTTGTTTTGAAAGGAATAACAAAAGGGATTTTCTGATTAATCAAAGACTTACTTCTCTTTTTTCTTTATGTGATTTGTATGCGGCTTCCATAATTTCTGTCAGCATGACTGCATCGTCAATGTTGTAAAGTTTTTTGTCTTCGTCGCCTGAGAGAACACCAAGAAAATATGTAAGAGGAGAGGGCATATTCTTTTCTTCTATGTCAACCTTTTTCCACTCGTTTTCCTCGTTTTTAAGAGCAACGAAAACCTCACTTCCTGTCTGACGGAGAAAACCATCAGTACCGCTGACTTCAATTCCGTTTCTGTCACTGCGTGAAACAAAGCCTGTTTCTGAAACGCCGATTGCACCATTGGGGAACCTGAGAACACTGACTGCATTGTCTTCAACTGAATGTCCTGTGATTTCAGTAAAAACAGAGCTTACGGATGAAGGCTTTCCGAGAAGCCATGCAAGAATGTACATGGGATGAGCACCCAAATCTATCATTGCACCGCCACCGCATTCTTTGATATTATAGAAATGCTCGGGCAACCAGTTGTCAACACTGCCTGAGTGAGTGTTTCTCATACGTGCATAAGTTACAGTGCCCAGCTTTCCGCTTGAAACAAGTTTCTTGACTGTCTGGACTGCATTGCCGGGAATATGGGAATAGGAAATTACAAATTTCACTCCGTTTTCTTTAACCGCATCTGCAATTTCTTTTGCATCTTCGTTGGTCAGGGCAAGAACCTTTTCTGTGAAAATGTGTTTTTTTGCTTTTGCAGCTTTTACAATGATTTCTTTGTGAATGTTTGTAGAAGAACAGACTGCAATTGCATCAATATCAGAAGCAAGAAGCTCGTCATAATCTTCATAGAAAGTGCAGGAAAATTCCTCAGCGAACGCTTTACCACGCTGGATGTCATTGTCCCATACACAAGTTACCTGTGCATTTTCAAATCTGTTTATCTCTCTTGCGTAACCTCCTGCATGGACATGCCACGCACCAACCATTGCAATTTTTAACATGATAATCACCTCAGGATTATCATACACTAATTTCCCTTTCATTTCAATAAAAATTTTAAAATCTATTGACAACAAAAAAAGTCGGTGCTATAATCATTTTAATATTGAGGTCAGGAGAATGTAAAAATGTTCAAATCAATTTTTACAGCATTGTATTATTTTTACTTTATCAGCTTTGCGGTAAGGTTTAGTAAGTTTTGCTGTAATTGAGATTGACCTGATTTTTTCAGATTATCGCATCCCGCAGTGAAATTTACTGCGGGATTGTTTTTTGAAGGTAAGGAGAGAAAAGCATGAAAACAGTTGTTGTCAGTGCTTCAAAAAATTACGATATAATTATAGGAAAAGACGTAATAAATTGTCTGCCGGAAAAAATTAAAAACAATTATTCTGAAGCCAAAGTGATGGTTGTTACAGATGATAAAGTAGCATCATTACATCTTGAAAAGTTAAGAAAAATTCTTGATGAAAACTGCATCCGAAACGATGCTTTCATTTTCCCCAACGGAGAAAAATCAAAGTCACCCGAAACACTTTTTTCGCTTCTTGAAGCTCTTGCCGAAAAACATTTCACAAAGTCCGATGTACTTCTTGCATTCGGTGGAGGTGTTACAGGTGACCTTACCGGTCTTGCAGCATCACTTTTCCTGAGAGGCATTTCAGTTATTCAGATACCCACAACATTGCTCTCAATGGTTGACTCATCAGTAGGCGGTAAAACTGCGGTGAATTTAAAAGCAGGTAAAAATCTTGCTGGTGTTTTCAATCAGCCTGACCTTGTTATTTGTGATACGGAATTTTTAAAGACACTTGAAAAAGAAACCTTTGCAGACGGTATGGCAGAGATCATCAAATACGGTGTTCTTGCAGATGAAAACCTTTTTGAGAAAGTAAAAAACGGTAACGTGAAAAATGACATTGAAGATATAATTGCAAGATGTGTTGAAATAAAAAGAGATATTGTAAATGAAGATGAATTTGACACAGGCAAAAGACAGCTTCTCAATTTCGGTCACACACTGGGTCATGCCATTGAGGCGGAAAGTAATTTCAAAATTTCTCACGGTACTGCTGTGGCGATGGGCATGGTCCTTGCATCGGAAATTTCATTTGAAAATAAACTCACGTCAGTGAATCTTACAGAAGAGATAAAAGAAGCTTGTGAAAATAACAACCTTTCAACTGCCTGTCCTTTTGACAGAAAAACTCTTGGTAAATTTTCATCAAGCGACAAAAAAATCAGCGGTAAAAATATTTCATTTATAGTTCCTGAAAAAATGGGTAAATGCGTGAGAGTGAAGCTTACTCTCGAAGAATTTTCAGGAATGCTTGGGACGGATTGAAATGATAACAGAAATTATTCCAAATAAATTATCGGGAAAAATAAAGGCAATTTCTTCAAAATCAGTTGCACACAGAATGCTTATCTGTGCATCTCTTGCTGACAAAGAAAGTAAATTGCAGATTGACACAACTTCACTTGATATTGAAGCCACCGTGTCAGCACTTGTGAGCCTTGGTGCAGAAATTACAATTGACGGTAATATCTACACCGTCACACCCATAAAAGACAAAAAAGATGCTTTTGTTGACTGTAATGAAAGCGGGTCAACTCTTCGCTTTCTTGTGCCTGTCGGTGCAGCTCTCGGTAAAAAATGTACTTTCACGGGTAAGGGCAGACTTCCCTCAAGACCTATGAAAACTCTGACAGAGGTGCTGAGAGATAACGGTGTAAGGGTTAATGACTCATTTCCGATAGAAATTGAAGGTGTGCTTGCAAAAGGAAAATACACTCTTGACGGCTCAGTTTCTTCTCAGTTTGTAACGGGACTTCTTCTGGCTCTCCCCAATGTGGGTGGCGGAGAAATTGAAGTCACGGGAGAAATGCAGTCAAAGTCATATATAGATATCACGCTTTCTGTTATGGAAAAATTCGGTGTGAAGGTTGAAGAAAATGGAAACAGATTTATTGTTCCTGATACAAAATTTACTTCAGCAGATTTAACTGCTGAGGGTGACTGGTCGAATGCCGCGTTTTTCTTAGCGGCAGGAGTAGAAGTAGAAAACCTTGATATAAATTCAGAACAAGGTGACAAAAAAATAGTTCAGATTCTTAAAAAATTAAATGAATCAGGGGATATAGAAATAGATGTTTCCGATATTCCTGATTTGGTTCCCATAATAGCAGTGAAATCTGCCGTAAGAAAAGGCAGAACAAGTATCATAAACGCTGAACGTCTTAAATTAAAAGAAAGTGACAGAATTCTTTCAACGGTCTCAATGATAAATAATCTGGGCGGAAGTGCCACAGGCACGGAAAATTCAATTATTATTGACGGTAAAGAAAAACTTTCGGGCGGTGATGTTGACTCCTTCAATGACCACCGCATTGTAATGGCTTCGGCAATTGCAGCACAGTATTCAGAAAATAAAGTTGTGATAAACGGTGCAGAGGCTGTAAACAAATCTTATCCCAATTTCTTTGAGGATTACAAAAAACTCGGAGGTGTGTGTAATGTCCTGTAATTTCGGTGAAAAAGTTAAAATAACAATTTTCGGACAGTCCCATTCAGAGGCAATAGGTGTTGTCATTGACGGTCTTCCTGCAGGTAAAAAAATCGACATGGAAAAGGTTTTTGCTTTTATGTCGAGACGTGCACCGGGTAGAAATAAATTTTCAACACCCCGTCAGGAAAAAGACAAGCCCGAAATTCTTTCAGGACTTGTGGACGGAATAACATGTGGCGCACCCTTGTGTGCAGTTATCAGAAATGAAGATACACGTTCAAAGGATTACGAAAACTTAAAAAAAGTACCTCGTCCTGCACATGCTGATTTTACTGCATTCTTCAAACACAACGGCTCCAATGATATAAGAGGAGGAGGCAATTTCTCAGGCAGAATGACAGCACCGCTTTGTTTTGCGGGTGCAGTATGTATGCAGCTTCTTGAAGAAAAAGGAATTAAAATCGGTGCTCATATTGAAAAAATCGCAGGAGTTTATGATTTAAGATATGACAGCGCAAACGTTGATTTTGAAGATATTGACAAAAAAGAATTCTCCGTAATTGATGACAATGCAGGGGAGAAAATGCGTGAAAGAATTGAAGAGGCACGAGCAAACGGTGATTCTGTCGGCGGCGTGATTGAATGTGCAATTACAGGACTTCCCGTGGGTATAGGTGAGCCTATGTTTGACGGTATGGAAAATGTTATCAGCCATGCGATTTTTGCAGTTCCTGCAGTAAAAGGAATTGAATTCGGGCTTGGTTTTGATGTTGCAGACCTTAAAGGCTCGGAAAACAACGATTCTTTCTCATTCTGTGACGGAAAATTTGCAACAGATACGAATAACCACGGTGGTATTTTAGGTGGAATTTCATCATCAATGCCCGTTATTTTCCGTGTGGCAATAAAGCCCACACCGTCAATTGCCAAAGAACAGAAGTCTGTAAATCTTATTACACATGAGGAAGAAAACCTTGTAATAAAAGGAAGACATGATCCTTGTATTGTACCCAGAGCCGTACCTTGTATCGAGGCAGCGGCAGCCGTAGCACTGATGAATTTAATCTGAGGTAAAGTCAATGAATATAGAGGAACTTCGCAATAAAATAGACATTATTGATACGGAACTTGTAAAACTTTTTCAGGAACGAATGAAAACTGCATCTCAGATTGCCGATTATAAAAAAGAAAACGGACTTCCCGTTTTTGATGCAGAACGTGAAAGAAAAGTTATCGGTAAAGTCACATCAAATGTAAGCGAAGAGATTGTGCCTTATGCAGAAACTCTTTACAATACAATTTTTGACCTGAGCCGTTCTTATCAGAAAAAAAGAATGAGCAGATAATTATATAAAGGACGGATTTTTATGTTCGGTTTATTGGGCAGAAAATTAGGCCATAGTCTGTCACCGCAGATACATGAAAAATTAGGTGACTATACTTACGACCTTTTCTGCAAGGAGCCTGAGGAGCTGGAAGACTTTTTCTCAGATAAAACTCTCAAGGGCTATAACGTGACAATTCCATATAAGGTTGAGGCTTTCAGAGCCTGTGATGAGCTTTCTGAAACAGCAAAGAAAATCGGAAGTGTGAACACCTGCATCAGACGAGCAGATGGAACTCTTTATGGTGATAATACAGATTATTTCGGTTTTTCTTACATGGCAAAAAAAACAAACGCTGATTTTCATGATAAAAAAGTTCTTGTTCTCGGTAGCGGCGGTGCATCACTTACAGTACAGATAGTTGCACGTGATGAGGGTGCAAGAGAAGTTGTCGTAGTTTCAAGAACAGGGGAGAACAATTACGAAAATATATCCCGTCATCATGATGCGGATATAATTGTCAACACAACTCCCGTGGGTATGTACCCTGATAACGGAGAAAGACTTATTGATCTGACTCAGTTTAAAAACTGTACATCAGTCCTTGACCTTATTTACAATCCTCTGAAAACACCGTTGCTTCTTGATGCAGAGGAAATGGGAATAAATTATTCGAACGGACTTGTAATGCTTGTGGCTCAGGCTGTGAAAAGTGCTGAGCAGTTTATAGAAAAAGAAATCCCAGAAGAAAATATTGATGAGGTTTATAATTCACTTCTGTCAGAAAGAAAGAATATTGTACTTGTGGGAATGCCCGGAAGTGGCAAATCAACTATAGGTAAAATGTTATCTGAGAAAACAGACAGAGAATTTCTCGATACAGACAAAATGATTGAGGAAAAAGAGAATAAAAAAATTCCTGAAATTTTCGCAGAAAAGGGCGAAGAATATTTCAGAAATGTTGAAAGTGAATGTGTAGCGGAAGCGTGTAAAAAAATGGGTGTAGTAATTGCCACAGGCGGCGGTGCAATTCTCAGAAAAGAAAATCGTGATGCCATGAGACAGAACGGAGCAGTTGTTTTCCTTGAAAGGGATATTTCTTCTCTTGCAACTGACGGCAGACCTCTTTCATCAAGTGAAGAAAAACTGAGAAGTATGCAGGAAATCAGAATCCCGATTTACAAAGCTGTTTCGGATTTCAGGGTAAAAACAGACAACAATGCAGAAATCACTTTAAGTGAGGTGGAAAAATGCGTATTTTAGTAATCAACGGACCAAATCTCAATATGTTGGGAATACGTGAGCCTGATATTTACGGCAAAAAAACCTACAAAGATTTGTGTGAAATGATTGAGAGTTTTGCAAAAGAAAATAAAATAGAGGTCGAGCTTTATCAGTCAAATTATGAGGGTGATATTGTAACAAAAATTCAGGAAGCTTACGGAAAATTTGATGGCATTGTAATCAATCCTGCAGCATATACACACACGTCAGTTGCAATTCTCGATGCACTGAAAGCAGTAGGTATAAGAACTTGTGAAGTCCACATTTCAGATGTAAATGAACGAGAACCATTCCGTAAACTTTCCTACGTTTCATACTACGCAGAAAAATCCTTCATCGGTATGGGCTTTGACGGTTACATCGAAGCAATAAAATATCTTATAAAATAAATTAATAAAATCTCCTTTATTTGCAGATACTGTAAACGAAAGGAGATTTTTTTATGATTGAACAAGATACAATAAGACTGCTCCGTGAGTGCGATGCAGGAGTGAAAATGGGAGTTTCTTCAATTGACGATGTGCTTAAATACGTAAAAGATGAAAAACTCAAAGCTTATCTTGAAGAAAGCAAAACAGAACATGAGGACCTTGACCGTGATTTGCAGACACTTCTTGATAAGTACGGTGATGAGGGTAAAGACCCGAATCCTATGGCAAAAAGCATGTCATGGGTAAAGACAAATGTAAAGCTTGCTTTCAATGAGTCTGACAAAACAATTGCAGACCTTATTACCGACGGCTGTAATATGGGCGTGAAATCCTTGGGAAAATATCTCAATGAATATAAAGCGGCTGACGAAAAGTCAAAGGATATCTGCAAAAAGCTGATGAATCTTGAAGAAAAACTTACGGTTCAGATGAAGGAATTTTTATAATTTTCAACGAAAAATCCCCTCCGTCATTTTCTTCCGAAAATGCCACCTCCCCTTGCATTTTCAAGGGGAGGCTGAAGCCGAAACTCAGAGATAAATTATTAATTTATCGTTCCAAAACAAAATACACCAAAAAGAAAAGGCGGTATTAAAACCGCCTTTTAAATCAGAATTCCATATTTTTCAGAGTTTCGTAAGCCATGTCAGGGTAGTCTGTCATTACACAGTCTGCACCGTTCTTTGCAAGATATTCAACTGCCTCAGCATCATTTATTGTCCAATACTGTGCTGCGATGTTGTACTTATGTGCATAGTTGATAACCTGACGTGTACCTGTGTTGATAAGACCGTTTGCTGCACTTGAACCGTAGGGAATGTGGAGTGCTGTGTAAGAAACATTTGCTGTTTCAAGGTCCCAGTCCATTCTTGCGTAAATATAGAACTGAAGAACTTCAAGAATGTTTGCTGAACGCTGAATTTCAGGATATGTATCTCTCATGTAGTTTGAAACATCCTGCTTTGAAGATGCCCAGATTGCTCTGTCAACGAGACCTTTTTCCTTGATAATTCTCTGGAGCTCATCTGCAGCTCTTTTGCCGTCTTCGCCTTTAGATTTGATTTCGATTATGTAATCGTACTTTTTCTTACCGCTGTTCTTCTCAATGTAATCAATTACATCTTCGCAGAGGGGCACATGGAGATTGTAGGGGATATCTTTTCCTCTGAGCCCTCTGTAAGGATATTTACCGTCGATTTCAAAGTTTTCACCCATGTTGAGAACCTGTGCTTCAGCGTATGTCAGTTCGTTTGCATAAACGTTTTCTCTGCCGAATGCTTCAACTGCATTTGAGGTTGCATCGTAAGTCAGGTCGTGCATGATGATAAGCTTGCCGTCCTTTGTAACCTGAACGTCAAATTCATAAATATCAACACCGAATTTGTCGTTCTGCTTGAGAACTGTTTCAAAAGCCATGAGTGTATTCTGAGGAGCAATACCTGCACCTGAACGGTGAGCAGAAATTTCCATTTCACCGTAAGATACAATATGGGGGTTAGTAGCATCAGGGTTTTCAATAACCTCTGTGGGGATAATGTCGTCCATGCCCATTGTAACAAGCAAGGGGATGAGCATTACAACTGTCATGCCTACATGGTAAACTTTCTTTGCGAAAGTTACAAGACTTGTTAAAAAATCCATTTTTTTAAAACCTTCTTTCCTTAATTATACTTTTAAAATTATATAACACATTTGGGAAAGCGTCAAGTATTTTATACGTTTTCAGAAAAATGTACAAGAAAGCTGTGCCGTTTATGAGGAAATTAAGCATGTAAACGGAAAGATAAAGTTTCGACTTGACAATTTCTCTGTCTTTTTGTAAAATTTCATAGATGAAAGGGGAGAATGAAATGCAGAAAACAAAAGAAATGTGCCTTTGTGCATTGTTTACGGCGCTTATGTGTGCCGGAGCATTTCTAAAAATTCCCACTCCCTTTCTGCCCATAACCTTTCAGACTCTTTTTGTAACTCTTGCAGGACTGCTTCTTGGCGAAAAAAGAGGTTCGCTCAGCGTAGGTGTATATGTTTTAATCGGTCTTCTGGGAATACCTGTTTTTACAGAAGGCGGAGGATTTTCCTATGTCCTGAAACCCACATTCGGTTATCTTTTGGGATTTATCGCAGGGGCTTTTGTTACAGGTAAAATTGCAAAAAAAGAAACATCCCTGAAAAACTACATTTTTTCGTCTTTCGCAGGGATGTTCGTTATTTACATAATCGGTGTTACCTATTATTTCCTGATAAGCCGTTTTTATCTCGGTAATGAAACGGAAATCAAAAATTTACTTGTTTACTGTTTCTTGCTCACACTTCCGGGGGATGTTATTATGTGTCTCATAGCCTCGGTAATCGGTAAGAGATTGAAAAAAGTGCTGAAGCAGTTCTGATTAATAGCCGGGAATTTCTGCGGTTCTGCAGTTTGCAACGTGTTCAGCCCATGTGGAAGCGTAGTAATAATTCCAGTCTTTGTCAGTTACAAAGAACAGATAAGTTGTCTGTTCGGGATAGAGAGCCGCCTGAATTGCAGAATAACCCGGATTGGTGATGGGTCCTGCAGGAAGGGCGGTACATTTATATGTGTTGTAGTTTTCTCTGTTTGCATCTGTAAGACCGTCCTGAAGATAAGGTGCGCAGTGGTCTTCAAGATAAGTGATTGTAACATCGCATTCAATTTTTGTGCCTGTGTTCAGTCTGTTATGAAGAACAGATGAAACCTTTGCATCCTGTTCAGATCTTCCTGCTTCTTCCTGAATAATTGAAGCAATTCTGATTATTTCGTCCATAGAGTAGCCCAGCTCAGATGCTCTCATTTTGTCGCCTTCAGAAATCTTCACTCTGTAATTATCAATAAATCTCTGAACAACAGATGATGCACTTTCACCCTTGTAGAACTCATAAGTATCAGGGAAAATATATCCTTCAAGTGCAAAAATTCTGTCATATCTGTTGTCAATTCCCAATTCAAGCAGCAATTCTTCTGAGGGATTATTTACCTCATTCAGGAAATCTTCCTTACTGCATACATGGTTTTCTTCAAGCTTTTCTGCAATCTGAGTTACTGTGAAGCCTTCGGGGAATGTGACGGTTGCAACATAAGGGTCTTCCGTTACCTGAGGAGAATTGTATGCAGGGTCCTCAAGAGTGGGATTCCCCGAATGTCCTTTGACCATAAAAATTCCGATAATGACAGCAATTACAACAATTATTGATGTCAGAATAATGTATTTTGTTTTTCTACTCATCTCTTTCACCTTCTTCGGTAATTTCTTAAACATTGTAACACAATAACAGATTTATTTCAATGAAATTTTGTGAACAGGATAACCTCTCTATCATATCATAATGTAAAGGGAGGTTTTTTTATGGAAACAAATCCTGTTTATTTTTATGTCAATTCCATAGGACCTGATGGTTTTTTCTCCGTTTGTAAAGAGTGCATGGATGAAAACTCTGCAACAAGAGTTTATCTTATAAGAGGCGGGGTAAGTGAAAGCGGAAAATTTATTGAAGAAGTTGCATCATCACTTGAAAAAGAAGGGCTTTTTTCTCAACACTTTCTTTCTTTTTACGGAGATGAAACTGATGGTGTGTATTTTCCTGATATTGACGTTTACATATTTGATGAAAATAAAATTTTCTTTCAACCTTCTATGATTGATTGCAAACATTATACCGTTGATCTGGGAGTCTGCGGTGACAGAAAAATGCTTTACCGTAACAGCTATATTATTTCTGATGCTAAGGAAAGGGAGAAAAAATTTCTTTCAAAAGCGGTTAAATTTTTCTCTGCTGCACAAAGTGCGGGAGAAGATATAGAAAGGTTATCGGGAGATGCTGTCAATGCTGAAAAAATTGAAAGATTTGTTTCTCGTTTTATAAAAAGAGAATTGGGCACTGTCTCGACATTTTCAGGTAAGGAATATTTAAGGATTCTTACGTCACCGATGCCCATGGGTATGATTTTTCCCGAAAACACTCTGACAAAAATGTGTCCTAAGCTTTATTGTATTGATGACAGAACAGGGACAGTTTCAAAACTTCTGATTTCACAGATAAAGGAAAGTGCAATGCTCTGCGGTTTTGATGTTATCAGTCTTCTTTCACCTTTTTCACAAAAAGCAGAACATCTGATTGTGCCTGAAATCGGTCTCGGAATTATTACTTCTGACGATTTACACCATTTTGAGGGCGATTGTTTCAGACGTGTAAGCTATACTCGTTTTGCTGAAAGTGAAAAAATGAAAAAGCACCGGTCACGTATAAAGTTCAATGTTACTGCAAGGAAAGAACTGATGACTCAAGGGTATTTTCTCCTTGGAGAAGCCAAAAAATGCCGTGAGGAATATCTTGAAGTATATTCACGCAGTTACAACAGGGATAAAATAAAATCCCTTGCTGATGATACAACAAGGGAAATAATATCTTTTGTTAATTGTACATGAACATAAGAGCGAATGTTCCGGGTCCGCAATGTGTACTGATTGTACTTCCTGCACGTGAAACAAGAACTTCCTTAAAACCGTAATTATCTTCAATATAAGCTTTAAGACCCTGAACCTCTTTTTCGTCAAGTCCTGAATGGTCAACGAAAATTCTGCTGTAATCAATACCGGGGGTGGAAAGCTTTTCGTCAATATACTGACGTCTTACAATTTCAGATTTACCGCGGTATTTTTTTCCTACAACAAGGCTTCCGTCGTTAAGATTTTCGATGGTGGGCTTGATACCGAGGATGTTAGCACCGAGAACTGCAAGTGCTGAGCATCTTCCGCCTTTGTTCATGTAGGTCAGAGTATCAAGAAGAAAGCTTGTGCTTACCTTGTCTCTGAGTGCAGTAAGGTTTGATGCGATTTCAGGTGCAGACATTCCGCTTTCAGCCATTTCAACTCCTTTAATTGCGAGCACTGCCATACCTGTTGAAAGCCTTCTTGTGTCAACAACATGGACATTATCCATCTCCATTGAAGCAATTATTGCGTTCTGATGAGTTGAAGAAATTGCACTGCTCAGAGAAAGGTGAACTACGTCAAAACCTTCGTCGGTGAATTTTCTGAAAAAAGTCTCATACTCTGCAACGGAAATTGCAGAAGTTGAGGGCAGTATTTTCTTTTCGTTATATGCCTTGTAGATATCATCGGGAGTTATATCAACACCATCAAGGTAATCCTGTGAATCGAGAATTACATGAAGCGGTATTATCTCAATGCCGTATGATGACGCTTGCTCGAATGAAAGATCAATCGGGCTGTCGGCAGTTATAACTGTTTTGTTCATATATTAACCATCCTTGACTGATGAAGTAGTTTACAAATTATTCAATATTATAACACAAAAAGTGTAAAAAATCAACTTGTAAAGGCGGAAATGGATTATTGTTCATTTAATATTTACAATTATGTGGTAAAGGCAAGGAAAATGCCTTTGGATTTTTAGTTTGTGACAAATTATAAATAATATGAAAAAACGAGGAAAAATGAGAAAATCAAAGAAAAAAGGAGATAAATTTAAATATTGAAGCGTTGAAATACAATTTTGACCTTTTTTGACCTTCGAAAAAAATCAGAAAAGGTCTATAATAATACTCGTAAGGTCAAAGAAAGTCAAAGTCAAAAAACAAAATTGACTTTGAAATCATAAATACAGGAAGTGAGCAATATGAATTTAAGTAACGCAATTGCACAGATGATTCTTGAAATGCTTGAGCGCGACGGATATACGGAAATTCAGCGTAATGAAATGGCAGAAACCTTAGGCTGTGTACCGAGTCAGATTAACTACGTTATATCTTCACGCTTTACTCCCGAACACGGATATATTGTTGAAAGCCGCAGAGGCGGTGGCGGATATATCAGGATAACCCGAGCAAAATACGATAAAGGTACGGCTCTTATGCACGTTGTAAACGGAATCGGCAGACGCCTTGATGATAAAACCTGCAGAGCACATGTTTACAATCTCAATTATCAGAATTTACTGGATGAATCTTCAGCAAAACTTATCCTTGCGGCAACCTCGGAAAATTCTCTGAGAGCAGCACCTCAGGATGTGAAAGATGAAATAAGAGCGTTGATTTTTAAACAGATGTTACTTTCATTGATGTAAGGAGGAATTAGTTATGTTATGTCAGAATTGCGGAAAGCATGAAGCAACAACTCATATAAAAAGTGTGGTAAACGGTGAATACACACAGCTTCACCTCTGTACGGGATGTGCAGGTAAATTAGGTTACGGCGATGTGTTCTCGGGATTTGGTTTTGACCTTGGAGATTTCTTCGGAAACTTCTTCTCAAAACCCAAAACTATGATTACATCAGCTAAAACAGAACGCTGTGAAAAATGCGGTATGAGTTTTGAAGAAATCGTAAAAAACGGAAAGATAGGCTGTGCAGGCTGTTATGAAAAGTTTTATGAAATGCTTCTGCCCTCTGTTCAGCGTATCCACGGCAAAACTCAGCATAACGGAAAAACTGCAAACGCAATCGAAGAAAAAGAATCAGTCAAAGAAAAAACAAAAGAAGAAATCATTGCAGAGCTTCAGGCGGAAATGAAAACTGCAATTGAAGAACAGAATTTCGAAAGAGCAGCGGAAATCCGTGACGAGATAAAGGCAAAGGAGGCAGAATAAAATGAGCAGATGGTACAGTGCTTACGGTCCTGAGGGCGACGTAGTTCTCAGCACAAGAGTAAGATTTGCAAGAAATATCAGAGAATATCCTTTCCCTTTCAGACTTGACAGCGATAAGAAAAAAGAACTCAATTTAAAGATTAGAGATGTAGTTTTGTCCAATAATGAAAACATGAGCTTTATTGACATGGAGGGTGTACCTACACTTCAGACTGTCTCTCTTGCCGAGAGACATCTCATTTCTCCCGAATTTGCAGGTCCCTCAAAGGGAAAAGCACTCATTCTTTCAGATAACGAGGATGTAAGCGTTATGCTTGAGGAAGAAGACCACCTGAGAATTCAGGCGATGTCATCGGGACTTCAGCTTGAAGCTGCTTACAAAAAAGCAGAGGAAATTGAAAAAACTGTAGGAGAAAGCCTTAACTACGCTTTTGATGAAAGGCTGGGCTTTCTTACTCAGTGTCCCACAAATCTGGGTACAGGAATGAGAGCATCGGTTATGCTTCATCTTCCTGCACTTACAAAGCAAGGACTTATTTCAAGACTTTCTTCAACCGTTTCAAAGCTGGGTCTTGTAATCCGCGGTGCTTACGGCGAGGGCAGTCAGCCGGGCGGAGATATTTATCAGATAAGCAATCAGATTACGCTCGGTATCAGCGAAAAAGAAGCACTTTTCAACCTTGAGTCAATTGTAAAGCAGATTATAACTCAGGAAAGAAATGCACGTAAAGAGCTTCTTGCAGATGAGAGTTATCTTGATTCTGTGTGGCGTGCATACGGAATTTTAAAATATGCAAGAAAACTTACTTCAAACGAATTTATGAAGCTTGTGTCACTTGTAAGATTGGCAAGTGCAGAAAAAATTATTGAGGTTGACATTGAAAAAATCAATGCAATGATTCCCGATATGCAGCCCGCAACGGTGAATGTGAGAAATTCATCACAGTTTGACGCAGAGGAAAGAGATATACAAAGAGCAAAGGAAGTAAGAGAAGTATTATAATTTGTATGCAACCTACCTTGCCATTTTGTTGTCATCCTTGAGCGTAAGCGAAGGATCTCAAAATGGCAACACGTGAAACAATTCCAAACGAGATTCTTCGCTTCGCTCGAGAATGACGCGTTTGGAATTGTTGTGGTAAATTAATAATTTATCTGCGAACCCGGCTTCAGTCTCCCTTTGAAAATGCAAAGGGAGATGTGGCGGAGTGACAGAGGGGATTTTTCGTAGAAAAGATTGGAGGAAACATCTATGTATAAATTTTCAGGCTTTACCGAAAGAGCAAATGAGGCACTCAACAATGCAATGCTTTCAGCCGGAGATTTAGGTCACGCTTATGTGGGAAGTGAACATCTTCTTATGGGGCTTCTGTCAACATCAGGTGTGGCTTCCGGAATTCTTTCGGCAAAAGGAATTACAAAAGAAAAAATTGAAGAAATACTCAGAATGAGCGTTGGTGTGGGCAGTCCAACATCTCTCACACCTGCAGATTTCACACCACGCTCAAAGCATATTGTTGAATATGCAGTGTCATTGGCATCTGTTTCAGGCCAGTCACTTGTAGGCACGGAGCATATTCTTCTTGCAATTATAAAAGAAAACGAAGGTTTGGCTGTCAGTATTATGTCAGAGCTTGGCGTTTCAATATCAGAAATTGCAGCGGAGATAAACAAAGCCTTTGACTCTTCAAAAGGTGATGAAGGTAAAAAGGGTCAGGGGAAAAGCAAAAATTCAAACGTTCCCACTCTTGAAAAATTCGGAAGAAATCTGACTGAACTTGCTCGTGACAACAAAATTGACCCGGTTATCGGCAGACAAAAGGAAATCGAAAGAGTAATTCAGATTCTGTCAAGAAGAACAAAGAACAACCCGTGTCTTATAGGTGAACCGGGTGTGGGTAAAACTGCAATTGCAGAGGGACTTGCCCTTAAAATTGCAGAGGGAGAAGTTCCCGAGCTTCTTAAAGATAAAAAACTCTACACGCTTGACCTGACAGGTATGGTTGCGGGTACAAAGTACAGAGGTGACTTTGAAGAACGCATTAAAACTGCAATGGATGAAGTGAAAAAAGCAGGGGATATAATCCTCTTCATTGACGAAATTCACACTCTCATCGGTGCAGGTTCTGCAGAAGGTGCAGTTGATGCGGCAAATATACTGAAACCGTCTCTTGCCCGTGGAGAAATTCAGCTTATCGGTGCTACAACAATTGATGAATACAGAAAGCACATCGAAAAAGATGCAGCTTTAGAGCGACGTTTTCAGCCTGTAATGGTAGGAGAACCTACTGAGGAAGAGGCAATCGAAATTCTCAGAGGTCTTAAAGATAAATATGAAGCACATCACAAAATCAAAATCACAGATGAATCAATTGAAGCGGCAGTAAAGCTTTCGTCAAGATATATCGGGGACAGATTTTTACCCGACAAGGCAATTGACCTTGTGGACGAGGCCTCAAGTAAAGTAAGGCTGAGAGCTTATACAACTCCCGAAGACCTGAAAGAAATTGAGGATAAAATAAAATCTGCCAGAGGTGAAAAGGAAAACGCTGTCAGTCAGCAGGATTTTGAACGTGCAGCAACCTTGCGTGATGAAGAAAAGAAACTGACAACGCTTCTTGACGACAAAAAGAATGAATGGCACAAGTCTATGTCAGAGATGAAAGGCGAAGTAACTGCCGAAGAAATTGCAGAAATTGTTGCAGATTGGACAGGTATTCCCGTAACTCAGCTCACAGAGGAAGAAAGTCAGAGACTTCTCAGAATGGAAGATGTCCTTCACGAGAGAATAGTTGGTCAGGATGAGGCTGTGACTGCCGTTGCTAAAGCAATCAGACGTGGCAGAGCAGGTCTCAAAGACCCCAAAAGACCTACAGGCTCATTCATTTTCCTCGGTCCTACAGGTGTAGGTAAAACGGAACTCTGCAAAACTCTTGCAGAATCAATGTTCGGTTCGGAAAATGCAATGCTCAGGTTTGATATGTCAGAATATATGGAAAAACACACAGTATCACGTCTGGTCGGCTCACCTCCCGGGTACGTAGGCTATGACGAGGGCGGTCAGCTGACAGAGGCTATACGCAGAAAGCCTTACTCTGTTGTGTTGTTTGACGAAATCGAAAAAGCACATCCGGATGTTTTCAACATTCTTCTGCAGATTCTTGAAGACGGTATTCTCACGGATTCACAAGGACGTAAAGTAGATTTCAAAAACTCCGTTATTATAATGACTTCAAATGTAGGCGCAAAGCTGATTACTGATAAAAAATCATCCTTCGGTTTTTCAGCCGAAAGCAATGATGTGGTTTCGCACGAAAAAATCAAAGAATCTGTTATGGGCGAGCTGAAACAGTGCTTCAGACCTGAATTTCTTAACAGAATTGATGATATCATTGTCTTCCGTCAGCTTACACAGCCTGACATTGAAGAAATTGCAAAGCGCATGCTTTCTTCTCTCAGTAAGAGGGTTGCAAAACTTGACATTGAAGTTGAATTTTCAGATGAGGCAGTAAAGAAAATTGCCGATGCAGGCTTTGACCCCGTTTACGGTGCAAGACCCCTGAGACGTGCAATTCAGTCAAAAATTGAAGACACCCTTTCAGAGCTTATGCTTGACGGCTCAGTCAAAGCAGGAAACAGTTATATCTGTAATGTAAACGAAGATAATCAGTTCGTTTTTGAACTTAATTAACAAAAGGTTTACATTTGAAATATTGACATTATTTCCCATCAGTTGTATATTATATGTATAGTTTAGCACTCTGACTCTTTGAGTGCTAAACACCATGTAACAGGTGGTGAGAAGATGGAAATGTCTGAACGTAAGAAGCTTATTCTTGCAGCAATCATTGAAAGATATATAAAGACGGGTGAGCCGGTTGGTTCAAAGGTCCTGCTTGACAGTCTTTCGGTTTCCGTATCTTCCGCAACCGTACGTAATGAAATGGCAGAATTGTCCGAACAGGGATTTATTGAACAGCCCCACACTTCATCAGGCAGAATACCTACACAGAAAGGTTACAGGTACTACGTTGATGAGCTGATGTGTGAAAGAAGTCTTGATGAAGACCTGAGAAGAAGAATTGACATGATGCTGGGCACTCACTTCGGAGACCCTGAAAAGCTCCTCAAGGAAGCATCACTCATTCTTGCTGATATCACCGACTGTGCAGTAGTGACAACTACTCCCACAAGTGAGGGTGCAACCATCAGAAAGGTTGAACTTGTTCCCGTAAGCAGGAGAACGGCAATTGTTGTTCTTCTTACTTCTTCAGGAATACTTAAGGACAAGGTCTGCAGAACAGACGCTGACATCACAGACGATATTGTCCGTGTGTTTTATAAAATGGCAGCAGAGAAATTTATCGGCAAGCCTCTCAGTAGTATGGCAGATATCATGCTTCAGAGTCTTGTTGTTTCTCTGGGTGAATATGCCCTTGCAATGAGTCCTATTGTTGTGGCTCTTTCAGATTTAGCGAAAGATGCTATGAGGGCAGACATTGTTCTCGGAGGAGAACATAATCTTTTCAACAACAGTGAAATCAGTTCAGATGTTTTCGGTATTATGGAATTGCTTTCAAAAAGAGACACTCTTCTGAATGTACTCTCCACTACCAATAACGGACTGAACGTTTATATCGGCAAGGAAAACCCCTGTACACCTCTTGCAAATTCAAGTATGATAATTTCCACTTACAATGTTTCCGATTCAATGGGCGGAGTTCTCGGAATTATCGGACCGACCCGAATGGATTATGCAAGGCTTGTACCCAGCGTAAAATATCTTACTAAGCTTGTCGGTGAAATTATCAGTGCAGAAAGGGATGAGTAAAGTGGCAGAAGAATTGAAAGAAGAACTCAAAGAGGAAAAGAAAGAGTCAAAAAAGGAAGCTAAAGCAAAAAAGGCTGATAAAATCGAAAAGCTTGAAAAAGAGCTTGAAGAAAAAAATAATCAGATGCTTCGCCTTGCTGCAGAATATGACAATTTCAGAAAACGTTCTCAGCGTGAAAAAGATGCAATCTATGGCGAAACAAAGGCACAGCTTATCGGCGAATTACTTGCAGTTGCAGATAATTTTGAAAGAGCACTTGCAAATGAAAACGGCTCGGCTGATGACCTTCGCAAGGGCTTTGAAATGATTTCAAAGCAGTTTGACGATATTCTCTTAAAAAATTCCGTTGAGAAATTCGGCGAAAAAGGCGAAGCTTTTGACCCGAACATACACAGTGGCGTAATGCATGTTGATGATGAAACTCTCGGTGAAAACACAATTGCAGAAGTTTTCAGTAAGGGTTACAGAATGGGCGACAGAATAATCCGTCACGCAGTAGTTAAAGTAGCAAATTAAAAAAATAAAAAATAAACAATCCTTAGGAGGAAGAAATATTATGTCAAAAGTTATCGGTATCGACCTTGGTACAACAAACTCATGTGTGTCAGTTATTGAAGGCGGTGAGCCTGTTGTTATTGCAAACGCAGAAGGTGCAAGAACAACTCCCTCAGTAGTAGGCTTCGGTAAAAACGGCGAAAGAATGGTTGGTCAGGTTGCAAAAAGACAGGCAATCACAAATCCCGACAGAACAATCGCATCAATCAAACGTCAGATGGGTACAGATTATAAAGTAGCTATCGACGACAAAAAATACACACCTCAGGAAATTTCAGCAATCATTCTTCAGAAACTTAAAAATGATGCTGAAAGCTACATCGGTGAAAAAGTAACAGAAGCTGTTATCACAGTTCCTGCATACTTCAACGACAGCCAGCGCCAGGCAAC
>JAFXFI010000084.1 GCA_017520635.1 Clostridia bacterium
GAATGTCGGGTCTGCGACGCAAATTTATAATGATACCAATGGCAACACCGTAGGGGACGGGTTTCCCGTCCCGAATAATTTTTTATGAAACCTTGCGGGAGGCGGAACGCCTCCCCTACGATATGATAATAAATATGCAGATAAATTATAATTTATCGCTGAGTTTTAGTTTCAGCCTCCCCTTGAAAATGCAAGGGGAGGTGGCATTTTTGTAAGAAAATGACGGAGGGGATTTTTCGTTGAAAATTATAATTTACCGTCAGTTAATGTTTATCAGCATAAAAAAATCTCACCTTGATACAATATCAGGGTGAGCTGTTGTTTTCAATTAAATGACGGAGATGGTTTTCGTCTAAATCATTTCCAATAATCAACTTTGTGAGGAAGTTTAATATCCTGTGCTTTGAAAACAGGGTGTTTGCCTTCTTTGCGCTGTTTTTCGTAGTCCTTTAATGCTCTGACAGCATATTTACCGAGAATAAGAATAACGGGCATATTGATGATTGTCATTGCACCCATTGTTACATCCGCAATTCCCCAAAGAAGATCTGCACTAAGACCTGCACCTACAAAAACAATAAGTGATGCAATAATGTGGTAAACAGTCATGAACCTTTTACTTGGCTGACGTTTGAGAAGAAAAATGAGACAGTTGTCAACATAGTAAAGGTTTCCGAGAAGAGTTGTAAATGCAAAAAGAATCATTGCAATTGTAATAAAAATCGGTCCGAAAGTACCCAAAGCACTGCTGAGTGCAGCCTGAACATAAGGTGCACCTGAAAGCTCTGCGGACGGCTCAACACCTGAACACATGCACATGAACGCTGTTGCACTGCATACTAAAAGTGTATCAATGAAAACCGAAAGAACCTGAACAAGTCCTTGCTTTACGGGATGGTCAACTTCAGCAGAAGCAGAGGCGTTAGGTGCAGAACCGACACCGGCTTCGTTACTGAAAAGCCCTCTTTTGATTCCGTACATCACACAAGAACCGCTGAAGCCTCCGAAAATTGCACTCAGGTCAAAAGCCTCTTTGAAAATTCTCTCGAAAACTGAGGGCAATGTTGTGATGTTTATAACAATTATCACAAGTGAAATCAGTATATATGCAATACCCATTGCCGGTACAAGGACGCTTGTTGCTTTGAGAACTCTTTTTCCGCCACCCATAAGGCAGTAAAGAACAAGTGCTGCAATAATGAGTCCGATTATCCATGGAGACCGGTTTTCATTATAAAATTCATATCCTGAAAAAGTAGACTGTAGATTGTATGATGCAAGCATGTTGAAACCGAAAGCGTAAGTAATAATGAGTAAAACTGCAAAAATAGTTGCAAGTACAGGGCTTTTTAAACCAATCTGAATGTAATGAGCAGGACCTCCGTAACTTCCGTCAGGTCCTTTTCTTTTGTAAATCTGAGCAAGTGTACTTTCAATAAATGCAGAAGCACCGCCGATAATTGCAATAATCCACATCCAGAAAACTGAACCGAAGCCACCAAGACAAATTGCGGTAGAAACACCTATGATGTTACCTGTACCTACCCTTGATGCAGTGGAAACCATCAATGCCTGAAAAGATGAAACTCCTTTTCCGTCAGCAGGTTTTTCCATGACAGCACGGAATTGTTCGCCTAAAAGTCTGAATTGAACAAAACGTGTTCTTATAAGAAAATAAATACCGCCAATTAACAGTAAAACAATGAGTATATAACTGTAAAGGGCATCATTAATGTGACCGATAATGTTTTCTAACATAAAAATTTGCTCCTTTTAAAATAAAAGCCTCAACAACGCATAAGTCGTGTTGAGGCCAATTTTTGGAGCTGGTGACGGGAATCGAACCTGCAACCTGCTCATTACGAATGAGCTGCTCTGCCATTGAGCCACACCAGCAAATCACTCAGTAAAGTATACATAAAATTTAATAAAATTGCAATAGTTTTTTTGAAAATAATTCGCAAAAGGGTATTATAATCATTACATAAGAGTAAGCTATATTGTTTATTATATAAGGTAAATGATGTAAATTTAAACTTCCTCTTGATTTATATTTAAATTTAGTGTAATCTATAATATTGAAAGGAATGATACATAAAATGAAAATCAAAAGATTTATGGCAGTTGCACTTTGTCTTGCAACAATTCTTACTGTTGCAGCAGCATGTAAAAAGGATGATCTCAGTGATGTTACCGTATATGAAACAGACTTCTGGGGTGAAACAGTAACAAATGAAAAAGGTGAAAACGTAACTATCCCCATTGAAGGCGGTTCAATTGAATATGTAACTGATGAAGACGGAAATAAGTTGCTTGATGAAGAAGGGGAGAAGGTTACAATTCTCCATTATTATGTAAACGATGTTGATGACCAGGGTAATGTAGTTACAAATGCAAATAAGGAACCCGTAACTAAAGTTCAGGTTGCAACACCTTCTACAACAGGTTCATCATCATTTGAAGATATTCTCGGTGGTGGCACAGAAATGCCCACTGTTGAAGTTGAAACAATGCCTGAGGGTACAACTGTTCAGACTTCACAGCGTCTTTTTGATAAAAATTACCGTGATATTATTGTGACAGGCAACTTCTACGTTGAAATGTCAATGAAATCAAATGTTAACGGTATGGGTGGCATGAAAACTAACGTTGCTTACGGAATGAGCGGTAATAAGATGTACAGCAAGATGAATCTTAATATGGGTATTATGAATATTACTCTTGAATGTATTCTTAAAGATGATACGGCTTATACTGTTTATCCCAAGAAAAAGATTTATATGGAAGCAGCAGCTGACGGCATGATTGATATGGAGGATATCAGCTCATCTCTCGGTAGCTCAGATGCAGTTTATCAGAAAACATCAATTGTAACCTCAAAGGGTGTAACTTATATCTGTGAAGAATATCTTGTAGGCGATATTATATACAAATATTACTTTGACAAGAATACAGAGGTTCTCAAGAAGATTGAGTACGATGCAGGTGACGGTTCAATGATTTCAATGGATATTGTAAGACTTGCAAAAAATCCCGAAGCTTCATTGTTCAATGTTCCTGCAGGATACAAGAAAGTAAGTGAAGATGAGTTTGCTAACATAATTACAGGCGGACTTATGGCACTTGTTCCCACAACAAAAGCAAATGGTTAAAACAGTAGTTGTAACAGGTGCTTCAGGCGGAATTGGCAGTGAAATTGCACGTGTGTTTGCCGAAAACGGCTGGAATGTTGCGATGATGTATAATAATTCCGAAACAGAAGCACTTGAACTTGAAAAAGAAATAGAAAATAAAGGTGTAAAAACCTTTTGTAAAAAATGCGATGTTGCATCTATTCAGGAAGTAAAGGAATTTTTTGCAGAAGCAGAAAAGAAATTGGGACTTATTTCTGCTCTTGTGAATAATGCAGGAGTTGCTCTGCAGAAGCTTTTTACCGATGTTACCGAAGAAGAAGCAGAAAAAATCTATGACATCAATGTCAGAGGTGTTTTCAATTGCACTAAAGCAGTGCTTCCCGGTATGATAAGGGAGAAGTACGGCAAAATTGTCAATATTTCCTCTATGTGGGGCATTTGCGGAGCATCGTGTGAAGTTCACTATTCATCCTCAAAAGCCGCTGTAATAGGCTATACAAAGGCTCTGGCTAAAGAGGTAGGACCTTCATCGGTCAATGTCAATTGTGTGTGTCCCGGTGTAATTGATACAAAGATGAACAGAAACCTCGATGAAGATGCAATGAATATGCTCAAGGATGAAATTCCTCTTATGAAAATCGGTACACCCCGTGACGTGGCAGAAACGGTATATTTTCTTTGCTCCGATAAATCTTCTTACATTACGGGTCAGATAATTTCCGTTGACGGCGGTATGGTAATTTAGAAAACAAAACTAAATATTAAAACATTTTTACCATAAATATCAAAAAGCACTTGATTTTTTTGAATATTTATGGTAAATTTATATGGATATAATATAACTTCCGAATTGGAGGAATGAAAAATGGCAAATTGTCCTAATTGCGGTGTCCACCTTAAAAAAACATATTGGAAACCAAATTGCCCCAACTGTAATGTAAACATTTTCTATCACGGTATGCAGGAGCGTCTTGAAAATGACGTTAAAACTGCCGAGATATCTCTTAACAAGATGTATGCAATGCTCGACAGAGCAAAGGCTTCTTACATCGGCTCTAAGCTTGCTATTGCAAGAATTGTTCTCAGCCTTATTCCCATCGGTCCGTTGTTCCTTCCTCTTGCAAAGCTTGCAGTTAATGTTCCTTTTGTTTCAGAGGAATTTTCAATTAATGCGATTACACTCTATAATGCAGTTTCAACAATGGATTTCGAAGGTCTTCTCGGAATGTTCTCATCAGAATCGCTGTCACTTGCAGTTATTCTGTTCGCACTTTCAATTGTATTTATTGCTCTCGGTGCAGTAGGATCATTGGTAGGATTTATCCTTCTCTTCCTTTCATGCTCACCCAAAGGTATTCAGCGTAACCTGGGCTTCTCATGTTCAGCTCTCGCTTGTTACATATTAAGCGGTGTTCTGTTCCTTGTTTCAGGCTCACAGTTTGCATCAGTTCTCGGTGAAGGTGCATTCTCAGCATCACTTTCATTCGGTTATCCCATCCTCATTCTCCTTGCAATTGCTCCTATAGTTATCAATCTCATGATTAAGAAGAACCCCATCGTGGTTAAATCTTCTGCAGAAAAGAGAAAACAGGAAATTGCAGAAAAAGCTGCTAAGATGGCTGCTGAAATGGAAGAAGAACGTAAAAAGCAGGAAGAGCAGAGAATGATCGAAGAAGCTTATGCTGCAGAACAGGCTAAGAAAAACGAAGAAAGCAAATAATTAATTGAGTTATTTAAACACCGAAGGTTTTGGAAAACCTTCGGTGTTACTTTTTTACCATTGATAAATTTTTAAATCAACCTTACCATTTATTACAGTTACACCTTCTTCTTCAAGAAGCGTAATCTGCATGTTTTCACCACCGAAAGCAAATGCCTTTGAAACTTCGCCGTTTCTGTTGACAACTCTGTGGCATTTTATTGTTTCAGGGTCGGGGTTAACATGCAAAGCATAGCCTACAACCCGTGCCCAACGCGGATTTCCTGCAAGGAGAGCAACCTGACCGTAGGTTGCAACCTTACCGCAAGGTATCTGTCTTACCACATCATAAATTTTTTCAAAAACATTATTATTCATTTTATCACTTCCGGATATATTTTACCCACACATCTGCAATTAATGATGATGGTGATGATGGCTGGTGCTTTTATATTGTACCACGCAACTTTCATTATGACAATGCTCCTCTTCATCCTCAAGCTCGAGTGTTGCGTGAACAATTCCGTGTTCTGTAAGCTCTTTTCTTACTTTTTCCTTTATCTCTCGGTTATTACCGATTGCAACAATATGCATTGTAGCGTAGATGTGATATCCGTCCATACTGCGTATGTGAATGTGGTGTACATCCTTAACTCCGTCAATTTCGCAGAGATGCTTTTTAATTTCTGAAACCGCGATTCCTTCAGGTACTTTTTCAAGGAATAAGTCAAGTATTTCTTTAAGGTGCCTGACCGTATTTATAATTATAAAAACCGCAACGGCAATTGACATAAGCGGGTCAATAATCGAAAAGTCTGTAAAGTGCATTACTATTGCACCCACAAGTATAACACACCAACCTAATACATCCTCAAGCATATGAAGATTAACAGCTTTCTGGTTAATTGACTCTCCATTACGTGTGAAATAAGCTGCAATAAAGTTCACAATAACGCCGATAATTGCAAATACAATCATACCGTTATAGTTGATTTCCTGAGGGTTGAACATTCTGTTTATTGCATTCACAATTACAGCAAGAGATCCGAAAAGGAGAATGAGAGTTGTTATAACACCGCCGATTACCGAGTATCTGGAATATCCGTAAGTATAATTTTCATCCGGCTGTTTTTTGCTTTTCTTTTCAAGCAAATAAGAAATTCCGATACTTGCGGCATCTCCCATATCATGAACCGCATCAGAAATGATAGCTACGCTTCCTGTAAAAACACCGCCGAAAAATTCAAATACCGCAAAGAAAAGGTTCAGCAGAAAAGCAATTAAAATATTTTTTGAAGTTTTCATATTTCCTCCTGAGTTGACATTTATTTTTTGTAATGGTATAATTTGTATGATATCGAACATTTTGTTCAATATTATGTTATAATTAAACTGTTCCGATTACAATATATGTTTTTATTAAAATGTATGTTACTGAACAATTTGCGTAATTTGTATGGAGGAAACCATGGACAGACGTCAGAGAAAAAGCAGGGAAGCAATATTTAAGGCTTTTTCGGAATTGCTTTCAGAAAAGAGCTTCAGTCATATTACAGTAGGTGAAATTATAGATCGTGCAGATGTGGGCAGAGCCACATTTTACGCTCATTTTGAAACAAAGGATTACTTGCTGAAGGAGCTTTGCGAAGAATTGTTTTGTCATATTTTTGATAGTGTGGAAGGAAAACTGAATAATCACAAGCATATTTTTGAATGTGACGCACCTGATTCTGTTTTTCTTCATTTATTTCAGCATCTTAAAAAGAATGACAACAGTATTCTTGAACTGCTTTCATGTCAGAACAATGAGATTTTTCTTCGTTATTTTAAGGATGGACTTCTGAAGCTTATTAAAAGTGAGTCATTTCTTTTTGAAAATGAAAACATGAAACAATTGCCGGAAGACTTTCGTATAAATTTCATTTCATCGGCATTTGTTGAAACCGTAAAATGGTGGATTGATAACAAGATGAAGTATTCTCCTGAGGAGATTGCAGGTTATTTTATGCTTGTAACGAATTGTAAAACACAGATGTTTTAACAGGTGTTGTGCTTTTAAAGAAATAATGATATAATAAGTATGTAATTTATTATTATAACTTCGGAAAAGAGGCGGTAATATGAAAATTTCAAAGAAAATTTTAGCAGTGCTTCTCTCAGCAATAATGGTTCTTTCAATTATGCCTGTGTCAGGTTATGCCGAGAGCGTTGCTGATTATAAAGAAATTAACTCATTTCTCAGTCAGGCTCAAAACCTTGACCGTTCAATTTATATGGATGAGAGTCTTGATTTATTAGATTCTGTTATTGAGAAAATTGATTTTAATCTCACTTCTTCTGAACAGTCTGTAGTTGACGGTTGGGCAGATGAGCTTGAAGAAGCATTGGAAAATCTCAAGTTTGATGTTTCAAAGGCAGATGCAGATATACTTGTTGACCTTAGCGATAAAAAGCTTTCTGCAGGTGATATTCTTACCGTAACTGTTATGCTTACTTCTAACTTTTACATAACCAATGTACAGCTTCCCATACTTTTTGATAAAACACAGTTTGAAGTTGTGGGTAATACAGCAAACAAAAGCTATTATACTGTTGCACCTATGTTTTCAAGCAGAGGCTATACCTTCGGAGGCAGAGCTGACAGACAGCAGGGCTTTGACAAAACATCAAATCCTGAAAAATGGAATACTGATGCGGCAAAAGCACAGTACGGTGTTGCTTATATAACTGCATCCTTCAATCCTATGGAAATTGAAGATGATGACACTTATGCAAAGCCGCAGAATGACGTTTTCATTACTTTTGAGCTTAAAGCACTTGTTGATGTGTCAGATGCACTTGTGAGTGTGTTCATCAGTTCAGATTGGGCAAAAACTGCTACAAACAAAACAGGTCTTCTTGCTGTCGGTATGACAACAGGTGAGGTTTATGGTACTACAGCAGAATCAGTCAGCTATACAAATATCAGCTATGCAACGAGTACTGCCAAGCATTATTATCAGACAGAGATAATTGAACCTACCTGCACAGAAACAGGTTATACAAAATATTCATGCACAGAATGCGACTATTCATACACAGCGGATTTTGTGGAAGCTCTTGGACACGAAAAAGCAGCAGCAGTTGAAGAAAATTATAAGGAAGAGGACTGTGAAAACGACGGCTCATACGATAAGGTCATTTACTGTAAAGTATGTGGAGAAGAATTATCAAGAGAGAAAATTGCAGTTCCTGCCTACGGACATATAGAGGGCGATGTTGTTACAGAAAACAGAATCGAGTCCGATTGCGAAAATGACGGCTCTTACGATGAGGTAATTTACTGTGAGGTCTGCGGTGAGGAAATATCAAGAAATAAGGTTACAGTTCCTGCTTACGGACATATAGAGGGTGATGTTGTTACAGAAAACAGAATTAAGTCCGATTGCGAAAATGACGGCTCTTATGAAACAGTTACATATTGCTTTATTTGCGAAAAAGAAATGTCACGTGTAAAAACAACAGTGCCGAAGCTTGGTCATAAATACGTGGGAAAAGTAACTTCTCCCACATGCACGGAAAAAGGTTATACAACATACACCTGTTCAAGATGCGATGACAGTTATGTGGCAGATTATGTTGAACCAGCAGGTCACAAAAATGCAGAACCAATAAAAGAAGATGAACAATCTCCCGCATGTGAAGCTGAGGGATCCTTTGATTCTGTTGTTTACTGTTCAGTCTGCGGTGCTGAAGTAAGCAGGGAAGAAGTTATTGTGCCCGCCACAGGTCACACAGAAAAGGAAGAAACACAGAATACTTTTGAACCGACCTGTGAAGAAGACGGTTCATACGATACTGTTGTTTCATGTACGGTTTGCGGTAAAGAGCTTTCACGTGTTACAACAAAAATTCCTGCTTTGGGACATGATTACTCTAAAGAAGCAGTTGCACCCACATGTACAGAGCAGGGTTGTACAATTTACACATGTACACGATGCTCTCATGAATATACATCAGATTTCGTATCGGAGCTTGGTCACACGGCAGGTGAATGGAGAGAAAAAACTGCACCTGATTGTGAAACAGAGGGTGTAGAAGAGCTTTTCTGTTCAGTATGTGAAGCATATATGCAAGAAAGAAAAATTCCTGCTCCGGGACACACAGAAGTAATTATTCCATCGGTAGCACCTACATGTACAACATCAGGTCTCACGGAAGGTAAGAAATGTGCAGTTTGCGATGAAATATTAGCAGTACAGGAATTTGTTCCGGCAGGTCATGATTATATGGCGGTTGTGACACCTCCTACACGTGAAGAACAGGGCTACACAACTTATACGTGCAAAGGCTGCGGTGATTCATATATTGATGATATTGTTGATAAGCTTACAGGGTTTGCAGTCAGCGGCATAATAACAGGCTTTAGTAATGAAAGTGAAGCAGTTACAGTTGAGCTTACTCCCAAAGATAAAACAGGATATACGTATACAACAACGGTATACGGTGGTAAGACCGCTGAATTTTTCTTTGATTTCGTTGTAAAAGGTGAGTATACAATGACTGTTTTAAGGGAAAATCATGCTCCACGCACATATGATGTTTCGGTTAATGATAAGGCAGTTTCTGTTGATGCAAAAATTCATCTTTGCGGTGATATTACAGGTGACGGCAAAGTGAATGCTATTGACGTAGCACGTGCAAATGCTTATGCAAAAGGATATTTCAATCTTGCAGGTTATGAGCTTGACTGTGCAAATATAAACGGTGATGCAGTTGTCAATGCAATTGACGTTGCTCTTATGAATGCTCACGCTAAAGGCGCAAAACCACTTTGGTAATAAAGGAAATGTAGAAAGAGCCATGAAAAACGCAAGTTTTTTCACGGCTCTTTTTTATCGTTATGATTATTTTATCAGGTCAACAATTTCGGAAACCTTTCCGTTTTTGATATAAACTCTGGGAACGCGCTTATTGATGTTGCAGACGAATTCATAATTGAATGAGCCTGACATGTTGCTGAGTTCCTCAACCGTAATTCTTTCATCACCGTCAGTGCCAACAATTGTAACAACATCACCTTGTTTGACGTCTTCAATGTCAGTTACGTCAACCATCATCTGGTCCATACAAACTCTGCCGATAATGGGTGCAGATTTTCCTTTGATAAGAACCCTACCTTTATTTGAAAGACTTCTGGGGTATCCGTCAGCGTAACCGATGGGGATAGTTGCAATTTTAGTTTCCTTTTCAGTTACATAAGTTGCACCGTAGCTTACAGTAAAATCAGCAGGTGCATCTTTTACGTAGACAATGTGGCTTTTTATACTCATAGCAGGGGTGAGAGAAATTTTTGTTTTATCAACTTCATCAGACGGATAAAGTCCGTAAGTGATAATTCCGTTTCTCACCATGTTTGCATAAGCAGATGGAAATTCCATAATACCTGCAGAGTTGCAGAGATGCTTTGTGGGAATATCAATTCCGTTTTCTTCAAGCTTTTTGCAGAAGGAATCAAACTTTTCAATCTGCTCAAATGTCATTGTCTTATCTTCCATGTCAGCACATGCAAAGTGTGTGTAAATACCGCTGACAGTAATATTTTCAAGGTTATAAATTTTTCTCACGGTTTCAAAGCTTTCATCAGACGGTACAAAACCTACTCTGCCCATACCTGTGTCAAGCTTGATATGCACGTCAGCCTTTTTACCGAGAATTGCAGCAATGTCATTGAGCCTTTTTGCATGGCTGTATTCAAAAACCGTGCTTGTAATTGCATTGTCAATGAGTCTTACGTAGCTTTCTTCAAATGTATAGTTGAGAATAAGGATTTTGCCGTCAATACCGTTTTTTCTCAGCTGCATTGCTTCCTCAGCTGTAGCAACACCGAAGTTACTTATTCCCATTTCAGACAAAGCCTTTGCAGTACGTAAAGCACCGTGACCGTAAGCGTCGGCCTTGATTATAGCAAGTACATCAACATTCTCGCCTACAGTTTTCATCGTTTCTTTTACATTGTTACAAATTGCATCAAGGTTAATTTCTGCATAAATTCTCTTTGGTAACATAAAAACATCTCTCTGAAGTAAAATTTATCTTATATATTATATAACTATATCTCTCAAGTGTCAATAATTCCAAAAATATTGGTAAAACAATATTGACAAAAAGGTGAATAAATGGGATAATGTTATGGTATATAACTAATTAAAGTAAAGGGATGAAAATTATGGCAAAAGAACTTGCTAAACAATATGATCCTAATAATGTTGAGGACAGGATTTATAAATTCTGGCTTGACGGAAAATACTTTCACGCTGAACCCGATGAAAGCAAAAATCCGTACACAATTGTAATTCCGCCACCCAACATTACAGGTCAGCTTCATATGGGACATGCACTTGACAATACTCTGCAGGATATCCTTATCCGTTTCAGAAGAATGCAGGGTTATGATACATTATGGCTTCCCGGCACAGACCATGCTTCAATTGCAACAGAAGCAAAAATCGTTGAAGCAATGAGAAAAGAAGGTATCACAAAAGAAGATATCGGCAGAGACGGTTTCCTTGAAAGAGCATGGGACTGGAAAAAAACTTACGGCGGTCGTATTATCGAGCAGCTCAAAAAACTCGGTTCATCATGTGACTGGGACAGAGAACGTTTCACACTTGACGAAGGCTGCTCAAAGGCTGTTCTTGAAGTTTTCTGCCGTCTTTATGAAAAGGGACTTATCTACAGAGGCGAAAGAATTATCAACTGGTGTCCTCATTGTCTGACATCAATTTCAGATGCTGAGGTTGAATATGAAGATCAGGCAGGACATTTCTGGCATCTCCGTTATCCTCTCAAGGATGGTTCAGGTTATGTTGAGCTTGCAACAACACGTCCCGAAACACTTCTCGGCGATACAGCAGTTGCAGTTAACCCCAATGATGAAAGATATAAGGATATTATCGGAAAAACACTTATTCTTCCTATCGTTCACCGTGAGATTCCCGTTGTTGCAGATGATTATGTTGAAATGGACTTCGGTACAGGTGTTGTTAAAATCACTCCTGCACATGACCCCAACGACTTTGAAGTCGGCAAACGTCATGATCTGCCCATTATCAACGTAATGACAGATGATGCAAAAATTACTGAAGATTATCCCAAGTACGCAGGTATGGACCGCTTTGAGGCAAGAAAAGCAATTGTCAAAGACCTTGAAGAAGAGGGTGCACTTGTCAGAATTGAGGATTACAGCCATAACGTAGGTACTTGCTACCGTTGCGGAACAACTGTTGAACCCAGAGTTTCACTTCAGTGGTTCGTTAAAATGGAACCCCTTGCAAAACCTGCAATTGAAGCAGTTGAAAACGGCGATATCAGATTCATTCCCGAAAGATTCAATAAAAACTATTTCCATTGGATGAGAAATATCCGTGACTGGTGTATTTCACGTCAGCTCTGGTGGGGTCACAGAATTCCTGCATATTACTGTGAGGAATGCGGTGAAATCACAGTTGCAAAAACTGCACCCGATTCATGTCCTAAATGTGGCGGTAAGGTTTATCAGGTCCCCGACACACTCGATACATGGTTCTCATCAGCATTGTGGCCTTTCTCAACTCTCGGCTGGCCCGATGAAACAACTGATCTTAAACGTTACTATCCCACAAGCACTCTTGTAACAGGCTACGATATTATCACATTCTGGGTTTCAAGAATGATTTTCTCAGGTCTTGAATATATGGGTGAAAAGCCCTTCAGCGATGTACTTATCCACGGCCTTGTGCGTGATGCTCAGGGCAGAAAGATGTCAAAATCTCTCGGTAACGGTATTGATCCCCTTGAAATTATTGACAAATACGGTGCTGATGCTTTGAGATTTACTCTTGCTACAGGTAACAGCCCCGGAAATGACATGCGTTTCTCAGACGATAAGGTTGAAGCAAGCCGTAACTTTGCAAACAAACTCTGGAATGCTGCAAGATTCATTCTCATGAACCTTGATGAAAATGAACCCTCAGCACATATTCCCGAAGACCTTGCACTTGAAGATAAATGGATTCTCAGTCTTCTTAACGACCTTGCACGTGATGTTACAAACAACCTTGAAAACTTCGAGCTTGGCATGGCAGTTCAGAAGCTTTATGACTTCATCTGGGATATCTTCTGCGACTGGTATATTGAAATTGCAAAAATCCGTCTTCAGGCAGGTGGCGAAGGTGCAAAAACTGCAAGAGCAGTTCTTGTGTATGTGTTTACAGACATTCTCAAGCTTCTTCATCCTTTCATGCCTTTCATTACAGAAGAAATCTGGCAGACACTTCCCCATGACGGCGAAGCAATCATGATAAGCGAATATCCCAAGTTCAGCGAAAACCTTGTTTTCAAAACAGAAGAAACTGAAATGGGCAGAATCATGGATGCAGTCCGTGCAGTACGTAACCGCAGAGCAGAAATGAACGTTCCACCTTCAAAGAAAGCACATATCTACATTGAAAGCGATTTCAAAGATACTTTCTCAAAAGCAGGTGTGTTCATGCAGAGACTTGCAAGTGCATCTGATGTTACAGTTGGTGAAAACTTCGACCTTCAGGGTGCAGTTTCAATTATTACTGCAGACGCAAAAATGTTTATCCCCATGGATGAGCTTGTTGACTTCAAAGCTGAAAAAGCAAGACTTGAAAAAGAACGTGCAGCAGCACAGAAAGACCTTGACTTTGTAATGAACAAACTTAATAACCCCGGCTTCGTTGCAAAAGCACCTGAAAAGGTTGTTGAGGGTCAGAGAGAAGCAGCTGCAAAACTTACAGAAAAGATTAAGATGCTTGATGAAAGTATCGCATCTCTCGGAGTATAAATTATGACTTACGACAATGCTTTGGAATATATCCATTCATTTCTGAAATTCGGCTCAAAGCCGGGACTTGAACGCATTGAAGCATTGCTTAAAAAACTTGGCAATCCGCAGAAAAATCTGCGGATTGTTCACGTTGCAGGTACAAACGGCAAGGGCAGTGTTTCAACAATGATTTCCAACATTTTCCGTGCAGAGGGTAAAAAAACAGGTCTTTTCACATCACCTTACATCGTGGATTTCTGCGAAAGAATTCAGGTTGATGGTGAAATGATTCCTCATGAAAAACTTGCATTACTTACTGAAAAAATCAAGCCCATTGTTGAAGAACTCAATAATGAAGGTATTGAGCCTACAGAATTTGAAATTATTACTGCAATGGCATTTGATTTTTATAACACGGAAAAATGCGATATTGTAGTTCTTGAAGTTGGTTTGGGTGGTCTGCTTGACTCAACAAACGTGGTGGAAAAACCTCTTGCATCTGTAATTACTTCAATTTCCTTTGACCATACAGACGTTCTCGGCAATACTCTGACTGAAATTGCAGAGCAGAAATGCGGTATTATCAAGGAAAATTCAATTACAGTTGCATATCCTTTCCAGGAATTTGAGGTTATTAAAAAAATCAGAGAAACCACAGGGGAGAAAAACAATTCTCTCTTTGTTCCCGATTTGTCACTTCTTGAAATTGAAGAGTGTACATTTGAAAGGACAGTTGTAAAGTATAAGGATGTTGAACTTACACTTCATCTTTTCGGTGAACATCAGATTTACAATATGCTCACAGCGGTTGAAACTGCACTCAGACTTGGTGTGAATGAAGATGCAATAAAGAAAGGTATCGAAAGCACAACAATGCCTGCACGAGTTGAGTTTCTCTCGGAAAAGATTATTCTTGACGGGGGACACAACGAAAGCGGAACAGAGATGATGAAAAAAGTTCTTTCTCTTTTTGAAGAAAACATTGTTGTCGTCAGCATGATGGCAGACAAGGATGTTGACATCTCTGTTAAAAATCTTTCATCAAATGCAAAGGTTATGATTGCAACAGAATGTTCAAACCCAAGAGCAATGAAATGCAATGACCTTGCAGAAATCTGCAAAAAATATTGTTCTGAAGTCTATGCTTTTTCAAATCCCTTTGAAGCAATTGACAAAGCATTCAATCTCAAAAAAGATAATCTTGTTGCTGTCTGCGGTTCACTTTACCTTGCCTCAGAAGTAAGAGAATATCTTAAAAATAAAATTCAATAATAAATAAAGACCACATGGGATGAAAGTCCCGAAATGTGGTCTTTTCTTGTGCTCTATAATTTGACAAAAAACAACATGTAGTGTATAATACAATAGATTAAATGTTTATTTAGTGTTGAAAGGATTGTCATAAGAATGGCTAAAAAATCAACTTATAACGACAGTAATATTTCTCAGCTTAAAGGTGCAGACAGAGTCAGACTCCGTCCAGGAGTTATTTTCGGCTCTAACGGTCTTGAAGGCTGTGAACATGCTTTTTTTGAAATTCTGTCAAACTCAATTGACGAAGCCCGTGAAGGCTACGGTGACAAAATCGTGGTTACACGTTTCCTTGACGGCTCAATTGAAGTTCAGGACTTCGGTCGCGGTTTGCCCGTTGACTATAATGAAAAAGAAAAGAGATATAACTGGGAGCTTGTTTTCTGTGAGCTGTATGCAGGAAGCAAGTATGATACAAACTCAGACGGAGGCAGTTATGAATACTCTCTCGGTCTGAACGGCTTGGGTCTTACTTCAACTCAGTACGCATCGGAATATATGGACGCTGAAATTTTCTACGGCGGCCACAGATACGAAATTCACTTCAAAAAAGGTGAAGTTGCAAGTGAGCTTATAAAAGAACCTTATAATAAACGCAACACAGGTACACGTATCAAATGGCGTCCTGACCTGGAGGTTTTCACAGACATCAACATTCCTCTTGAATATTTTCAGGAGACAATGCAGAAGCAGTCTGTTGTCAATGCAAACATAAAATTTATCCTTAAAAATCAGACTTCACGTGGTTTTGAAACTTTTGAATATGTTTACGAAAACGGCATTGAAGATTACGTCAAAGAATTTGTAGGCGAAGAAGATGCTTTCACAGGAATTCAGACCTGGCATGCTGAAAGAGTGGGCCGTGACCGTGAGGACTTAAGTGATTATAAGGTAAAAATTAACGCTTCACTCTGTTTCTCAAACAAAAAACAGAAGAAAGAATTTTTCCATAACTCAAGCTTCCTTGAACACGGCGGTGCTCCCGATAAAGCTGTGAGAAATGCCTTTACTTATCAGATAGATAACTACCTTAAACAGAGTGGTAAATATACAAAATCTGACTCAAAAATCACTTTTCAGGATATTGAAGACTGTCTCGTAATTGTAATCAGTTCTTTCTCAACTCTTACTTCTTACGAAAATCAGACTAAGAAGTCAATTACAAATAAATTCATTCAGGATGCAATGACTGAATTCTTCAGACATCAGCTTGAAATTTATTTCATTGAAAATAAAATGGAAGCAGATAAAATTGCAGACCAGATTCTTATTAACATGCGTTCGCGTGTGAAAGCAGAAGCCACACGTACAACACTTAAAAAGACTCTTAAAGCAAGTAATGATTTCAAAAACAGAGTTCAGAAGTTTGTTGACTGCCGCAGCCGTAATGTTGAAGAAAGAGAAATCTTCATCGTGGAAGGTGACTCAGCATTGGGTGCTTGTAAACAGGCTCGTGACTCTGAGTTTCATGCAATTATTCCGGTACGTGGTAAAATTCTCAACTGTCTCAAATCTGACTATAACAAGATTTTCTCAAGTGAAATCATTACTGACCTGATTAAGGTTCTCGGTTGCGGTGTTGAAGTCAATTCAAAGAAGCATAAAGAGCTTTCAAATTTCAGCTTGGACAACCTTCTCTGGAATAAAGTCATTATCTGTACCGATGCTGACGTTGACGGCTATCAGATAAGAACACTTATTCTTACAATGATTTACAGACTTATGCCTTCAATCATTGAAGCACGTAAAGTGTTTATTGCAGAATCGCCACTTTATGAAATTCAATGTAAGGACCAGGTGTGGTTTGCATATACAGAAAAAGAAAAAGCCGATGCACTTGAAGAAATCGGCAATCAGAAATATACAATCCAGCGTTCAAAGGGTCTCGGTGAAAACGATCCTGACATGATGTGGCTGACAACAATGAACCCTAAAACAAGAAGACTTATTCAGGTTGAGCCTGATGATGCAGAGAAAATGGCAGAAACTTTTGAACTTCTTCTCGGTGATAATCTTCAGGGCAGAAAAGACCATATCGCAAACGACGGATATAAGTATCTTGATATTACAGACTTAAACTGAGGAGGTGAGAGGTAATGGCAAGAAAGAAAAAAGAAGTTGAACGTGCTACGGAAGACACAAACCCAAATGCACACATTTTAGGCGCAGGTATTGTGGTTGAGCAGAAAATTACAGAAACTCTTGAAGAAAACTACATGCCCTATGCAATGAGCGTTATTGTTTCCCGTGCAATTCCCGAAATTGACGGTATGAAACCCTCTCACAGAAAACTCCTTTATACAATGTATAAAATGGGTTTACTTACAGGTAACAGAACTAAATCTGCAAACATTGTCGGTGCTACAATGAAGCTTAACCCCCATGGTGACGGACCGATTTACGAAACAATGGTGCGTCTTTCAAAGGGTAATGAGTCACTTCTTCATCCCTTTGTAGACTCAAAGGGTAACTTCGGTAAGGCGTATTCAAAGAATATGCAGTATGCAGCATCACGTTATACTGAGGCAAAGCTTTCATCCTTTGCAGCAGAGCTTTTTAAGGATATTGACAAAAACACGGTTGACTTTGTCCCCAACTACGATAACACAACTCAGGAGCCGTTACTTTTCCCTGTGTCTGTACCTACAATCCTTACAAACGCAAACTTAGGTATTGCAGTTGGTATGGCAAGTAACATCTGTTCATTTAATCTCCGTGAAATCTGCGAAACTACAATTGCACTTATTAAAAATCCTGATGCAGATTTGTTTGAAACTCTCAAATGTCCCGATTTTGTGGGTGGTGCTCAGGTAATTTATGACAGAGATGCTCTTCACAGTATCTTTGAAACGGGCCGTGGCTCAGTTAAAATCCGTTCAAAATATACTTACGATAAAGTAAATAAGTGTATTGATATTACGGAAATCCCCACAACCACAACTGCCGAGGCAATTATTGATAAAATCATTGAGCTTGTCAAAAAAGGTTCATTCAAGGAGATTAAAGACATACGTGATGAAACAGACAAGAAAGGTCTTAAAATCACAATTGACGTAAAAACAGGCACAGATGTTGAAAAGCTTATGTCAAAGCTTTTCAAATCTACTCCTCTTGAAGATACATTCTCCTGTAACTTCAATGTTCTTATCAAGGGAATGCCTAAAGTTCTTGGTGTCAGACAGATTCTTCACGAATGGATTGAATTCAGAACTGACTGTGTAAGAAGACGTCTTGAATTTGACCTTCAGAAATGTAAGGACAGACTTCATCTTCTCAAAGGTCTTGAAAAAATCCTTCTTGATATTGACAAGGCAATTCAGATTATCCGTAACACGGAAGAAGAAGCAGAAGTTGTTCCCAACTTGATGATAGGCTTCGGCATTGACAAAATTCAGGCAGAATATGTGGCTGAAATCAAGCTCCGTCATCTGAATAAAGAGTATATTCTCAAAAGAATCAAGGATATTGAAAACCTTGAAGAAAACATTGCTCTGCTTGAAGATATCCTCTCAAGTAAGCAGAAAATCAAAAAGCTTATTGTTGCTGAACTTAAAGATGTTGCCAATAAACACGGTCAGGACAGAAAGAGTGAAATTATCTACATTGATGAAGTTGAAGACGAAGAAAAAGAGGAAGAAATTCCCGATTATCCCGTTATTCTCTTCTTCACAAAGGAAGGCTATTTCAAAAAAATTCTTCCTCTCTCATGGCAGAAAAGCTCAGGCGAGCATAAGCTCAAAGAAGGTGACGAGGTTATCAAAATGGTTGAAACCTCAAACAGAACAGACCTTCTTTTCTTCACAAACAAGTGTCAGGTTTATAAAGCAAAGGCAAACGACTTTGACGAAACAAAGGCAAGTAACCTTGGTGAATTTGTGGGCTCCCGTCTTGATATGGAAGAAGGCGAAACTGCAATTCACATGATTGCAACTCAGGATTATAAAGGCTACGTAATGTTCTTCTTTGAAAACGGTAAGGTTGCAAAGGTTGACCTTAAATCTTACGAAACAAAAACAAACCGTAAAAAGCTTATCAAGGCTTACAGCGATAAATCTCCCTTGGTAGGTGTGAAATATATTGAAGAAGATAAGGAAGTTGTGCTTATTTCTTCTGCAGGAAGACATCTTCTTATCCACACAGGTGTAATCACTCCCAAAACAACAAAAGATACAATCGGTGTTTCTGTAATGACTCTGAAAAAAGGACAGAAGCTTTACGAGGTGAGAGATTATAAGCAGGGTGAATTTGCAAAGCCCTACAGATATAAAACGAAGAATCTTCCGGCTTTAGGTATGCTTCTCAGTGCAGAGGATGCAGGTGAAGCAGAAGAACAGATAAGCATGTTATAAGGTACAGATATGATTTACAAAGATTTTAAAGGCAAAAAACTTTCATCTCTTGGCATGGGTTGTATGAGACTTCCCGGTGACGGCTACGGAAATCCTTTCATTGAAGAAAACGAAACACGTAAAATGGTTGACTACGCATTAAAAAAGGGGATTAACTATTTCGATACTGCATGGGGTTATCATGCAGGC
>JAFXFI010000085.1 GCA_017520635.1 Clostridia bacterium
CCATTGATATTATGCGACTTTTCGTAGGGACGGGCGTCCTCGACCGTCCGCGAAATTTATATAAAACTAACGGCTCGTCGAGGACGCCGAGCCCTACAATGGTTAAATTGACCTCAACGATAAATTATTAATTTATCTGTGCACCTGACTGCCTCCCCTGTGTAAGGGGAGGTGTTTTGTTGAAAACAAAACGGAGGGGTTGTAAAATGTTGATGTTATAAACAATCCCTCAGTCATTTTGCGTTGCAAAACGACAGCTCCCTTTACACAAGGGAGCCGATTTTTCAAATTAATTTCTGAACGATAAATTATAATTTATTGTTTTAATTGAAATTGGTTTCAATAATTTTTTCTGTCAGTCTTTCATTGACAAAGTCAAGCAATAGTACACCGTAATAATTGCCCTTTACAAGGGGATATTTCATGAACTGACTGTTTACATAAGATGAATTTAAGAACGGCATCAACGGAAAACCTGCAGTTGAAAGGAAGTTGAAAATCATACTGCCTTTTAAACCTTCTCCTGCTTCAAGCAAGGGTTTTACGGCTTTTTCCCATTTCTTTTTCTTCATGAGCCTGTATCTATCCTGAATGATTACATCATCAACACCGTTTGGTGAAAAGCTGTCCCAACCTGTTACTTTTGTGTCACCGTGATAAGGCATGGCACAAAAATCAATCCCCGCTTTTTCATGCTTGCTTTCTGTTCTTCTGAGAAGAACAATCTTTCCCCTTACTTCACCGAGCATGGGGATTTTTTCTTCAAGATACCACTTGTCAGGATTTGTTTTTATGAAATTATCATAAAGTAAATCGAAGCAAAGTGAACTGTCTTGTCCGTTATCCATTTTGAACATCATCAGAATTGTTTCAGACGGATTTTCCTTGAGAAAAGAAAACATATCACCGATAACATCGTTAAGGGTAAGAATTTTTCCGAAAAGATTTTTTCTGCATTTGCAGAAACCATGGACAAGGGTCATTTTGTCCACTCTTATGTCAAAAACTCTCACACCAAGCTGAAGCTGTTCAGATATGGTTTTATTCTGACAACGTGAAAAAAGTGAAAACTGACAATATTTTGTACCGCTATCATGTGTGCCGGGGATGTTGAAATCCCGAAGCAATTTTTCATCCCCGATATTTTTCATCCAATTATTTAAGCGCATAGACATTCTGTCCCTCATCAGCATACATAAACTGTGGATAAAGCGAATTTGTATCAATTGTAGGTTGATTTTCGCTTGTTACAAGGAAAATTATAAAATCGCTGTATGTAGAATCGTAACGACATGCAATATGAGGTGCATCCTTGACAAACCATGTGTACTCAGGATAAAGACAAGTTGATGCATCAATCACCTTATCGGCTGATACATATTTACCCTCTTTCACATCAAGTGTTTTGCCGAGATTTGCAACTGTTGCACCGCCTGCCATAAGTGCAGTTTCAAGAACTCCGTCACCCTGAGTTTCACTTCTTTCGTAAACAGGAGCAAGTGCTTTGTTATAGTTTGAAACGAATGAAATCTTCATACCGTTTTTGACTGCTTCATCGAGCATTGCGTTACGGTTTTTCATCATTTCCTGAAGTCTTTCTGCTTTTTCAATTACCTTTGCATACTTCTCTTCTTCACCGCCGAAGCAATAGTCTTTTGCAGCCTTATATTCATCAGGAAGAACAAGTGCCCACAGTACCGGCATTGTTGCAAAATTGGGTTTGAGAACCTCGTTGAAAGCACCTTCCTTAAGGTTATCAACAAGAAGTCCTGCAAGTGAGCCTACAAGGTAGCCGATACCTGTATATTTAAGAACTCCGAGAACAATTTCCGAGTCTTTACCTGCAAGAGATGAAAGGAAATTCATTGCTGAATTGGGTGTGAGTTTGATTTTACCCTGAAGAACATCACTTACAACATAAGCCCCGTAAACAGTTGAGCAGAGGAATGTGCAGGAATTAATCTGACTTGTTCCGTATTTTGTCATGTATGCCAGAGTTTCAACTCCACCCATACTGCAACAGATGATGTTGATTTTGTCTGCATTTGCGTCTTTCATTGCAGTTTGGGCAAGTTCATTCAGGTCATCTGCATTATCAAAGGGATCAAGACGCCAGTCGTAATAATAAAAATATGTTCTGTCTGCACCGAAAGCTTCAATACAGCTTTTTACAACTCCTTTTTCAGCAGATGAATCATCATCAGCCTTTGCAAGATTATCGTAATTTTCTACTGCAAGAGGATATTCATTGTGAGGTGATACATCGTAAACAGATTCACCATTTTCATCAAATGAATAGCCTTCAAGGATTTTTGATGCATAAGTGAAAAGTGAGGATGTAAAGCCCTCTGCATCCATCATAAGCATCGTTTTCACAAGACCTGTTGCAATTGTGAGAATAATTTCACCTGCATTGATTTCCCCGAGAAGATTACGCTCAGTTTCTTTGCCTAAATCAATGCGAAGTCCTGTGAAATCCATACCTGAAACTACGATAGTAGGTGTGCGTTCATCCTTTACTGTTGTACCGTAAACAGACGCTGACATCGTACATGCAATTACTATTGCGAGAATAACCGAAATAACTTTTTTCATATTTTCTCCTCCCCTTTATATAACACAAGACTTCGACATGGGTATGCCGAAGTCTTATTCAAATCAAAGATTCTTAATATCTTCTTTAGTTACAAGCTTAACGCCGTTTGCCTCAAGGATTCCGATTGCCTTGTCATTATCTTCAACACGTACAACAACATAAGCGTACTGCTTTGAAATAGTAATGAAAGCGTACATGTATTCAACGTTGATTCCGTTTGTATAAAGAATGTCGACAACCTTTGCAAGACTGCCCGGTTCATCAGTGATTGCAATGCCCACAACCTCTGTGATTGAAACGATGCAGTCGTTTGCTTTGAGTGCTTCCTTTGCTTTTTCTTCATCACTTACGATAAGACGAAGAATACCGAAATCCTTTGTATCTGCAATTGACATTGCACGGATGTCGATGTTTTCCTGAGCAAGGATATGAGTGATTTCGCCGAGGGCACCCGCTTTGTTTTCAACAAAAATTGATAACTGATTAATTGTCACGGTTCTTTCCTCCCTTTTTATACTTTTCAGACGGATTAACAGTTGTATCCGAGACTGAGAGCCTTTTTGTTAAGGTCAATAAATTTAGGCTTGACTGACTCCTCAAGTGCTTTTTCCCACTTTGCATAATCAATGTGGAAATACTTTGCAAGTCTGCCCATGAGAACAACGTTAACTGCCTTTGATGAGCCTGCCTCTTCTGCAAGAGAAAGAGCATCAATTGCATCAATATCAAGTCCTTTTGATGTCAACTCATCAAGAATATTTTCAGGATAAGCAGCAGCACCTGTAATTACAGGCATAGGGTCAATCTGCTGAGTGTTTACAATAAGCTTACCGCCCTTTTTAAGGCAATGTGCCCATCTTGCACCCTCGAGCTTTTCAAAGGAAATAACAAAATCTGCTTCACCCTCTTCAATAATGGGAGAATAAACCTTGTCACCGAATCTTACATAAGTTACAACTGAGCCGCCTCTCTGGCTCATACCGTGAACCTCTGAAACCTTTACGTCGTAGCCTTCGTTCATAAGAACTCTGCCGAGGAGTTTACTTGCGAGAAGTGAACCCTGACCGCCGACACCGACAATCATAATGCTTTTTGTTTCCATCTCAATTACTCCTCCCCTTCAATTGCATCAAATGCACAAAGCTGCTCACAAACTCCGCAGCCTACACAGAGTGTTGCATCAATATCTGCTTTCTTGTTATGTATGCTGATTGCAGGGCAACCGAGCTTCATACATTTCTTACAACCCTTACACTTGTCAATATCTACCTTAACAGGCTTCTTTGGCTTAACATATTTGAGAAGAACACAAGGTCTTCTTGAAATTATAACTGAGGGTTCTTCTGCTGCAAGTTCTTCTTTGAGAACCTTATCACATTCGAGAAGATTGTAGGGGTCTACCACTCTTACTCTGTTGATACCGATTGCACGGCAGAATGATTCAAGGTCAATTTTTGAAGCAGGGTCACCCTTGATTGTATAACCTGTTGTGGGGTTCTGCTGATGACCTGTCATACCTGTGATTGAGTTATCAAGGATAATAACAGTTGAATTTGATGCATTGTAAGCAATATTTACAAGACCTGTCATACCTGAATGCATGAAAGTTGAATCGCCGATAACTGCAACAGATTTCTTTTCACCCTTTTCACCCATTGCTTTGTTGAAGCCGTGAAGTCCTGAAATTGATGCACCCATGCAAAGAGTTGTATCAATTGCACCAAGGGGAAGCTGTGCACCGAGAGTGTAGCATCCGATGTCACCGCTTACTGTCACCTTATTCTGTGAAAGTGTGTAGAACATACCTCTGTGAGGACAGCCTGCACACATTACGGGAGGACGTACGGGAAGAGCCGTATCAGGTGAGATGCTTTCTTTCTTTTCCATGCCGAGAACTTCAGCAATTGTCTTCTGTGAATATTCACCGATATTTGTGAAAAGCTCTTTACCTTCAACCTCAATGCCGTTATTTCTGCAATGAGTTTCGATAATACCGTCAAGCTCTTCAATAACAACAAGTCTTTTTACCTTTGAAGCAAAATCCTTGATTTTATCTACAGGCAAGGGATGAACCATACCGATTTTGAGAACGCTGACGCTATCTCCGAAAATTTCTTTTACATACTGATAAGATGCACCTGAAGTAATGATACCCATATCAGTACCACCCATTTCAACTCTGTTGAAAATATCACTTTCAGAAATTTCTTTTCTGAGAAGCTCTGTTCTTTCTTCAACAAAGGGATGACGCTTTTTAGCGTTACCGGGCATCATAACATATTTGCCGATATTTTTTTCGTATTCCTTCTGAGGAGCTTCAACTCTCTCTGATGTCTCAACAATGCTCTGTGAATGAGCAATTCTTGTGCACATTCTGAGAAGAACGGGAGTATCATATTTCTCTGAAATTTCAAATGCTTTTTTTGTAAACTCAAGGCTTTCTGCTGAGTCAGCAGGTTCAACCATAGGAATTTTTGATGCGATTGCATAGTGACGTGAATCCTGTTCATTCTGAGAAGAATGCATACCGGGGTCATCTGCAACACAGATAACAAGACCGCCGTTTACACCTGTGTATGACATTGTGAACAAGGGGTCTGCTGCAACATTGAGACCAACATGCTTCATTGCACATGCACTTCTTTTACCGCCGAGAGATGCACCGAAAGCAACTTCCATCGCTACCTTTTCATTGGGTGCCCACTCGCAGTAAATTTCGTTATATTCACTTGCGAATTCAGTAATTTCTGTACTGGGTGTGCCGGGGTAGCTTGAAACCACACCGCAGCCTGCTTCATAAAGACCTCTGGCAACTGCAGCGTTGCCTATCATTATCTCTTTCACTTATTCTGCCTCATTTCTCTTATCAACTATTCTTCTTGCTTTACCCTCATATCTCTTGATTGAACGGGGTGCTACAAGTGAAACCTTTGCACTGATTCCAAGAACTGTTTTAAGCTTTGCAACAGCAAGGTTTCTCAGTTCTTCAAGCTTACCGTAGTTTTCAAGAAGTGATGCATCATTGATTTCAATTCTCACTTCAAGATAGTCTGTATAATTCTTTCTTGTCAGCACAAGCTCATAGTGAGGTGAAATACCGTCAATCTGAGCAAGAACCGATTCAATCTGTGACGGAAATACATTAACACCTCTGATTTTAAGCATGTCGTCTGCTCTTCCGCCTACCTTTTCCATACGGCAATGAGTTCTGCCGCATTTACAAGTATCGTAATTAAGCTTTGTGATATCCTTTGTTCTGTAACGGAGCATGGGGATACCCTCTTTGGTGAGAGTTGTAACAACAAGCTCACCCTCCTCACCTGCATCTTTCCTTGCACCTGTTTCACTGTCAATGATTTCAGGAAGGAAATGGTCTTCTGCAAAGTGAAGTCCGTTTCTTTCAACACATTCACCTGATACACCGGGGCCCATAAGCTCACTCATGCCGTAGTTATCCGTTGAGAAAAGACCAAAGCCCTTTTCTATTTTATCACGAAGCTCCATTGTACAGCCCTCTGAACCGAAAAGGCCGATACGGAGCTTAAGCTCATCATTTGTAATTCCCATGTCATGAGCAACCTCACTCATGTACATTGCATAAGAAGGTGTACTGATAAGAACTGTTGTACCGAAATCCTTAAGGAGCATTGCCTGTTTTTCTGTATTACCGCTTGATACGGGAATAACTGCACAGCCAAGCTTTTCAAGACCGTAGTGGAGACCGAGAGCACCTGTGAAAAGTCCGTAACCGAATGAAATCTGAGCTACATCCTCGTCAGTAACACCTACTGCTGCTGAAAGACGTGCAACACAGTCACTCCAGTTATTGATATCATTTTTAGTATAGCCTACAACTGTAGGTTTACCTGTTGTACCGCTTGACGCATGAATACGTACAATATCCTTCATCTTTGCACCGAAAAGTCCGTAGGGGTAGTTATCCCTGATATCGGCTTTTGTTGTGAAAGGTATGTACTGAATGTCAGAAAGGCTCTTGATTTTTTCTGCAGTAACACCTGCTTTTCCGAGTCTTTCCGCATAGAAGGGTACATTTCTGATGCTGTAATCAACTATCCATTTAAGTCTTTCGAGCTGAAGTGCATCAAGCTCTTTTCTTGACATCGTTTCGATGTCCTTCTGAAAAAAATTAGTTTTCATTTCTTACTTCCTTTATTTCTGTTCAAGCATGTGCTTGCTTTTTACTTTTACTTCTGCATCGTAGCATTCAAACGTTTTGTCAACCTTATTTGCGTCAACAGTTTTCTGTGTAAGAAGGCTTACAACAGGTACAATCACAAATCCCAACAGCATTGCAAGAACACCTGCATTAAGGGGTGACTGTAAGAATGAGGGAAAAATATCCTTTGCAACCATGTTAAGCACCATGATACCTGCACCTGAAACAAAGTTCACACCCACTGCAACCTTTGTGACCTTTTTCCAATAGAGTGAAAGGAGGAACGGTGCAAGGAATGAGCCTGCAAGAGCACCCCATGAAATACCCATAAGCTGAGCAATAAATGTAACGGCTGATTTTGCCTGAATAATTGCGATTACTGCTGATATAACAATAAACAATACTACAAACACTCTCATTATAGACAATTTTGACTTTTCTTTCAAGTCTTTTTTGCGAAGAGATGAAATAAAATCAAGGGTAATTGTTGAACTTGATGTGAGAACAAGTGCTGAAAGAGTTGAAATTGATGCCGAAAGCACCAGAATAACAACAATTGCTATGAGTACATCTGATAAACCGTAAAGCATTCCGGGAACAATACTGTCATAAATTATTGAACCGTCTGCCGCATATTCTGCTTTGTCGGCAAAAAGTCTGCCGAAGCCGCCGAGGAAATAACATCCGCCTGCAACTACAAGAGCAAATACTGTTGAAACAATTGTGCCTGTTCTGATTGATTTTTCATCCTTGATTGCATAGAATTTACCAATCATCTGAGGAAGACCGAGAGTACCAAGTGATGTGAGAAGTACAACACCCATCAGGTTAAACAAATCAGGTCCGAAGAATGATGTGAATGCACCCTGCTGTGCTGAATTTTCAGCAGGAATCTGAGAAAGCGCCTCAACTGCAGCAGTAAAGCCACCCTGAGTTTTAAGAACTGCCATAACAACTGCTGCAATACCAACAAGCATGATAACGCCCTGAATAAGGTCATTGATTGCCGTTGCCATATAGCCGCCCACAACAACGTAAATGCCTGTTACAACTGCCATTGCTATTACGCAGACTGTGTAGTCAACATTGAATGCCATACCGAAAAGTCTTGAAAGACCGTTGAAAAGTGATGCTGTGTAGGGAATAAGGAAAACAAAAACAAGAACAGATGCAAAAATTTTAAGGCCCTTACTGTCATAACGGTTGCCGAAAAACTCAGGCATTGTTTTACTTGAAATGTGCTGAGACATGACTCTTGTTCTTCTGCCCAACGCACTCCATGCAAAAAGAGAACCGATGAGCGCATTGCCTATTCCTATCCAAGTAGCGGCAAGACCGTATTTCCAGCCGAACTGACCTGCATATCCTACAAAAATAACTGCAGAGAAATATGATGTTCCGTAGCTGAAAGCCGTAAGCCATGGACCTACACTTCTGCCTCCTAAAACAAAGCCGTTAACATCCGTTGCCTGACGGCGGCAGTAAAATCCAACGCCCACCATTATCGCAACAAATACTGCAAGGAATGAAATTTTAATTAACATTTTCCCCATCTCCATTTTTTATTTGACTTATTATTTAAAACATTGTAAAATTATACAATGTAAATATGCCGCAAAGGATTTTAAATATGATTATAGATTTTCACACTCACATCTTCCCTGACAAGATAGCAGTACAGACTGTTGAAAAACTGAAAAGTTATCTTTGTGATGCAGGTGAAGAATGTGCCGCATACACAAACGGAACACTTTCATCACTCAAGGCTTCTATGAAAAAAGCAGGTATAGATATAAGCGTAATTCTTCCTGTCGTTACAAACCCGAAGCAGTTTGACAGCATCAACCGCTTTTCGGCAGAAAAGAACAATCGTGACGGTATTATCGCTTTCGGCGGTATACATCCTGATAACGAAAGTCCCGAAGAAAAGCTTGATTTCATCAAATCTCTCGGTCTTCAAGGAATCAAACTTCATCCCGATTATCAGGAAACTTATGTAAATGACGAAAAATATATAAGAATTATCCGTCATGCAGAAAAAATCGGACTCATAACTCTTATTCACGCAGGGTACGATGTTCTCTCCCCTGATGATATTCATTGCACTCCCGAAAGAGCAATTGACATGCTCAGAAAGGTTGAAGCCAAGAGAGACAATAAAATTATTCTTGCTCATCTTGGCGGTCACAAAGGTGCAGAAGAAAGCTTCAAAAAGCTCTGCGGTGAGAACGTATGGCTTGATACAAGCTATGTTCTTGATAAAATTGAACCTGATTTTCTGATAAAAATGTTTGAAAAACACGGTTTTGACAAAATTCTCTTTGCAAGTGACTCACCGTGGGGTGACCAGAAAAAGTTTGCCCAAACGCTCATGAGCCTTGATATTTCTGAGGAAAACAAAGAAAAAATCTTTCACAAAAACGCTGAGCACTTGTTCGCTTTAAACCTTTAAAGCGTTACATTGGCTATATTATAACAGACTGTTCGGAAAATATCAAGTGTTTTGACAAAAAATATGGAGTTTTTTATGACAGAAATACAGAAAAAACTATTTTCCCTTCAAGACGAAAAATATAAGAATTTCAACTCAAAGCTTATACCGAATATACCCTTAGAAAAACAAATCGGTGTAAGAATACCTGACATACGGCGTCTTGCAAAGGAAATTAAAAATACAGAAGAAGCAGATGGATTTTTAATGAGTCTTCCTCATGAATATTTTGAAGAAAATAATCTTCACGGGTATCTGCTTGAATACATAAACAATTTTGACACAGCAATTGAAATGACTGAAAAATTTCTGCCCTTTATTGACAATTGGGCAACCTGCGACACAATGAGCGTGAAGGTTTTCAAGCAAAACATTCCCGCTTTGTATAAAAAAATAAAAGCGTGGCTGAAATCAGAAGAGACATATACAATCCGTTTCGCCGTTAACATGCTGATGAAATATTTTCTTGATGAAAATTTTTCGGAAGAAGTGCTCACACTTGTTGCAGAAATTCAGAATAAAGAGTATTATGTAAACATGGTCAGGGCATGGTTTTTCGCTACTGCAATGGCAAAGCAGAGAGAAGCCACTCTCCCCTATCTGACCGAAAGAAAATTAGACAAATGGACTCACAATAAAACAATTCAGAAATGCAGAGAAAGTTACAGAATTTCTGATAGTGATAAAGAATTACTCAAGGAGATGAAATTATGAAAATTCAACTTGACAAAAGCTTAAAAAAATTCCCTGTATTCATCGGAGCTATCGGTATTATACTCTCGCTTGCACTCTTAATTTTACGACTCAACCTTGTTGCAATTGTGAATGCAGCATACCTGATGATTACGGCACTGCTTATTTTCCTCGGTGTTATTGCAAAGAAAAAGGTTTTTGTTCCCATGCTTACAGGGTACGGAATTTCTTTGCTTGGTATCATTACATATTTCGTAATATGGGGTGCAGATGCTGGTTTCGGTGCATTCACATCAGGTCTCAAAGGTTTTTCATCATCTGCACACACTCTCCTTACGGGAGAAGGCAGTTTCCTTACAAGACTCGGCGGTAATTTACTCCTTGCTCTGCCCGTAATTTTGCTCGGTGTTCTCATTTTCTTACTTGCTAAAAACGGCAAAAAAATTCTTACAGGGCTTTCATCATTCCTGCTTGTGATTTTCTCCGTTGTTTTTCTCCTTACAATGAATCTCCGTTCAGAGCCTAACACAGAGAGAATGTGGGACGGTCACGAAGATTACCTCAAAGGCGTTGACAAGAACAAAACCAAAGACTCACCCAACGTTCTTTTCGTTCTCATGGATGACTTAGGATACGGTGATATATCACTCAACGGTGCGCTTTATGACACACCCAACATTGACTCAATCGGTGAAGAAGGTGCTGAGCTTACAAACTTCTATTCAAGCTATTCTGTATGCTCACCTGCCCGTTTTGCTGCCTTAACCGGCAGATATCCTTACAGAGGTCATGCTGACAACGTTATTTACCCAACAGTAAATACAATTTCACCCTTTGCCGCAACAAGGCTTTTCAACTCAATTGAAATGGGTGCAAATGCTGACGGTATGCTGGGTGACGAAATCACAATTGCAGAAACCTTCAGGGCAGCAGGTTACACAACAGGTGCTTTCGGCAAATGGCATCTTGGTGATTACGGTGAATATCTTCCTACAAATCAGGGCTTTGACTATTTCTACGGCAGTCACCATGTAAACGATATGACACCATTCTATCACGTAACAGAAGAAAACGGTGAATGGGAAATTATACACGGCACAGATGAACTGAAAGACCAGAAGGATGCAACAAAATTCATTCACGAAGAAATTACAGAATGGATTACAGACAAGGTTACAAACTCTGATGAACCTTTCTTTGCTTATTACGCATCTCCATGGCCTCATGCACCTTTGTTTGTGGGTGACGAATTCAAGGGTGAAACAGGTATGGGCACTTACGCTGACTGCGTTACTGAATTTGACTATTATCTTGGTGAGCTTTTCTCAACACTCGAAGAACTCGGTGAACTTGACAACACAATTATCATCTTTACAAGCGACAATGGTCCTGCTCTTCAGGGCTCAACAAATGAACTGAGAGGCGGTAAATATCTTGCCTATGAGGGCGGACAGAAGGTTCCTTTCCTTATCCGTTGGGATAATGGCAATATTTTCCAAAAAGGTTCAAGCTTTGACGAAAGCGCAACAGTTGTTGACCTTTTCCCCACACTTGTGGAAATGTGCGGTATTACAAACGGTGGTAAAGAAAATTATATGCCGACCGACCGTGAAATTGACGGTACTTCAATGCTTCCCATCTTTGAAAACGGAACACCCATTCATACAAAAGATAACCCCATTCTTCACATGAAGCGTGAAAAACTGAAATCAATTCAGTATGCAGTTGAGACAGAAGAAGTGCTCAGCGAATATCCCGATTATGATTTTGATGTCCTGAAAAACAATGACTATGTTCAGTTTAAATATTTTCAGAATATTCAGAATGATAACTCTGCTTTCTTTGATAAATTCCGCAAAAACTGGCTCCATATTCTTACAGATGACAGCGGTGAAAACTATAACAGACAAGAAGTTTATCCCACTATTGCAGAGGAAATGAACAAAAAAATGGATGAAATTATGTCCCACTTCAAATCAAACAGAAGAGGTATAAAATAATGCCCCCTCTTTCGATAATGATTAAACCTGCATCAAGCCTTTGCAACCTTGACTGCAGATACTGCTTCTACCATGATGTTGCAGAAAACAGAGAAGAAAAAAATCTTGGCATAATGAACTCCGATACAGCGGAAAACCTTATAAAATCAGCACTTACCTTTGCTGACGGATATTCTGTTGCTTTTGCCTTTCAGGGCGGTGAGCCTCTCATTGCAGGTAAGGAATATTTTGAAAATTTTGTTTCTCTTGTAAGGAAATATAACACAAAAAATTCTGAAATTTTCTATTCTGTTCAGACTAATGGTCTGCTTATAAATAAAGAATGGGCTGAGTTTTTCACGGAAAATAAATTCCTTGTGTGTCTGAGCCTTGACGGTGACAGAGAAGCAAATAAATTCCGTGTTGACGGGAGCGGTCAGAGCAGATTTTTTCAGACTCTGACTGCAGCCAAAATACTTGAAGAAAAGAAAACGGAATTTAACATTCTCTCAGTTATGACGGGAGTAAATGCACGCAGAATTGACAAAATTTATTCCTATTTCAAAGAAAAAGGATTTAAATATCTACAGTTCATTCCATGTCTGAGACCTTTCGGAAGTGATGAAGAATCTGACCTTTACATGACAAATGAGGACTACGAATATTTCCTCATTCATGCATTCAACCGATATGTAAAAGATTTTGTCAGAAATGAATATGTCAGCATCAGGCAGTTTGACAACTATGTCAGACTTTACCTCGGTGAAAGAGCCGAGCAATGCGGTATGTGCGGTCATTGCACACATCAGTTTGTGTGTGAGGGTAACGGTAACATTTACCCCTGCGACTTTTACTGTACAGATGAATGGTTGCTCGGAAACATAAACAACACCGACCTTGAGGTTATGGCAAGCTCAGAAAAGGCCAAGGATTTCCTCAGAGAAAGCCTGAACGTTCCTGAAGAGTGCAAAAAATGCCCTTATTACCCTCTTTGCCGTGCAGGTGGGTGTAAACGAAGCCGTACAGACAGAAACTATTGTGAGGCATATAAAGGCTTTTTTGAAGCATGTCTGCCTTTATTCAGAGTATTCAGGAAGTGATTAGTTGATTAAACTTGATACAAGACTAAAAATGGCAGCCGATGAAGTAAGGCAAGGCAAGAAAGTTGTTGACATCGGCACAGACCATGCATATCTCCCCGCTTACCTTATAGAAAACAACATTTGCCCTTCAGCAATTGCTGCCGACATCGGCAAAGGACCTCTTGAAAATGCAAAGAAAGTTGTTTCAACCTCAAAAGAGTTAAGTGACAGAATTGAACTTCGTTTGTCTGACGGACTTAAAGAAATTGAATCTGACGAGACAGATGACATTGTAATTGCAGGTATGGGCGGTATACTTATTTCTGAAATTTTAACTGCTGCACCATGGGTCAAGGATGAAACTAAAAGGCTTATTTTACAGCCTATGTCACATGCAGAGGATGTGAGACGTTACCTTTGCGAAAACGGATTTGAGATTATAAAAGAAAAAGCCTGCACAGACGGCAAGCATAATTACATAATTATTGTTGCTGAGTTCAGAAATAAAATAAATGATAAGAACGAAGCATTCTATTACAAAGGTTTAATTCAATATGATAAATCATCCGATGCACAGAAGTATCACCAATCCCGTATGGCAAGTCTCATAAAAAAACGAGATGCCCTGAAAAATGCAGGGCAGGATGTTAATGACATTGAAAAAATTATAAACGGATAATTTAAACGAAAAATCCCCTCTGTGGAAATCACAGATAAATTTTAATTTAGTGCAGAATGCAAAGTGCAAAGTGCAAAATGTCGGGTCTGCGACGCTATTTTATATCGCACCGATTTTAATACCGTAGGGGACGGGTCTCCCGTCCCGAATGAAGTTTTATATAATCTTACGGGAGCCGAAACGGCTCCCCTACGATATAACAATAAATGCATGGATAAATTATAATTTATAGGGATATTCACAGCTTTCAAACGTAGGGGCGGCAAATTGCCGCCCTTTTATTTTAATGAATTTGACTTATATTTTTAAATCATCTACACAAAAACCAACTTATCAGCATCATAGTACCACCAATCAAAAAAGATATTATGCTAACCCAATGTCCTAAATATTGTTTGATGATAATTGCCACAAAATTGAACAATCCAATTCCAAATATAAATCCGCCTATAAAGCCAAGTGTGACCCATCCATTTTCCGTTCCCACTAATACCCCAAAGATGATTGAAGGCAAAAGCAATACCACAATACCAAACATTACAAAAAAGACATACCCTACAGGGTGTTTTGCCTTGAATTCATCGTCAGATGAAGCATTAAAATAGTCCTTATAATTTTTCGGGGGTGTCCATTTAGAATCATTACGTTTTTTCATATAACTTTCCTCTGTTTTTTAGCAGTAACTTTTATTTCCTTTTCGGGCAGACCTTCATACATATTCCGCAGACTGCACCTCTGCCGATGTGTTTGAAGGCTTTTTTCATGTATTCACTGCATTTTTCAGGGTTTATTATTTCTTCTCTCGGTATGCCTTCCGTATAAACCTTTCCTGTCAATGCTTTTGCAGGACAAGAATCCACACACCTTGTACATTCACCGCAGAGATTTTCTTTAATTTCTTCCCCCACATCATCAAAGGGGCAGTTTGTAAGTAATGTACCAAGTCTGACTGCAGGTCCGAAATCTTTGTGAATAAACATATTGCTTTTGCCGATTGTACCAAGACCTGAAAGACATGCCACCATTCTTGAAGAAACAAGACCTTTATAATTCCAGCCGTCCTTGTTGATGCTCTGCGATGCACCTACGGGAATATAACGATATCCCTCATTTTGCAAAAACATTCCTGCCTGTAAAATCGTTCTGTCAAGAAATGCATTAACAGTCCTATAGTGGTGAAAATATGTATGAGTAGGCTCATTTTCAATTTCATCAATAACTGCCTCAGACAGTCGTACCACAAAGCTGACTGCATATTCCATACCGTTTACAGGCTCTTTCAGCTTTGCGAAGCCTACATCACTTACGCCAAGTGACAAAATATAATTTTTGAAATTTTTCTGAAAATCCATTTTTACACCCTTAAAATTACACTTATATCTTTCTCAGATTTTCTAAAAATATTTATGAGGTGAGAAAGATGAGTGAAGAAGAATATTTGAAAAATCGCATCAGCGACCTTGAAAAAAACGTCAGAAAAGTCTTTATATCCGAAAAACACCGAAGAAACCAGCTTGTGGCTCTTCGGTATTATAAAAATCAGCTTGAAAGACTCAGAAGTTATTCTGACATATAGTCGTTGCCCACATGAACTTCGATTTTTGCTTTCTGTGTTCCGATCTGTTCAAAATGATAATCGTCCTCTGTACCCTCTGCTCTGAAAGCAGATACATAAAGAGTAAGCTCGTTCACACCGTAATCGAGATAACGTGAAAGACGGATGTTTGTAAGATATCTGCCCGGTACAACACCCAAAGAACGGTAAACTACAACTCCGTCCTTGTTCACAAGTGAACAGAGAAGAATGTCTTCATTTATAGTGGGATTCGAGAAAGCAATGGGCAGAAGTGAATCGGGCTCAGAAACACTGATTGCCGTGTTCGCATAGAAGGCAAACTTGTTTTTATCTCCCTTTACCTCAGTATTTCTTATGTGTTCAGCCTGCTTTTCAGCAGAAATAGCTATAAGGGAAACCTCACTGTCGTCAAAGCTTCTGCCGCTGTAAATTGAAGGATAATATCCTTTATCACCGCCGAAATCAAGAACTGAAATAACAGAAATAAGTGCTGCAAGAACAACAACTGCGGCTGCGATTATGATAATCTGCTTTTTAGTAACTTTTTTGAAATCAAGCTGCGGAAGCTTTATTTCAATACTTTTCTTTTCTTTCTTTGCAGGAATTTCCTCTGCTTTTACTTCGGGCTTTTCCTCGATTTTTTCTGTTACAGGTTCTTCTTTGATTTCTTCCTTAATTTCTTCTATTGTTTCTTCTGTTACCTCTTCAATTACAACACCTGATTTTTTCTCAGGAATTGCCTCAGGCTCAATTTCTTCTGCAATTTCTTCATCAACTGAAGAAGTGACTTCGGTTTGTTCTTCAACTTCTTCAACTATTTCATGAACTTCTTCGACTGTTTCTGTTACAACTTCTTCTGCTGTTTCAGGAACTTCTTCAGCAGACTCTGTTACGGGTTCTTCTGCTGTTACAGGAGCTTCTTCAACAGACTCTGTTACGGGTTCTTCTGCTGTTACAGGAGCTTCTTCAACAGACTCTGCTACAGGTTCTTCTGCTGGTTCAGGAACTTCTTCAACAGACTCTGTTACAACCTCTTCAACTATTTCAGGAACTTCTTCAGCAGACTCTGTTACGGGTTCTTCTGCTGTTTCAGGAATTTCTTCAACAGACTCTGCTACGGGTTCTTCCATTGCCACTTCCGCCACTTTGATTGCAGGTTCTTCTTTTACCTCAGGCTGAACAGAGACCTTCTCTTTTACTTCAACTTTCGCTTTTTCTGTTTTTTCAGCAGACTTTTCTTCCTTTGCTTTGTTTTTCAAAGCCTGTTTTTCTTCTTTTCTACGAAGCTTTTCCTCTGCCTTTTTCTTTTTAGCAAGAAGCTTTTCGTCCTTTTTCTTCTGTTTTTCCTTGAGTTTTGCTTTCTTTTCAGCCTCTCTCAGGTTTTTTTCTGATTTCTGAGGAACCCTCTTTTCAACTACCTGATTTTTGTAGTTACTGTTTTTCTTTACTTTTTTCTTATTGTTTTTCTTTGATTTTGCCAAAGAAGTCACCTGCTTTCAATATAAGAAACGGACCG
>JAFXFI010000086.1 GCA_017520635.1 Clostridia bacterium
GTTGCCATTGGTATCATTATAAATTTGCGTCGCAGACCCGACATTCTGCACTTTGCATTCTGCATTCTGCACTAAATTATAATTTATAAATATAAAACATAAAAAATGCGGAAGAAGTCTGATTTAACTTCTTCCGCATTTTTTTATTTAACAATTAGTGGTTATGTCCTTCGTGACCTGTCTGAACAGTCTGTGAGCCTGAAGACTGTGCCTGCATGCTCTGAGCAAGTGAATAAAGGTATGTTTTCATATCTCTTTCAAGCTTATTCTTGTGGAGCTTAAGTGCTGTTTCATGAAGTACGCCGTCTTTTTCAAGTGCATATTCTTCCGATTTAACAAGACCTTCTGCATATTCATCAAAAGCCTTATCGCGAAGTGCCGTTCTTACTGAGATTTCCCAGTTAGCTTCTTCATTTTTTGCTTCATAGTAAACAACATAGAGACCTGAAGATGCTTCGATGAGTTCTACATCACCGGGTTTTCTTGCTTTATTGTTTGCCCATGTGTCAACTTCTTCTGCAAGAGTTCCGTTGTAATCTGCATAATCGTTACATGCCACAGTTTCTTTACCATCTTCAGCTACATGGTGACCGAGATGTGCAAATTCTTCAGCTGTTTTTTCTTCAGCAGGAAGTTTTTTCCATTCATTGAAGAGTGCTGTTGCTTCTTCTTTTACGAGAGCCTTGTCGTTTGCACTTGCATCTGTAGCATAAGTGAATGCATATGCTTTAAGATCGCTCAATACTGTAGTATCTTTATAAGATGTTTTAAGGAAGAACATTGCATAGTAAGCAACAACATCCTCGCCCTGTTTCTGAGCGACAATCTTCATCTCGCCTGCTTTACGGTCTGCTGAAAATGCCCATTCAGCATCTTTTTCGCTGAAATTCTGAGCGAATGCTGCATATGCACATTTTTCAAGAAGAGTTGATTCCTTCACGTCATCAGCTGTAACTTTATCTTTCTTATCCTTAACATCTTTGTTATCAAGTGCTACAGCAGCTTTGATGAAATCGCCTTCTGTCTTGATATCTTTGATAAATGCTTCTGCTTCTTTCTTAGCTTTAGCCTGAGCTTTTTCTGTTGCTTCTTTTACTTCTTTCTCAGTTGCGCCGTCTTTGATTTCGCCTGCATCAACTTCGAATACATAGTAACGCATGTCTACGAATGAATAGTCATTCTTGTTTGCTTTGAATTCAGCGTTGATATCAGCTGTTGTGTAGCTGTCATAGAATTCAAGTTCTTTTGCTTCAGCATATTTCTGAGCAAGAGCATCACGGAGAAGCCATTTTTCAAGGCTGTTTTCATTGATACCTGAACCGTAAGAAGCTCTGAGGTATGCATTGATAGATCTTCCGCTTTCTGCTGCAGTAGCTCTGAGTTCTTCAATCTGGTCTGTGATAGCCTTAACTTCGTCTTCATCAAGCTCCATACCTGCTTTTTCAGCTTCTGCTGCAAGAAGGTAGAAATACTGAATTGAATTGAAAGTGCTGTATGTGATGTAATCATCCCATGTTTCGAAATCTTCTTCAATACCTAATGCTTCTTTATCAAGCATAGCGTTGGGGAAATCCTGTTCTGAGGGAAGAGCAGTATAGTCAAAGCCCTGATTCTGTGCATAGTAGCCTGCACCGTAATACTGATCATACTGACTTGCCTGTGAAACAAGGTTTGCATGTGATGTACGATAGTAATACTGGAATTCACTTGTCGAAATCTTAGTATCACCTGTTTTTGCAACTGACATTTTAAAGAGAGATGAGCCTGTATAGTTAACTATTGCTACTGCTGCACCGAGTACGATTGCTGCTGCAACAACAACTGCAACTGCTTTGAGAGCCGCTCTCTTTACTTTCGCGATTTTAGCATTACGCTTCGCATTCTTCTTTGCTTCTTTCGCAATACGTTCTTTACGTTCCTTGCGGTAAAGCTCAGCTTTTGAAACTTCTTCTTTCTTAGCCATTAATTTCAATCCTTTTCTGTAAATTCTTCCGCCAAACGGAATATAACGAGTATATTGTATAACATTTTAACAGAATATACAAGAGTTAATTTGATTTATTCATTAAAAATTTAAAAAAATTCTAAAGCCCTTGATTTTTTACGGTTAATTATATATAATATTATGTGTTCAAAATAATGTATACGGAGAGTTGTCCGAGCTGGCCGAAGGAGCACGATTGGAAATCGTGTAACAGGTCAAAGCCTGTTCGAGGGTTCGAATCCCTTGCTCTCCGCCAAAAATAATACCGATACCTTTATGGTGTCGGTGTTATTTTTTATTGGTTGAAGAAGCAAGGGATTCGAACACCGAGGGGGTGAGCAGCGTAAAGAAAACCTTTCGGTGAAAGGTTTTTAGCTGTGAAGTCCGAAGCGGGTACTGTTGCGTAGCAACGGTCGCGAGGATGAAGGATTTGCGAAGCAAATACTTATCCCTTGCTCTCCGCCAAAAATCGACAAGGTTTGCAAGAACCTTGTCGATTTTCACTTATTACCTCTTCACTATTCACTAAATCATTTGACTTCCCCTACCCTTTATGATAAAATATTTTCCGTTAAAACCTTTATAAAAACTCTAACACGTAGCACGGAAAGAGGTCTTTTTTATGCAGAAAATCAGAATCGGCGTTTTCGGTCTCGGCAGAGGCAGCACTTACTTTGACAACATCACAAACAACGATGGTGAAATTGTAGCAATCTGCGAAAGAGACGATAAAAAACTCACAGAAGCCCTTGATTATCTCGGTGACATCACAACAGGATATAAAGATTTTGATGAATTTATAGAACATGAGATGGACGCAGTTTTCATTGCAAACTGTTTCCATGAACATGTACCCTTTGTTCTACGTGCTCTTGAAAAAGACCTTCATGTGCTTAGCGAATGCACAAGCAATGCCACAATGGGCGAGGGCGTTCAACTTGTCCGTGCTGCAAAGAAAAGCAAAGGTATTTACATGCTTGCAGAAAACTATCCTTATATGCTTTTCAATCAGGAAATGAAAAAAGTATACGATGGCGGCACTCTGGGTAAGGTTCTTTTTGCAGAGGGTGAGTATAACCATCCTTTTAACTTCGACAATACCGAAGACCATGCAATGCTCAGACCTTATTTTAAGCATTGGAGAAACCGTCTCCCCCGTTCATACTACATCACTCATTCATTGGCACCGTTAATGAACATCACAGGTGCTTTCCCCAAGAGAGTTACTGCAATGCCTTGCTTCTCTCCTTTTGATGAATACAACACCCTCGGCTCTCCCGTTGCAGACAGAGCAGCCATTATAACAACGCTCAACGACGACAACTCTGTTTTCAGGGTTACAGGATGCGCTGCTTTCGGTGCTCACGGTAATTCATACAGAATCTGTTGTCAGAACGGTCAGATTGAAAACTTAAGAGGTATGGGCGAAAAAGTTATGCTCAGATATAATTCATGGCAGATTCCCGAAGGCAGAGAAGAAATCAACTGCTACGACCCTGAATGGGAAGCAGTTGACAAGGAACTTGCAGAAAAAGCAGGTCACGGCGGTGGAGATTTCTTTGTAATAAAAGAATTTTTTGACTGCATACGTTCAGGCAGAAAACCTGTTTTTGACGAACATTTCGCAACAACCATGGCTTCCGTTGCAATTCTTGCCCATCGCAGTATACTTGAAAAAGGTATGCCTTATGACATCCCCGATTTCCGGAATGAAGAAGATTGCAAAAAATGGGAAAACGATTTCACTTCTCCCTTCTTCAAAAAAGACGGAAGTGAGCCTGACATTCCCTGCTGTTCAAAAACTGATTATGTTCTTGATGAGGGAAAACTTAATAATTATCTGCAAATTACGGGTGAAAAAGAATAACAGCATCAAACGGAACTTCTGACCAATTAAAATTGGTTAAAAGTTCCGTTTTTTCATCAGATTAGCACCAAAAGAATATACTGTATTACAATTGACTTGACTACACCTTTATGGTAAAATAACATGCTTTTAATGGTATTTAATTTTTTTTGAAAGAAGGCATAAAAATGTCAGAAACGGCAAGTATTCTTTTAAGTCTGTCAATCGCTTTGCTTTCAGGTCTTCTCCTTTCAAGACTTGCAAAGCTTGTTCAGCTCCCTGCAGTTACAGCATACCTTGTTTCAGGCGTACTTATCGGTCCGTTTGTTTTAGGTTCATTGGGCATTCGCGGAATCGGTATCACCCATGAACAGATTGAGGGATTCGGTATCATCTCAGACGTTGCTTTAGGTTTCATTGCTTTTTCAATGGGTAATGAATTCCGTCTTGCACACCTGAAACAGATAGGCAAGCAAGCTACAGTTATCGGTGTGTTTCAGGCAATTTTCACAACTGTGGTTGTTGACGCTGTTTTAATCGGTCTCCATTTACTGATGCCCGATAAGCTCACACTTCCTGCAGCAATTGTTTTAGGTGCAGTTGCAACGGCTACAGCACCTGCTGCAACTCTTATGGTTGTAAAGCAGTACAAAGCAAAAGGACCAACAACAGACCTTCTTCTTCCTGTTGTTGCACTTGATGACGCAGTTGGTCTTGTTGTTTTTGCAATTTCATTCGGTGTTGCAAAATCTCTCAGCACAGGTGCAGTTGACCTTCTTTCGGTTCTCCTTGAACCTGTTCTTGAAGTAATCCTTTCACTTCTGCTTGGCTTTATTATGGGCAACCTTTTCACATTCTGCGAAAAGTTCTTCCATTCACGTTCAAAACGTATGGCAGTTTCAGTAACTTTTGTTATGATGACCGTTGCAATTTCCTGCCTCAAATTCAAAGTAGGTGGTATTCACATCGGTTTCTCATCACTTCTTGCATGTATGATGCTGGGTACAGTATTCTGCAATGAATGTGACGTATCAGAAGAGCTTATGGACAGAGCCGACCGATGGACTGCTCCCATTCTTATTCTCTTCTTTGTTATCAGCGGTGCAGAGCTTGACCTCTCTGTTTTCGCAGACTGGGCTGTTGTGATGATAGGTGCAACTTACATTCTTTCACGTTCTATCGGTAAATACTTCGGTGCAGGAATAAGTGCACGTATGACAAAGTGCGATGATAACATAATCAAATATCTTGGCATTACCCTTCTGCCTCAGGCAGGTGTTGCTCTCGGTATGGCAATAAAGGCAATTGAACTTGGTCCTGACGGTGCCATTGTCAGAAACATAACACTCTTTGCAGTTCTTATTTACGAAATCGTAGGTCCCTTCCTTACAAAAATCGCCCTTACTAAAGCCGGTGACATCAGAAAAGAAGGCAGAGTCAGTGCACGTGATGAACACATTGCAAAGAAAAACGCTGAAAAAGCAAATTGAACCATGCCCATTAATATTATGTTGATTTTTTCCATATAATATGGTAAAATTTTGTTTAATTGATTTAGGGAGGTAGTAAAATTTGAAAAAGTTTACCGTTAAAGCAATCTCACTCGTTCTTGTATTATTGACTCTGTGTTCCTCAATCTGTGCAGTAACTGCTACAGCTGTTGACGAGCTCACATGTGAAACAGAAATTATAACACCTGATGTAAACGGTGACGAAAATGAAGTGACACCCGGTGAAACACCTGAAGAACCTTCAGAAGAAATTGTGAAGCCCGAAATTTCAATTACAAGTGACCATCTTTCTGTTACAAAAAGAAAAAAAATCCACCTTACAGCTACTGTTACAGGTGTTGAAGAGCAGCCTGTAATCAAGTGGTCATCTTCAGATGAAAAAATCGCAACAGTAGATGAAAACGGTGAGGTAAAGGGTGTAGCGGCAGGCAAAGCAATTATTACTGCTTCTTGCGTTATCAACGGTGAAACACTCAGTGCAAGTTATGCTCTCAACGTTGTAACATCTACAAACTTCATCAAGGATTTCCTTGAAGGTCAGCAGCTTCTCAGTTATCAGTACAGTTACATCGACGACTATTACTACACAAACGATAAAGAAGCATGGCAGTACGATTTCGGCTACGGTCCCATTTATGACTTTGTCGCACCCTACATTCTCCTTGAATATGACTATGTAAGAGTTTTCTTTGAATACGAAGGCAAAGACTGGATGATTCAGATGTGGAAGGGTCAGTATGGTCTCATCTTCTACGGCTCAGAAATCGGCATTTACAACAAGCCTCACACAGGTGAAGAAGATAACTTCTTCACATTTTACTCGTGTCCTCCCACAGAAGACTGGGTTAAAATGGAAATGACACTTTATCATGAAGAGCTTGACGGCACATGGACAAGAGAATTTACAAGACCTTATGACACTTATTGGTGGTGCACAGGCTTCAAGGACGGACACCTCAGAATTGAAGAGCCTGCAGATGAGCTTAAGGTTGTCAGCAGACTCACCCTCAAAAGTGAAGAAATGACAGAGCTTTTTGCAAATGGCCTTCTTGAATGCAAGTTCAAACAGGTTGACAGCAAAGAAAAAGTAACAATCGATACCTTCTATGTTGACGGAAGTGATATCTACCTCCAGTGGCAGGATATCAATGAGGCGGAAAACACAATGCCTATCAAGATAACTCTTGGTGTTATCTTCACAGCAAGATTTATCAGAGGACTCTTCCTCTTCCCCTTCTTAGGCTTTGCAGCATTCCTTATTCCCTGATAAAATAAAATAAATTACACCTTGAAAAGCATCAAAACTTTTCAAGGTGTTTCTTTTATTACTTGACCTGTGAAATTATTTCTTCAGTATATTCAGGTATTGCTTCTTTTCTTGACACAACAAATGACGCCATTATGTTTTCTCTGTCAAGACAAACTTGCAAATCTTCACCGTTAAGAAAATTATAGAGGAAACATGCACACATGCTGTCTCCCGCTCCTACAGAAGAAACTTCATTGACAGAAAGACCTTTTGCCTTGTATGTTTTATCTGTCTTTTTGTCGTAAAGCTCTGCACCGTCACTATCAAGCGTAAGGAGAATTTTTTCAATGTTATATTTATCGCTCAAATCCTTTACGTTTTCACAAAAACCTGCTTCCTTCAGATACGAAAATTCATCTCTGTTGATTTTCAGGATATCGGTAGCATTAAGACTGTCCGTAATAATTTCCTTTGTGTAATAATGCTGTCTTAGGTTCATGTCATAGAAAACTGTGGAAAATTTGATATTATCAAAAACTTTTTTCAGGGAAGCAAGAGATTTTGCTTCTCTCTGAGCCAAAGTGCCTATGTAGAAAACATCAAACTTTTCATTTTTCATGCTTTCCAGCATTTCATCTGTCACTTCAATATTATCATAAGCAGAAATCATACTCAGGTCATAATCAGGCTCAGCACCCTTATATGTAACACGGCACATGCCTGTTTTATATTCACCGTTTATATTCACATATTTTGTGTTCACATTGAATTTATCAGCACTCATCAGTGCAATTTTTCCCAATTCATCATCGCCTACAGAGCTGAGCATAAACCCTTCAGCACCTAACTTTGAAAGATGAGAACAGAAGTTCATTGGTGCTCCGCCGAGAATACTTTCATTTTTCGCAACATCAACATCAAAAAGAATTTCACCAAACGCAAGAATTTTCATTTTATCAACCTACTTTCGTATTTCAGTATATACCATCAGAACAATTTTTCAACAAAAATGTTGACAAGCTTTGCTCACTGTGATAAAATCAATAAAAAGATAAACCTTTGAGAAAGAGTAGTATCCGTCAGGGAGTTTCAAGAGAGTGGTTGGTTGGTGTAAAGCCATAACAAACGGACGGTGAATGGACTTTTGAGGGCAGCCCGAAATTTTCAGAAGAGTAGTCGCTGACGGCAACCGACCGTTACCACGGGAGCGTATGATGGTACGTGAAATTAACCAACACGGGTGGTACAGCAGATTTATTCTGTCCCTATTGGGACGGGATTTTTTATTTTTAAGGAGAGATTTTTATGTTTATTATGTCAAAACGATGGCGTATCCGGATAAAGCCACATAAAACATAATAACTGTAAATTTATAAGGAGATAATTATAATGAACAAATACAGAGACTACGACAATTATTTAAAAGAATTTCCCGATGTGAACGGTTACTTCGGTGAATACGGCGGTGCATTCCTTTCAGACGAGCTTGTACCCGCTTTCAAAGAAATCACAAGCTCATATCAGGCAATCTGCCATTCAGCACAGTTCATAAACGAGCTGAGAAGAATCAGAAAAGAATTTCAGGGCAGACCTACTCCCGTTTACCATTGCGAAAGACTGTCATCACTTTTCGGCAACTGTCAGATTTACCTCAAGCGTGAAGACCTTAATCACACAGGTGCTCATAAGCTCAATCACTGCATGGGTGAAGGTCTTCTTGCAAAATACATGGGCAAAAAGAAGGTTATCGCAGAAACAGGTGCAGGTCAGCACGGTGTTGCACTTGCAACTGCAGCAGCATATTTCGGACTTGAATGTGACATCTACATGGGTGAAGTTGACATCGCGAAACAGCATCCTAACGTTATCAGAATGAAAATGCTTGGTGCAAATGTTATCCCCGTAACACACGGTCTCAAGACACTTAAAGAAGCTGTTGACGCTGCATTCGATGCTTATATCAGAGAATATAAAGATGCTATTTACTGCATCGGTTCATGTCTTGGTCCTCACCCCTTCCCCATGATGGTAAGAGATTTCCAGTCAGTTATCGGTATTGAAGCAAGAGAACAGTTCAAAGAAATGACAGGCAACATGCCTGATGCAGTGTGTGCATGTGTAGGCGGTGGTTCAAACTCTCTCGGTATGTTCACACCTTTCCTTGCAGACCCTGTTGAAATCTACGGTGTTGAACCTCTCGGAAAAGGAAGCAACGTAGGTGACCATGCTGCAACAATGAAATTCGGCACAAAGGGTAAGCTTCACGGCTTTGAAAGCTATCTTCTTCAGGACGAAAACGGTGAGCCTCTCCCTGTTTACTCAATTGCAAGCGGTCTTGACTATCCCGGAGTTGGCCCTGAACATGCATACCTTAA
>JAFXFI010000087.1 GCA_017520635.1 Clostridia bacterium
ATTTTTTTCATATTTTTTAAAATTTTTAACCCGCGAAAATTTGTGAAAACTTCATAAACTTAACAAGGCGTAACAGAATGATTACAAATTGTAATTATTTTTCTGTGTTTTGTCGCTTTTTACTGTCGTTTTTTGAGCAATTTTACTACAACAGCACATAAGAACAGATTGCACAAATAAAAGCAAAAATGTAATCACTCAAAAGAAAAAAAAGACACTTACTCCGCACGGAAAAAGTGTCTTTTCAACATGTGTATTTTCAAGAAAAACCTTTATATATCAAGGCTTTGAGAGTTTTTTTACACCGGCTTAATCATATGACTTCATAAGGAATGCTTTTGTTTTTTCGGACTTGGGATTATTGAATACCTCTTCGGGTGTTCCCTCTTCTTCTATAACACCGTCTGCCATAAAAATTACCTTATCGGAAACATTTCTGGCAAATTCCATTTCGTGGGTAACAACAACCATTGTTCTGCCCATATTTTTAAGGGATTTTATAACCTTTAATACCTCGATTGTCAATTCGGGATCGAGTGCGGAGGTGGGCTCGTCGAAAAAGAGAATTTTGGGGTTGAGTGCAAGTGCTCTTGCAATTGCAACTCTCTGCTGCTGACCGCCCGAAAGCTGACAGGGGTAATTATCAACCTTATCGATAAGATTTACCTTATCGATATATTCCCTTGCAAGAGCATCAATTTCTTCAAGGATTTTCTTTTTGTTTTTCTTGTAATCAGGTCGGTTTTTTGCCTGCAGCTGCATGGCAAGGCTTACATTCTGCAAGACATTGTACTGCGGAAACAGATTGAACTGCTGAAAAACAAGACCAACATTGAGCTGATTTTTTCTCTTTTCTTCCTTTGACAGCTGCTTGTCTGAGGACGAATCAAAAATCGTGCTGCCTGCGGCAACTATCTTACCCTCGTCTGATTCCTCGAGCGAGTTTATACATCTGAGCAGTGTTGTTTTTCCCGAGCCTGAAGAGCCTATAACGGAAAGCACCTGTCCCTCTTCGAGAGAGAAGCTGATACCCTTGAGTACCTCGGTTTTACCGAAGCTTTTTTTAAGATTTGTAACTTCCAATATTGCCATAGCTTAACCTCTGAAATAATCCATTTTCTTTTCAATTCTGCCGAACAAAACGGTGAGAACACCGCAGAAAATAAGGTAGAATGCACCTGTGTAGAACAAGGGCCATATAATACCCTCAAGCTTTATAAACTTTTCTGCATTATAGATGATTTCATAAACGGCAATTATTCTTGCCAGAGATGTGTCCTTAACAAGAGTGATGATTTCATTGCCCATAGGAGGCACAATGCGTTTTATAACCTGTAAAAGCACAACCTTGAAAAAGGTCTGAGACTTTGTCATACCGAGTACCTGGCAAGCCTCATACTGACCTTTGGGAATTGCCTCTATACCGCCGCGGTAAATTTCGGAGAAATAGCAGGAATAGTTGACAATAAATGCAATAAACACGGCAGTTATTCTGTCCATCGCCGCCAGAGCATTTATAACTCCCATAACAGCTGCGGGCAGGTCGAGTGACATCTTTGTTATCCACGAAAGCATCAAGCCCGGGCCGTAGAAAACGGCAATAAGCTGAAGCATAAGCGGAGTGCCTCGGATTATCCACACAAAGGTCTTGCACAGCCATTTTACGGGAGCTATTTTACTCATAGAGCCGAAGCTTATGATAAGTCCCAACGGAATAGCGAAAGCCAAGGTTACAACAAATATTTCAACGGTTTTTGAAAAGCCCTCTAAAAGGCTCTGAGTTACAGTCCAGAACATAAATTTATCCAATCCGCCGTATTTACGGCATCCTTATTAAGTCACCAAAAGGCAGAGGGCACAAAACCCTCTGCCTGTTTGGTTTATTTGGAGAAACAACCTGAAAAAAATTCTTTTTTAATTAGTCAACAAGTGTAAGCTCATACTTTTCAGCAAGTGCTGTGAGAGTACCGTCAGCGATGAGTTCATCTGTGATTTCGTTGATCTTATCGCAAAGGTCGGAGCCTGTACGGCAGCCAACACCGTATTCTTCTTCATTAACAGCCATAACCTGAACAAGGTTTTCATAGCTTGAGCCTTCGCCTGTTGTAGCATCAGCCATTGTAAGGTCGATGATGCAAGCATCTGCCTTGCCTGTGCTTACTTCGAGAAGAGCATCTGCCTGAGTTGGAAGTCCTGTGTAGCTGAAGCTGTTTTCTTCTGCAACATCCTTACCTGCAGAGCCTTCTTCAACTGCAAAGTTGAGCTCAGCCATTGATTCGATAGTTTTGTACTGTTCTGCCTTATCAGCAGCCATAACGATTACCTGTGCATTCTTTACATAAGGATCTGTAATGCTCATAGACTTCTTGAGGTCATCATTGATTGTCATACCGTTCCAGACAACATCAATTTTCTTAGCATCAAGCTCAAATACCTTCTGGCTCCATGTGATTTCAACGAATTCAACATCTACACCGATTTTTTCTGCAACTAACTTTGCATATTCAGCGTCAAAGCCTGTCCATTCGTTGTTTTCATCAAGATAGTCCATAGGAGGATATTCTGTGATACCAACAACAAGCACACCCTTATCGGTTATGTACTGAAGATCGCTCTCAGCAGCTGTGGTTTCTTCTGAATTTGCAGCTGTGGTGGTTTCTTCTGTGTTGTCTGAGCAGGCAGCGAATGCGAATACTGCACCGAGAACAAGAAGTACTGCAAGAAGTACGGAAATAGTCTTTTTCATTTTAGTTTACCTCACTTAAATTTTTTGGCTCA
>JAFXFI010000088.1 GCA_017520635.1 Clostridia bacterium
ATTTTAACAGGGTTGATGCCTTCTTTGTAATAGCTGCCAACAGGAGAAGCGATAATAACGTATTTTGCTTCGTCAATTGCATGAAGACCAAGCTTTGCATCTGTTGCAATAAGGAAGGGTCTGAGGTAAAGAGATGTACCTTTCTTTGAGGGAACCCAATCTTTTTCAACCTCAACAAATTTTGTAAGAACATGGAGTGCAAGCTCTTCGTCAATCTGAGGAAGACAGAGTCTTTCTGCAGAGTTATTGAGTCTTCTGATGTTTTCCATAGGTCTGAAAAGCTGAACGTCACCGTCAGGAGTTCTGTAAGCTTTCATGCCTTCAAAAACTTCTGCACCATAGTGGAAAACGCAAGCAGCAGGGCTGAGTGAAAGTTCACCGTAGGGAACGATTTTTGCATCATGCCAGCCTTCATTTTTGCTGTAGTCCATCATGAACATGTAGTCTGTGAAAACTTCACCGAAACCGAGTGTGTTGGGATCGGGCTTCTCTTTGAGAACATTTGCTTTTTCAAATTTGATATCTAACATTTATATCATTCCTTTTAATATAGTATAGTTAAATTATACATCTGACCATTTTTCAAGTCAAGGAGAATTATGTATAAAATTTACATGGCAGGAAACCTTTTGTTTGGGTTTCCTACCAATAATATTATTTCTGAAGACCCAATTTTTCAATTGCTTCTTCACGCATTTTGTATTTAAGAATCTTACCTGCAGCGTTCTTCGGGAAAGAAGACACAAACTCAATGTAACGTGGAACTTTGTGTCTTGCCATGTGAGAAAGAATGTAATCGCTCATTTCTTCAACTGTCATTTCGTAACCGTCTTTAAGAATAATGGAAGCCATAATTTCTTCACCGTAACGTTTATCGGGAACGCCGATAACCTGAACGTCTTCAACTGCTTCGTGAGTGAAAATGAATTCTTCGATTTCTCTTGGGTAAATGTTTTCACCGCCACGGATAATCATATCTTTAAGTCTGCCTGTGATGAGATAATATCCGTCAGGTCTTCTGCATGCAATGTCACCTGTGTGAAGCCAACCCTGAGCGTCAATTGCAGATGCGGTTGCCTTCGGCATTTTATAATATCCCTTCATGATGTTGTAACCACGTGCCACAAATTCGCCGTTTTCACCGTCAGGAAGGTCTTCACCTGTTTCGGGGTCAATGATTTTACATTCAACATTGGGGAATGCACTGCCCACGGTTTCTGTTCTGTGTTCAAGACTTTCTGTAAATTCACCCATTGTACAGCCGGGAGAAGCCTCAGTCTGACCGTAAACGCTGAGAATCTGAGTCATGTTCATTTCTTTGGCAGCTTTTTTCATAAGGTCAGCAGGACAGTTTGCACCTGCCATAATACCTGTTCTCATGTATGAAAAGTCAGTTTTTGCAAAGTCTTCATGCTGGAACATTGCAATAAACATTGTGGGAACACCGTTGAAGCAGGTAATTCTTTCAAGGTTTATACATGCAAGAGAAGATTTCGCTGAGAAATAGGGGAGAGGACAAAGTGTACCGCCGTGTGACATGGTTGAAGTCATTGTAAGTACCATGCCAAAGCAGTGGAACATGGGAACCTGAACCATCATTCTGTCAGCAGTTGAAAGGTCCATTCTGTCACCGATACATTTACCGTTGTTTACAATATTGTAGTGAGTGAGCATAACACCCTTGGGGAAGCCTGTTGTACCTGAAGTGTACTGCATGTTTGCAACATCATGGCAGTCAACGTTTGCAGCTCTTCTGTAAACCTCCTCAACGGGAACATTTGCAGAGAAGTTTACGGCTTCATCCCATGTAAGACAACCTTTCTGTCTGTAGCCTACCGTGATAATGTTTCTGAGGAAAGGCAGTCTCTTACAATGTAAGGGCTGACCGGGAATCGCAGTCTGAAGTTCAGGACAAAGTTCAGCAATTGACTCAGCATAGTTTGAGTCAAGGCATGATTCAATTGTAATGAGTGTATGAGTATCTGACTGCTTGAGAAGATACTCAATTTCGTGAATTTTGTATGCTGTGTTGACGGTTACAAGAATTGCGCCTATTTTTGTCGTTGCCCAGAAGGCGATGAACCACTGAGGAATGTTAGTTGCCCATACAGCAACTTTGTCACCGGGTTTTACACCCAGAGCAATAAGTGAACGAGCAAAGGTGTCAACGTCTTCACGGAATTCTGAGTAGGTTCTTGTGTAGTCAAGAGTAGTGTATTTGAATGCATACTGGTCGGGGAATTCTTCAACAACTCTGTCAAGAAGCTGTGAGAATGTGTATTCAATAAGTGTTTCTTTCGGCCAGATATATTTACCTGTACCTGCAACGTTGTGATAAAGAGCACTTTTCTTGTTGTGTTTTGTTCTGAAACGACGCATGAAGTTTACGAAATGAGGGAAGATAACCTCTAAATCGTTAATTTCTTCAATTCTGTCAGGGGCCCATTCAATAGAAACAAAACCAACGTAGTTGATTGAACGGAGAGCGTTCATCATTTCTTCAAAGGGAAGCTCACCGTCACCGATAAGTGTGTAAACAGTTTTGTCGTTTTCTTTCACAGCGTCTGCAACATGAACGAGTTTAACGTAAGAGCCGAGATTTTTAATCGTGGTTTCTGCATCTTCATTGCCAATGAAATATGTATCGTGCATGTTCCAGTCAACACAAAGCCAGTCTGATGCAAACTGATTAAGAACACCGCAGAGCTTTGTTGTGTCTGAATAAATGCCTGTAGTTTCAATAAGAAGAATAACCTTTTCTTTTTCAGCAAGTTCTACTGCACTTTTAAGAAGTGAAACAACTTTTTCGTCGTTATCTTCACCTGTGTAAGTGATTTTCACAAAGTCAGATGCAAGCGTGCTTGCAGCAGAAATACATTCAGCAAGGTAATCAAAATCTGTCAGGTCGCCTGTGTAATCAACAGCTGACACAGTAAGACCTAAATTTTTGAGCTTACGCTTTACAGAGGGGGTGTTATTGGGATTGAGAGGGCCGTTTGAGGAAGTGAAAACCTCGTCCTTGATGTCGTGAACTTCAATTCCTTTGAAACCGATGTCCTGAGCAGTAAGACAGAAATCACTCCATGAATAGCCTTTCCAGTTTTTGGTAGAAAAAGCAAGTTTCATTTATTAGCCCTCCTCGTAAACAATTTTGTTAAGTGCGCTCACATAAGCACGGATTGATGCACTGATAATGTCGGTTGAAATACCGTTACCTGCGTAAACCTTGCCGTTTGAACGGAGCTTTACAATTGCAGAGCCCATTGCTTCCTTACCTTCGGTAACAGACTGAATCTGGAAATCGTCAAGCTCATAGTGGCAACCGACAATCTGTTCAATAGCCATGAAAGCAGCGTTGATAGGACCGTCGCCGATGCTTACACCAACTAATTCTTTATCGTCTTTTTTCATCTTGATATTAGCAGTTGCAGAAATGATATTACCGCTGTTGATAACATAGCTGTCAAGCTTGTATGTTGCAGGAACCTGAAGTGCAACTGATGCTACAATCGCATCAAGCTCCTTTGCGGTAACTGATTTCTTTTTCTTTGCAACTCTTGAGAATGCTTCAAAAACATTTGCGGTATCGTTTTCGCTAAGGTCGTAACCGAGTTCTCTTATAGCCTTTGAAACGATAGAAATGTCGTCACCCTCTGTAAGAACCATACTGTCATGTTCATTTTCGGAAGAATCAAACATTGAAGAATGAGAAGTGCCTGAACTGATAGCACTTTCAATCATTGAAAGAACTCTCTTGAATTCTGTTGCCTTTACATTAGTGTGGATATCACATGAATCACCACGTGCCTTGAGAATATTGACAATGCTTTCAATTCCGGGGAATTCGTTGCCGTCAACAGTTGTTTTGATTTCTTCAGCACCCGCTTTGATGACTGCAAAAGCACAGGCACTTGCCATTGAAATTGAATTGTTCG
>JAFXFI010000089.1 GCA_017520635.1 Clostridia bacterium
TGTGGCAAAAATCTCTGCGTACTCTCTATGTTACCATGCGTGACAATTTTATGGACTGTCCCGACAGAGAAAGAGCCCAGTGGTGGGGCGATGTTACAAGTGAAATGATTATGACAATGTACGCCATGGACAGTAACTCCTACCTGCTCTATCAAAAGGGTGTTGAGGCGATGCTTTCTCACATTGACGACACAAAAGTGCTTCAGACTGTTGTGCCGATAAGCGGTGACTATTTTGAGCTTCCCGTTCAGCAGTTAGCCGGAATAGTAGGCTTCCTCACCTACTATCAATATACCGGTGACAAGGCTTTTATCGAAAAGGTTTACGACGCTTCCCTTGACTACCTGAAGCTTTGGGAAATTGGTGAAAATAATCTTGTTGTTCACCGTGAAGGCTCATGGGATTGGCCTGACTGGGGTAGTAAGGCAGATATGACATCCATCGAAAACGCATGGGTTTACTATGCTCTTTCTGCCACAGAGAAAATGGCAGAAATTTTAGAAAAAGACAATGACCTTTCATTTATTACCGAAAGAAAAGATACTATCTCAAAGGGCTATAAGGCTCTTTGGACAGAAGATGGCTTCAAAAGTAAAGATGTGAGAAAACCTGATGACAGAGCCAATGCCCTTGCAGTTTTGTCAGGACTTGCAGGAAAAGAACAGTATGATACTATTACAAATGTGCTTACAAACACTAAAAATTCAAGCCCGTATATGGAATACTATGTTCTTGAAGCCCTTTGCAAAATGGGAGAATATGAAGCGGCATATGACAGAATCAAGGAAAGATATGAGGGTATGATGAGTGAGGATTACTCTACCCTCTGGGAATTCTGGGACTCCTGGAGAGGCACTAAAAATCACGCATGGAGTGGCGGACCTCTTGTTATAATGAGTAAGCATTTTGCAGGTATCACGCCACTTGCCGCAGGCTACGAAAAGGTTAAAATAGACCCCCAATACACGATGTCCGATAGCATGAGCTGTACCGTTCCCGGCGTAAAAGGGTTAATCACTCTGAATTATGAAAAGGCTTCCGGTGATTATGTCATCAACCTTACTATCCCACAAGGTATAAAGGCTGTTTTATATGTACCAACAAATGCTGTTGTAAATATTAATTCAGAGCCCTTTTACCAAAACGGTGATTATGTAAACGACAATAATACCATTGATATAGAAATTGTAGAAAAAGAAATCGACAACAGATAAAACAAATCTCAATTATCGAACCGAAAACACAATAACTCCCCTTGAAAAATTTTCAAGGGGAGCATTTAAATGCCATATTTTATTTAACAACAAGGTTAAGGAATGAAATAAAGAAATCCCAGAATCCCTCGTAGATAGCATCAAGGACTGACATTATTGCGGGGGTGTCTTTCCAATACAAAGCATTAAATATATCTCCGAGACCTACCCATCCGTCTGCAAGGGCATTTTCACCAAGCAAAAAGGTAATTGCATCAGTTAAAAAATCCATAATTTCATCTCCTTACCATACGTGATTCCAAAGCAGTTTTTTAAGGAATACTGCAATGAATGTGCGTCCGATTGTTGCATCAAAAACATCTGCAAGTGCACGGAACATAATTGATGTATCAAAAATCTTATATACTGTTGATGTGTATTCAACACCTTCCGCCATTGTTACGAATGGCTGTGAATAGAGAATACCACCGGGGCCTGTAATCTGGAAACGGACGTAACAACCAAGCTCATCTTCATAATCATTAAGGTCGATAGATGTAAGGTCTTTACCTTCTGCGATAATTTTGCCGTCTGAAATCCACTGCACGTTATCAAATTCACTGCCTGTGAAAGAAATTGTGTCTTCATCCTGATTTACGTCAACTCTTGCAACTGCAGGAGGAAGATTGCCTGTACCGTTGAATTCATCACCGAGATAGAATGTATCAACTCTGCCCACATTGAACCATGCACCGCTTCTCATGCAAGCTTCATAAGCTTCCATTGTCAGTTCAGGCATTAGCATCATTGTGAACGCCCAGTCATTGTCTTCACCTTTCTGATGTGAGTCAGAAAATGCGATACCGGGAACATTTCTTCCCTTGGGAATTGTAAGCTTGAGAACTTCGTCCCAGATAACAGAATCATATCTTGTGCTGTTTACGTCAAATGCAACACATGATTCATATTTAAGGAAGATATTTGCAAATTTGTTTGCGTAGTAGGGTTCATGTGCACGCCATTCATCTTCAACCCATCTTCCGACATATTCGCCTGTATGGTCGAGGAAAGAATAACCGCCCTCTTCTTCACAATCTTCAACAATTGTCTTGTAATCGCCGTAAATACCCATTTTCGCACGTGCAGCCTGACAGTTGAAGGTATTTACATGACAGTCATTGATAGGCACAGCACCGTTTGCTTCACAGCCGCCTGTAACTTCCATCATACCGCCAAGGTCATAGCCGAGTTTTTCTGCAAGAGCATCACGTTCTGCACTTTCATAAGTACCGTTGATAATCTGTTCTCTTTCTTCATCTGTAAGAATAACAGGGTCACGCATGCCTATTCTTTCAAATTTGAAAAGACGGTAAAGAGGTACCATATCAGGCACTTCGTTCCACTGCTTACCTACAACTGCGTGGTCGGTAATTGCAAGAATCTGAAAGCCAAGGTCATAATGGCTTTTTACACTTTCTTCAATTGACTGACCGCCGTCACTTGCATCTGTATGAGAATGAAGAGACGCCTTATACTGTTTCCAGTTATCCCAGTCAACTCCGTCATAAGGGCTTGTAATTGTAAAGTTCAGCTCTTCTTTTTCTGCATCACCGGCTGCAAAGCCTACTGAACTGATTGCAAATATCAAAGAAAAGCAAAGAACTACGGATATTATTCTTTTAATGCTTTTTTTCATTAAAGACACTCCTTTTTTACCACATTAAACCGGGAATAAACTGTGCGAGCCACTCAATGACATCAAAAAGAAAGAAGTCAATTGAGGAAATCAGGTCTCGTAAAAATACATTAAAATCCATAAAAACACCATCCTTTTGGTTTTTATTTTTATAAGTAAATAATAAACAAATCGAACAAAAAAGTCAAGCATATTTGAAAACTTTTGTCTATTATATTTAAGTGCTTGACGAATAAAAAGTTTGTGATATAATTTTCTTATAAAAACTTTCAAGGTGATTAAAATGAAAAACGAACTTATTATTTTTGACTGTTTCGGTGTTATTTTCGGTGAAATTGCACCTGTGATTTTCGAGAGGTATTTCTCCCCTGAAGAAGCAAAGAAACTTAAAGAAAAATATTTTGTTCCTGCTGACCTTGGTGAGGTTACACTTGATGAAATTTTTGACAGTATGGCTGAGGAAATCGGCATAAGTAAAGAAAGACTCATCAGTGAATGGAATGAACTTATTGTTCTTAACAAAGAAATTGTTCCTGTTATTGAGAAATTTAAAGAGGAATACACAATAATTCTCCTTTCAAATGCTCCCTTGGGATTTGTTGAAAAGCTGATGAAAGATTTCTCACTCGAATATCTTTTTGATAAGATTTTTATTTCATGCAACCTGAAAATGTCAAAACCCAATCCTGAAATTTATAAATATTGTGTTGAGTCTTTTGATAATAAATTTGACAAAGTTTACATGATTGACGATAACCTGAACAATTTAAAGCCTCTCCCCTCTATCGGTATTACACCTGTACATTTTACTTCAATCAGCAAGATGATTGATGATTTGAAATAAATATTAATATATTGATAAATTATAATTTACCACAACAATTCCAAACGCGTCATTCTCGAGCGAAGCGAAGAATCTCGTTTGGAATTGTTTCATGTGTTGCCATTTTGAGATCCTTCGCTACGCTCAAGGATGACAACAAAACGGCAAGGTAGGTTACATATAAATTATAATTTATTTGCTTTTGCAGAGTTTTACGATGAAACCATCGGTTTCATTCAATAATAGCGTTGCAGACCCGAAATTCCACATTAAAAAATCTCCTCAGATCCTTCACTTCGTTCAAGGATGACAGAGGAGATTTTTCTTTAGTTTTTCAATGTTTTTTCTGCGTTTTCACGAAGGCAGAAGCCTGTGAGAATAACTGCATCTGAATTGTATTTTTCAAGAAGTTCTGCAAGGAGCTTCTTTTTGTTTTCATCAGGGCTTTCCTGCATATCGTAAATTGCATCAAGCAAATCACAGCACATTCCGAATTTTCTTGTCCACTTCTGCATTTCTTCAAAAAGAGGAACTGAAGTATCACTGAGCATATCGAAGCAGTCTCTGCATTTCGAATTATAATCGCGGAAAATTTCAAGAGATTTTTCTGTATTGCCGATTGCTCTCTGGAAATTGATTTTCTCAAATGTTTCACTCATAAATGCTGACGCATGTCTGTTGACACATGAAACATCAAGGTGGTCTGCAATGTAGAAAAACAGTTTCTTTTTGTCTCCCAGCATTTCCTCATGTGCATTTTCAAGGGAATTGTCAGGGTTATACTTTTCAGGATTCCAAAGATAATCTGCAATTGTCATAAGAGGAATTTTTGAGCATTCAGCATATTCCATTACGTTTGAAATAATGCCTTCACATGACTTGTAAAGCTCCTTATCCCTGCCTTTAACAGGACCGATATGCATTTCCTGGAACATTTCCGCATCATTTACAGGGAAATTATCCCAATAAAGAGGTCTGTGACGGGTTGAACGGAAAAATTCATCTGCTTCCCTCACAGTCTGAACACGTGAACAGATTTCAGCACCTGTCCAGAAAATACTTACATCAGCAGGAATTCCTGAGCCGAATTTTGAAATGTAATATCCTTTTTCATCACCGAAATACTGTGTGGGACATACTGTCAGATTAATTGATGCATCAAAGTTTTTAAGTTCATTGTAGGTTTTATTCACAAGGTAAATGTGAGCATCAACTGTGCTGTCAAAGGCTTTGCCGTCATCTTCATACTGAAAATCGGCAGGAATTTCGTCAAGTAGAAGTCCGAAATTGCGTACACCTATTGAGTAAACATTTTTGATTTTGTTTATAAGCAAATTGAAATCTTCTTCTGATGTATAATGGTAAGTAAGCCCCGGTCCTATTGACCAGCAGAAGTCGAGTTCATTGTCTGTTGCAAAATCAAAAAGATTTTTAAGGTCTGAAAGCTCTTTTTCAGGATAAACTTCTCTCCACTTTTCACGATGGTATTCATCATCTTTGGGTGCATAGTAAAATGTATTCATGCCGTACTTTGACATGAGCTCCATTACAGAAAGACGTTTACTCTGCTCCCACGTATCACCATAGAAACCTTCGATATATCCCCTTTTTGCAAAAACGGGATAATCTTCAAGCACGCCTGTTCTTAGTTCATTTTTAGATATTAACTTTGCAAGAGTATTGACTGCTCTGAAAACTCCTCGTTTTGCAGAAGTTTCGATAATAAGTTTTTCTTCTGAAACTTCAATGAAATATTTCTCATTGCTAAGACATGAAAGAGAGTCAATATATGTAGTTTTTTTACTGTCGGATATTTTAATTTCAACCGGAAAGCCATCATTTGAAACAGGCAGATTATATTTTGCAAAAACATTTTCTGCAACTTCCGTAAAATCACCTGCAAAGCTTACTGCTGAAACTGAAACTTTTTCTCCGACAAGGTTATTCTTCTGTGGAATAGGATAAATCAAAGGTGTTTAATCTCCTTTTTATATTTTTCAACAAGCTTGTTATTTATTTCGTCACCGCCGTCAACATTTGAGCTTGCAAAATGTTCGGGTGAAAAGCCTTTTTTCGCACAGATGTCAACTGCTTCTGACACAATTGCATTGAGAATAAGTGCACCTGCGACAGTTGATGTAGGACAAATTTTGCCATCAACACCCTCAACCTCAACACAAGCGTCACCTACACAACCGAAGTTATCAAGAACGATATCTGCAATTTCACAAAGTCTTTTGCCGCTCTTATGACGAGACGCACCGGCATATGTATGTTCAAGGTTTGTAAGACAAATTACATTGAGACCTTTTTCTTTACAGAGAAGTGCCATATCTACAACAACACCGTTTCTGCCTGAGTTTGAAATAATGATAATTGTATCGCCCTCAGACATACCGTATTCTGCAAAAATCTTTTCTGCATATCCCTCAACACGCTCTGCAAGTGTACTGTCAGAAGCTGAAACATGAAGCATAAGAGGTTCAACAAGCACCGGCTGAATATTTACAAGCCCACCTGCTCTGTAGAAAAGCTCTTCCGAAAGCATGTGAGAATGACCTGTACCGAAAAGGTAAATTCTCTTTTCGTTTATAAGAGTTTCACTGAAAACAGATGCTGCTTTCTCTAAGCTTTCAGCACCTTTTGTTTCAATTTTTTCTATAATTTCTTTTACATTTGAAATGTATTCGTTATACTTTTTCATTTCATTTCCCTCGCTATTTTCAATGCCCCTTCTTCGGGGGGAATTGTAAGAAGTCTGATTTCCAAATCAGGATAAATCTCACATATATCTTCTGTAAATGTTTCACGGAAAAGCTCGTTATGCTGAAAAACTCCGCCGTAAAGTGCAAGTACAGAGCATTTTTCAATTTCACCTAAAAGGGAAAAAACAGTTCTTGCAAAATTGTGTGCCTCATTGACGATAATTGACTGAGCAAAAATGTCTCCATCTTCAGCAACCTTCTGCACAACTACCGCAAATCCTGCCAAAACATCCTTTGTTGTTTCAGGGGAATAAATTTTATCGATTGCCTGTCTGAAATCTTCAACACCGAAATATTCTTTTGCTTTTTCAAGAAGTGGTGATTCTTCACCTGAATCGCAAAAAATCGAGCAGCATTTAAGTGCATTCACGGCAATTGCATATCCTGAGCCTTCGTCACCTATGATGTGACCCCAACCGCCCTTGAATTTTATGCTGCCGTTTTCATCTTCGCCTATTACCATTGAACCTGTACCGCAAATTGCAACACAGGGACAAACGGCGTTTTCAACAGATTTAAGAGCAACAAAAAGGTCGCTGTCCATTTTTATTTTCTTTGCTTTAATATCTCCGCAAAGACTTATGAGCGTTTCTGTATCGGCTTCTCTGTCAAGGGCTGAGCAGCCAACAAAAACACTCTCAAAAGTAATTTCACCTGTTTCTTTGTAAATATCTTCTATAACCGAAAGAAGATTGGCACGGGCATTTTCCATGCCTACTGAATAAAAGTTGATTGTCTTACCGACTTTTTTCAGCAGAATATTGCCCTTTTCATCTGATACGGCAGCGGTAGTTTTAGTACCGCCGCCGTCAATTCCGAGATAATATTTCATATCTTATTTATTAATTTCCTTTGCAAGGTCATTGAGAACAGATACTGTTGAAGAAGCTGCTGTACCGCCTGTAGCAAGGAGTTCTTCATAATGTCTGTGATAAGGTCCGAATACTTCCTCTGCACCGTCCATATCCCAGAGTGAGTCTGCGATGAAATGAGCATAGTCGTTATCAGGAACAATGTAACCGATAGCATCGTTACAAAGACCCATTACAAGAACTGTTTTGCCTTCAGGAATAAGTGTAGCTGTTGCGGGATATTCCCATTCTGTGCCAAGATAAGAGTCTTCTGCTGTTACTACATTACCGTAAACAAGCTGGGGAATAAGTTCACCCGGTGCTGTAAGAATAACAATATCCTTACCGATTTCAATATAGCCTGCTTCTGTGATAATTGAATAGCCTGTGCTGCTTTCATCATCCTTTACAGTTGTTGTACCGATAAAGCCTTCAGTTGCACCATACTGCAAAAGACCGGTATCAAGTTTAACCTTGTATTCTTTCATTTTAACGTTAAGGATAGGTTCAACCTTTTCAGCCTTTGACTGTGCTTCAAGAATAAGTCTTGCATATTCATAGCCGAGAATAATCGGTGTCTCATAACCAATTGAATCAGGATCTGCAGCAATAATAGCAGCCACTTCATCAAGAACAGATTGTGTCTCAACACCGCCTTTGTTTACTGAAATGGGAGACTGTGCACCCTGAATGAACATGAAGTTCATACCGGCATCATTAATTTTTTCTTCCATATAGTTGGGGAAGTCTGAAGAAACAAGAGTTGTGTCTCTCTCGATTGTTGTGGGATGTGCACCGATGTTTGAGAAAATTGTGGGTTTAGAAGCAGCGTTATCGGGAACGAATTTGAAGCATGCCCATGTGTGCTGATAACCCTCTGTGTCATATCTCTTATTGTGGAGATATGAATATTCATCGTCAAGATATGTGCCTTTTTCTTCATCCTTACCGATACCTACTGTTTCAAAGTAGTAGAGGTCACCTGTTTCCATATTCTGATATGCTTCAACAATAGCATCAGATGCTTTGTCAATCATAACATCAAGGAACTCAAGGTCAATTGATCTCTGCTGTTCAACAAAGGGAAGCCATGTAAGGAAGCTACGGAAAATCTTGAGAATAAGGTCAATACCGATACCCTGTGTATCAACAACTGTATGACAGTGTGTTGCATTGATATTGATTGCATTGATATCGCTCTTGATACCGAGTTTTTCAAGTTTACTTTCAACTGCAGCTCTGATTGCGCGGATATCAGTATTACCTACGCCGATACCGTCAATTGCTGCAAAAACAGTTGTACCTCTGCCTGAACCGTCGTTAAGAGCAATAACATTTGCTCTCTGGTCGTCATAAAGTCCGCTTACCTGCTGTGTAAAATAACCGCCTGTGTAGTATTTTTTTGTACCGTTTCTGAGATTATCAGGAATAAGGCTTTCTTTACCGAAACCGAGAGACCATTTTGCGCCTTCTTTGGGTTCATCTATAAATGCCTCAGTACCTTCATAGAAGTTTTCACTTCCGTTTGCAAAATACTCATCAACTGTAGGCCAATCAGGTGTGGGTGTGAGCACACCGAGCAAGCTGATAGCGCCGTCGATAATTCCGCCCACAATATCAGTTACTGTTCTGATTGCACCGTTGTGTTTGTCTGCTATACCGAATGTTGCAGATGCACTTACTGAGAAGAGCATTGTAAACACGAGAAGCATTGCAATGATTGATTTGATTTTCTTTTTCATTTTTCACATCTCCTTCGCATGAAAAAATTTACTTTACTATTTATTTTTACCACAAAAAAACAAATTTGTAAAGAAAAAACTGAAAAATTTTATGAAAATTGCAACATTATTTTATAACAAAAATTTTATTTGATGTTAATTGGGAGAAGTAAGAAAACTCTATTGACTTAAAAGCCTAAAAGTGATATAATTATGAAAACAATTTTGTGGAGGTACGTATCATGGAACACATCAAAACACTTGAAACTCGCAATCTTTGTGAAAGTGCTAAAAACGGCGGCTGCGGTGAATGCCAGACATCATGTCAGTCAGCTTGCAAAACAAGCTGCGGTATTGCTAACCAGCAGTGTGAAAGCACAAAGGAAAGCAAATAATTAAAGATGCCGCCTGAGAAAAGGCGGCATTTTTTATAAAGGAGATTACCATTTATGATTCATCAGTTTAAGCTGGGCGATTATAACATCGTCCTTGATATCTGTTCAGGCTCTGTTCATGTTGTTGACGAAGTAGCCTATGATATTATTGAGATGTTTGAAGAAAAAGACAAGGATTTTATCCTCACCTCTTTGACTGAAAAATACAATAACCGCGATGATATTACCTCACAGGATATTACAGAATGCTACAGTCAGGTTGAAGCACTGAAGGACGCAGGAAAGCTTTTCACTCCCGATACCTTCAGAGATAAAGCCGGTGACCTTAAAGCAAAAACTTCAGGCGTTATAAAGGCTCTTTGCATCCACATCGCACACACATGTAACCTTAACTGTGAATACTGCTTTGCAAGTCAGGGAAAATATCAGGGTGAAAGAGCTCTTATGAGTTTTGAAACAGGTAAACGCGCTCTCGATTTTCTTGTTGAAAATTCAGGCTCAAGAAGAAACCTTGAAGTTGACTTCTTCGGTGGCGAACCGCTGATGAACTTTGACGTTGTGAAACAGATGGTTGAATATGCACGTAGCATTGAAAAAGAACATAACAAAAACTTCCGTTTTACACTTACAACAAACGGTGTCCTTATTGACGATGATGTTATTGACTTTGCAAACCGTGAAATGAGCAACGTTGTATTAAGCCTTGACGGAAGAAAAGAAATACATGACCGTTATCGTGTTGACTATGCAGGTAACGGAAGCTGGGATAAAATTGTGCCCAAATTCCAGAAGCTTGTTGAGGCAAGAGGCGGTAAAGATTATTACATGCGCGGTACTTTCACACATGCAAACCCCGATTTTCTCAATGACATCAAGCAGATGCTCGATCTCGGTTTTACAGAACTGAGCATGGAGCCTGTTGTATGCGCTGCAGGTGATCCATCTGAACTGACAGAGGAAGATATGCCCATTGTCAAA
>JAFXFI010000090.1 GCA_017520635.1 Clostridia bacterium
AGGCAAATATTATTTCAACTTCTCGTCAAATTATTAATTTGAATGCAGACATAAACAAACCACCTCTCCTTGCATTTTTTAAGGAGAGGTGGTTTGTTTATTAGGCAGAAGATTTTTATTTTAAATTATAATTTCAAAAATTCCATCAGACCGTGCCAGTCGTCACGGGAGAAATAGTGAACACCTTCTCTGTGGCAGAGACCGATGTTGCCGTCATTTAATCTTCTGTCTGTTTTAAGAAAATCATCTTCGTTGAAGCAGAAACCTTTTATACCGTAAAGTTCATAAACTTCACTTGCACAGACACAAGAAAGGAACTGTAAATTCGGTCCTGCCCAGATATCTTTTTCAGCAGATGCAATATGAACTTTTCTCGGAGCAATAAGTGAGAGCATAAAATGTTGGTCAAAGGGAGTTTCCTCATCTTTTCCTGCATAATCTTTATATTTTTCGCAGAACCAATAAGGAAATCTGTCAACGATATGACCTATATATTCGTTGCCATCAGTTTTGCCTCTGTTAAGTGAATCACCGCTGCAACCGGCACTGTTTGAGTGAGCACAAGTGTAGCGTGTGTCAACTGCAGCAGTCAAAAGTGCAGTTTTACCAAGTCTTGAATGACCTGCAATTGTAATGGAGCTTTTGTCAACCTCATCTCTTGTCTGCAGAAAATCCATAACCCTCATAGCAGACCATGCCCACATTGCAATTTTTCCGCATGAATGAGCAGTTCGGTCGCAGTTTTTGTAAATAACGCCTGCGAGTCCGTTTGTGAAATCATCGTCATCACTAGTAACGTCCTTGTAGCAGTAGGAAATACACGCAAAACCGTTGTCGATAATTTCTTCCGTGGGCATATATTCATCAGGACTGTTGGGCCTGAAATTTATGTGGACAACTGTTTTGTGCTTGCCACCTTTTTTAGGGTAAATATATGTAACGGGGAATGTGAAAAATTCTCCGTTTATTTTTGATGTAATGTCAAGCTTTATCATGTTTGCCTTGCCTGCACAGCATCTTCTTTCATCTGTTTCCGTAATATTGAAAGAAACTTCTTCAGGTTCTTCGGGCATAAACCCGTATTCGTTTTCAAGCATTGTGTTGAGAACAAGAGGTCTTATTTTCTCCCATTCTTCTTTAGTTGAAATTTTTTCTCCCGTAACCTGTAAAGGTGAGGGGATGTTTAATTTTTCAATTGTTTCGTAAATCATGATATCAACTCCTCAAATAAAATTATAAAAAGTTTCGGGAGTGTTGTCAATTATTTTTCATAACTATTCTTCAACATTTTACATGCACAGATGCTTGTTACGGCAAACGTTGTGATAATTACCATCCATTTAATACACTCAATAAGCTTCAGCACATGTGCACTGCACTTGATTGTTGAAATAAGACAAGCTAAATGATGCATAGTTATTCTTTTCCTTTCAGTAAAATTCCGTGAGCAATACCCGGTATTGACTCGCCCTGCATTGTGGAAGTAGGGGAAAGTAATGCACCTGTTGCCACAAAAAGTACGTTTCTCAGTTCTTTTTCGCAAAGCTGTCTGTAGATAAGGGAGTTGAGAATACTTGCTGAACAACCGCAACCAGAACCGCCTGCATGGACATCCTGATTTTCACGGTAAAACATCATTTTGCCGCAGTCATTGTGAACGTGAGCGATGTCAACGGAGTGGTCTTCTTTGAGAAGCTTAAGGAGCAGTTCACTTCCCACAAAGCCTAAGTCACCTGTCAGAATCAGGTCGTAATCGTCAGGATGAGTTTTGGTGCTTTTAAGGTAACGTGCAATGGTGTCTGCAGCAGCAGGTGCCATTGCAGCACCCATGTTGTTTGCGTCTGTAATTCCCAGGTCCTGGATTTTGCCGTAAATTACGCTGTCGATGAGGACTTTTCCTTTGTTTTTTTCAACTACTGTTGCACCTGCAGCAGTGCATGTTCTCTGAGCTGTGGGAGTTCTCTGACCACCGTATTCAAGAGGAAAACGGAATTGCTTTTCGGAAGAGCAGAAATGCGAAGAAGTGGCAGCGATAGCAACGGAAGCTGAACCACTTGCTACAAAAACAGATGCAGTTGCAAGGGACAGTGCCATAGTTGAACAAGCTCCGTACATTCCTGCGAAAGGGATCTGCAAGTCTCTTATGCCAAAGGTAGATCCTGTACATTGATTAAGCAGGTCACCTGCAAAAAGTATGTCAATTTCATCATTTTTTCTGCCCGATTTTTTAATTGCTTTTTCAATTGCTTTTTTCTGAAGAAGACTCTCTGCTTTTTCCCATGAGTCCTGACCGAGAGTTGCATCCTCAAAAATTTCATCAAACTCATGAGCAAGAGGACCTTTTCCTTCTTCTTTTCCCACCACAGAGGCTGTGGCAGTAACCCCCGGAGGGTTTTTGAATTTTATAACACTGTTCATTTTAATCACCTGTAATAGTATCTGCTGATAATGAAAAATTATTTACATTTATCTTTTGATGTGTTATAATCAGTTGAATTGTATATTAAAACAAAGGAGACAAAAAAGTGAATTTCAAAAGAACAAAAATTGCATGTTATTCAACATATCTTTCAATGTCGGCGGTGTTCAGTCTGCCACCACTTCTGTTTGTCACATTCCGTGAAATGTACGGAATTTCATACACACTTCTCGGAACACTTGTGCTTACAAATTTCTGCACTCAGCTTATTGTTGACCTTGTTTTTACTTTTTTTACAAAATATTTCAATGTGAAAAAAGTTATCAGAACAATGCCTCTCATAACTTTTACGGGACTTGCTGTCTATGCTGTCCTGCCGTCAGTTTTTCCACGATATGCGTATGCGGGACTTCTTCTGGGAACGGTGATTTTCTCAATTGCAGCAGGACTTTCCGAAGTTCTTTTAAGTCCTATCATTGCAGCAATTCCATCTGAAACTCCTGAAAAAGATATGAGTATACTCCATTCACTTTACGCTTACGGAGTTGTGATGGTAGTTGTTGTCAGCACAATTTTCATAAAACTTTTCGGCACACAAAACTGGATGTATCTGACAGGCTTTTTTGCATTGCTTAGTCTGGTTTCACTTGTGCTTTTCAATATTTCTCCTATTCCCGAAATGGACCTTTCACATGCAGAAAGTGGTGGGAAAGCAACTAAAAAAGGTTTTTCAATGCTTCTTTGTGTGCTTTGCATATTCCTCGGAAGTGCAGCAGAAAATTCAATGACAAACTGGATTTCAAGTTACATAGAAAATGCACTTCATATTTCAAAAGCAGTAGGCGATATTTTAGGCCTTACTCTCTTTGCAATTCTACTCGGTATAGGCAGAACGCTTTATGCGAAATACGGCAAAAATATTTCTTCAGTACTTCTCGCAGGAATGATAGGTGCGACAGTCTGCTACCTTATTGCAGGTGTTTCAATGATTCCCGTCCTTTCAATGATTGCATGTGTTATCACAGGACTTTGCACATCAATGCTCTGGCCCGGTACACTTATTCTTATGGAAGAAAAAATCCCCAATCCCGGTGTTACTGCTTATGCTCTCATGGCAGCAGGCGGAGACCTTGGTGCATCTGTAGCACCTCAGCTTTAGGAGCAGTTGCAGATAAAGTTGCAGCAAGTGATTTTGCAGTTACAGTAGGAGATACTCTAAACCTTACAACAGAGCAGGTAGGCATGAAAGCAGGTATGCTCGTTGCAATGGTTTTCCCGTTACTTGGTATAGGAGTGCTTGTTTTTATTAAAAAGTATTTTAAGAAAAAAGTGTAATTTTAAGGCTCTCTTGTACCCAGAGTACAAGAGAGCCTTTTGTTATTCGGAGGGATGCGTTTACAATAAAATGAAAGTGTGATATAATAATAATGAAATCGGCTATAAGCCTAAGGAGGAAAAGGTATGAACAAAAAGATTAATGTCAACAAAGTACTCACAGCAGTAATTGTGGCTCCAATTGTGGTCGCATTGCTCGTGGGAGGAGCTCCTGCAATTTGGCAAGGAATTGTCGCTGTTGCAAAAGCTATTTTCCCCAACTTCTGGGTGGGTCTGGCA
>JAFXFI010000091.1 GCA_017520635.1 Clostridia bacterium
GGCTTGAATTCGTCTTTCTGTCATGTAAGTGTGTTGAAAATTTTCATAGTATATATTATCCTTTCATTATTTCTCTTCTATTTGTTCTTTCAGTTTCTTGATTTCTTCTTCCAGTCGGTTTAGCTCCTGTGCAACAGGGTCGGGGATGTGAATCTGATCGAGTGTGTCAACTCTGTTTCCGTTGAGTTTTACAACTCTTGCAGGTACACCGACTGCTGTACTGTTTTCAGGGATATCATCAAGAACAACTGCACCTGAAGCAATGTTTGTGTTACTGCCGATTGTAAGAGGGCCTAAAACTTTTGCACCCGAACCGATAAGAACATGGTTTCCTATTGTAGGATGACGTTTGCCGGTGTCCTTACCTGTACCGCCCAGAGTTACTCCCTGATAAACGATAACATCGTCACCGATTTCTGTTGTTTCACCGATAACAACACCTGTTCCGTGGTCAATGAAAAATCTTTTGCCGATTTTTGCGGCAGGATGAATTTCTATTCCCGTTTTTCTAGCAGCACGCTGTGAAACATAACGTGCAAGGAAATACATTTTTTTATGATAAAGCTTATAAGCAAGTCTGTGTGCTCTTATTGCCTTGAGACCGGGATAAAGAAGAAGTATTTCAATTGCAGACCTTGCTGCAGGGTCTCGTTTTTTTACACAGTCTATATCTTCTCTGATTTGTTCAAACATGTTTTCGCCTCCTTCATAAAATAAAAACTCCGTTGCCAAAAAAATTTGACAACGGAGGCGAATAATCGCGGTTCCACTCCTGTTTATAACTCGTGGTGCCGATAACGGGGCTTTCCGCAAAGTGATACTGAGAAAAAACTGTTCCCACTTTGTGCTGACGGGTGCATTTCGCCGTGACGGACAAAGTATCTCACACCGAATAATACTCTCTCTTTGTGTCCGTGATACGGGTACTTCTCCCGATAAACGCATTTAAAAAACTATATCAATAACATTATATCACATTTTAAAACAAAATTCACTACTTATTTTGAAAAATCTATAACTTTTATAGCCTGAATTACATAAATTACACCTGAAATAAGTGTAGAAGCAGCAATAATCCACATTGCTATGTTAGAAACTGTTGCTAAAGTTGCGTGAGGCATGATGCTTATTTCTGCAAGGAGCATAATCACAGAGGAAAAAACCATCTGTGTTACAGTTTTGATTTTTCCCCAGATATTTGCAGGGATAACTACATTCTGAACAGTAGCAATCATTCTTATTCCTGTAACTGTGAATTCTCTTGTAAGCACAATCATAAGAACCCAGATATTACAGAGACCCGTCTGCATGAAGCCGAGAAAAGCTGCAGTTGTGAGCATTTTATCTGCAAGGGGGTCAAGGAGTTTGCCGAGATTTGTAATCTGATTATTTTTTCTGGCAAGATTTCCGTCAACAAAATCTGTAATACTTGCAATGACGAAAATTATGAATGCCCACAGATAGTGGTGTGGGATTGATGTCAATGTGAGAAACACAAGAAAAATCGGTGACATCAGTATTCTTATTATTGTAAGTAAATTGGGTAGATTAATTTTCATATTTTACCTCTCAGTCAATTTCTTCTCTGCCTACAAGGTCGTAATCTTTCATGTCGGTTATTAAGACATTTACAAAGTCGCCTTCTTCATAGGAGTTTTCTGAAGTGAAATAAATGAGTGTGTCGATTTCGGGAGCATCCATATAACTTCTGCCGATGTAGCAGTCAAGATATCCGTCATAATCTTCAACGAAAACTTTAAGTGTTCTGCCCATAAGCTCTTCATTTTTCTCATCAACAATATTTCTCTGAAGCTCCATGATGTTTTCACCACGGTCAACTTTTAATTGCTCATCAACCTGCTCTTCAAAGCTGTAAGCAGGAGTTCCTTCCTGAGGAGAATAAGCAAAGCATCCAAGCCTGTCAAAGCGCATATCACGGACAAATTCAGCGAGAGTTTCAAATTCTTTTTCACCCTCACCGGGGAAGCCTGTGATGAATGTTGTTCTGATAACAACGTCAGGCATGTAGCTTCTGATTTTTTCTATGAGTTTACGGAGACTTTTGTCATCGCCGGTTCTGTTCATGAGCTTGAGAACTTTTCCGTCAGCATGTTGAAGAGGAAGGTCGATGTAATGAACGATTTTTTCATTGTCGCGCATTACTGCAAGGAGTCTGTCAGTGATTCTGTCGGGATAACAATAGAGTATTCTTATCCATTCGATTCCTTCGACTTCGCAGAGTTTTTCGAGTAAGTCTGCAAGTCTTGGTTCACCGTAAAGGTCTTCACCGTATCTTGTTGTATCCTGAGCCACAACAATAAGTTCTTTTACACCTATTGAAGCAAGCTGTTCAGCTTCTGCAATTATTTCTTCTTCTTTACGGCTTCTGAAATCGCCTCTTATATCGGGAATTGCACAGTATGTACATCTGTTTGAACAGCCTTCCGCAATTTTAAGATAAGCCCAATGGTCGGGAGAAAGAAGATGTCTTGCACCGTCAAGGGGAAGGTCGCATTTAGGTCTGAAATATGAATTTTTATTGCCTTCAATTGCTTTTTTGCAGATTTCTGCAATGTCACCGTTTGAACCGATGCCAACAACTGCATCAATTTCGGGAAATTCCTTGAGAATTTCTTCTTTATAAACCTCGCTTAAGCATCCTGTTACAACAACAGCTTTTGTTTCACTGTCATTTTTCATTTCAATTGCATCAAGGATGTTTTCAATTGCTTCTTTTTTTGCTTCGTCAATAAATCCGCAGGTATTGACGATGATTACATCAACCGGACCGTCAGTCATATCTGAAAAAGTGAAGCCGTTATCTTCAAGACGTGCAATGAGCATTTCAGCATCTACCTGATTTTTAGGACAGCCGAGAGATATTAAAGCGGCTCTGTAGTTATTCATAAAGTTCATCACCATTCGTCAAATTCTTCTGCTATGTCAAACTCCCTGAGGGCAGATTTTATGTCGGAGTAAGAGTAACCAAGCCTTTGTAAAGAGGCAATTACCTGACGCTTTCCTTTTTCATCAGAGAGTTTACGTGAATATTTTCTTTCTATTAAGTTAATTATACTTTCTTTCGTGTCAATGTCAAGAGATAAAAGGACACTTTCTATAATATCGGAAGAAATACCTTTAAGGCGAAGCTCGTTTTTCACTCGTGAAATACCGTATTTTTTTCTTTCGACGAGTTCTTTAGCATATATCTCAGCAAAAGCCTCATCGTCAATTAAGCCGAGTCCTGCCGCTTTGTGAGCGACAGCCTCGGCTGTTTCCTGAGAATATTTGCGACGAAGCTTCATGATGAGCTCTTTTTGGGAGTGACTTCTCATGGAAAGCAAATCCAATGCATTGAGCCATGCACGGCGCAATGTTATTTCTTCCTTCAGTTCTTCAAAATCGTCTTCGTCTATTTCTTTCAGTCGGCACCATTCTGACGTAAACCAGTATTCACCGTCAACTGTCAGAGAATATTCTTTATCAATAAAGATATGTATTTTATTGTTTCTGCCGTTTTTAAAACTAAGCTTCATCAGTCGTCGTCTTCAACAAGAATGTCAATTGCCGCTCTTGCTCTTTCTTTAGTCATAGCTTTTGCAGGAGCTTCTTTCTTCTCGGTAGCTTTTGCAGGAGAAGCTACTTTTACAGGAGAAGCTTCTTCTTTCTGTGCTTTGATAAGGTCTTCAATTTCCTTAGCAAATTCGGGAGTTCTTTCAATATAATCTTTTACGTTATCACGACCCTGTCCGAGACGTGTTTCACCGTAAGAGAACCATGCACCGCTTTTCTTGATAATGCCCATTTCAACAGCCATGTCAAGAATTTCACCGCATCTTGAAATACCTTTGCCGTACATAATATCAAATTCTGCTGATGTGAAGGGAGGAGCAACCTTGTTTTTAACAATTTTTACTCTTGTACGGTTACCGATAATTTCGTTGCCTGCCGCTTTGAGCTGTTCAACTTTTCTTACTTCCATACGGATTGAAGCATAGAATTTGAGTGCACGGCCACCTGTTGTAACTTCAGGGTTTCCGTATACCACACCAACCTTTTCACGAAGCTGGTTGATGAAAACAATAACTGTATTTGATTTTGCAACTGCAGGCGCAAGTTTTCTCAAAGCCTGTGACATAAGACGTGCATGGAGACCTACGTGTGAGTCACCCATTTCACCGTCAATTTCTGCACGGGGAACAAGTGCTGCAACTGAGTCAACGATAATAATATCAATTGCACCTGAGCGTACAAGTGCTTCTGTAATTTCAAGAGCCTGTTCACCGCTGTCGGGCTGTGCAACAAGGAGTGAGTCGATGTCAACTCCGAGATTACGTGCATAAACCGCGTCAAGTGCATGTTCGGCGTCGATGAAAGCTGCTTCACCGCCTGCTTTCTGTGCTTCTGCTACAGCGTGAAGTGCAAGAGTTGTTTTACCTGAGGATTCAGGTCCGTAAATTTCGATAATACGGCCTTTGGGCAGACCGCCGATACCTGTTGCGGCATCAAGGGAAACTGAGCCTGTTGAAATTGCTTCAATGTTTACGGTAGTGCTCTGTCCCAGGCGCATAACTGCACCTTTACCGTACTGTTTTTCAATCTGAAGTAAAGCCGTTTCGAGAGCTTTCTGTTTATCTGCCATTTTCATTCCTCCGTTTGGTGTACAAATGTTCGATTGAGAACATTATACATTAACCTTGAAAAAAAATCAACACTTATTTTTAATTTTTTATACTGAGTCCAAATAATGGGACATTGAAATTTCTTTTCAGATATGATAAAATAGATTATTGAAAGGGCTGGTAAGTTATGGGAAGAAAGATGAACAGAAATACAAAAAGCAAAATTGTTACTGCTGCGTGGAAGCTTTTCTATGAGCAGGGGTATGATAACACTACTGTTGAGGAAATTATATGGGAGTCAGGTACATCAAAAGGCTCATTCTACCATTACTTTGACGGGAAGGACGCACTTCTGGGCTCACTTGCCTATCTTTTTGATGAAAAGTATGAGGAGTTGGCAAAAGGTCTCAGTGAAGATACAAACAGACTTGATTTCCTTTTCTATCTTAATGCAGAGCTTTTTGAAATGGTGGAAAGCAGTATTGATATCGACCTGCTCACAAGACTTTATTCAACCCAGCTTACAACGAGAGGTCAGAGCCATCTTCTTGACCATAACCGATATTATTATAAATTACTTAAAAAGATTGTGACGGAAGGTCAGGTAAGAGGGGAAATTACAAAGGAATATACAGTTTCTGAAATTGTAAGACTTTATGCCATGAGTGAAAGGGCACTCCTTTATGACTGGTGTCTTAATCACGGGGAATATCCTCTCAAGGAATATTCTCAGAAAACAATGAAATTGTTTCTCGGTGGCATGAAAAATATGTAAAAAAATATTGCATTTTAGACTTATCGGAGTATAATAATAAATATTGAAAAAAGCAAAGGGGCAGAAAATATGAAAATAGCAATTTACGGCTACGGAAATTTAGGAA
>JAFXFI010000092.1 GCA_017520635.1 Clostridia bacterium
CCTTTACGGTCTTCCGTAAAATTATATGCAAATTAACGGTTGACCGCGAGGGTCAACCCTACGATATGAAAATAAACATACTGACAAATTATAATTTATAAAGATAAAACGTAAAAAATGCATCAGAAGTTTAAATTTAAAACTTTTGATGCATTTGCCTTTATTCAAACACCTGATTCTATTGGCTTTTCAAAGATTATGTTTTTTACAGCCCCTTCGGACTGTCGAGAAACCGGCATAAGCATATATGCAGATATTTACAGATATAAATTAAAAAGCAGGTGATACATCTGACGGAAGAATTTTGTTTTCTTTGTAAAATCCTAAAATCTCAGGCAACAGAATTTCATGTGTGTAGTCAAAACAGCTTGAATGTCCTCCGCCTTTTACCATAAGCTCTTTTGCACCGGGAATTGATTTTGTGATTTTCTTTGAATGAGTACGGTACATCATATCGCTCTGACCGTAGATGTTGAGTGTGGGAACATTTATCTTTTCAAGGTCTTTGAATTTAAGATCGGGCTGACCCACCATCATTCCCTGAATATCTCTTTTAAGGGCAATAGCAGGGTCATCTGAAAACCTTGCCTGAATACAAAGAATCCAGTATTCAAAAACAATACCTATCTGATTTGTGATTTTTGTACCCCATGCATTTATATTAGCACCCATGGGAATCAAAGACAGAACTCTGTCACCATGCAGAACGGCAAAAACAATTGCCAAATTTCCTCCGTCGCTGAAGCCGAAAAGGTGAGTTTTTTCAATTCCCAGTTCATCAAGAAGGAAAAGAAGGTCGTCGCTTTCAACATCAAAAGTGAGCTTACCTTCACCTCTTTCCGATGCACCCGTGCCTCTCGGAGAAACTGTTATAACCTTAAAATGCTCTGCCATTTCGGGAAGAAGTGTTCCGTCAAAAATGTGCATGTCATTTCCGTTACAGGGAAGCATTACAAGCGGCTCTGCGTTCAGGTCACCGTAAATTGCATATTCAATTTTTGCTCCGTCACGTGCAGTAATAAAGCCGTGTTCTTTTTGCTCGGGCATCTGAGTTGCATATTCTTCTGCTGTTGAAGAAATACCGCACACCGCAAAAGTTGTCATCATAACAGTCAAAGCAAGAAACATGCTGATAGCTTTTTTCATTTTACATCGCTCCTATCTCTCTGTACATCTCAAACATCGCTGTGAAAAGCTCTTCTCTGAATTCGAGAATATCCGAGTGACCTGAATCGGGAACTCTCAGCTCCGTTGCACCGGGAATTGACTTTGTGATTCTCTGTGAATGCCACGGCCACATCATATCGTCATCTGCGTAAATATTGAGCGTAGGTGCTGTGATTTTTTCTAAATCTTTGAATTTAAGTGAAGGCTGAGTAACCATCATTTTCTGAATATCTCTTTTAAGAGCAATTTCAGGGTCTTTGGTAAAATATGCTTCAATAGCGTACTTTATGTATTTTGTGATAATAGGAATCTGACTGTTGATTTTTGTTCCCCAAGGGCTGATGTTTGCACCTACGGGAACAAGGGACATAACTCTGTCGGGATAATTCACCGCAAAAACAATTGCAAGGTTCCCGCCGTCACTATAACCGAAGAAATGAGCCTTTTCAATACCCATTGCATCAAGCATACACGCAAGGTCTTGTGCTTCTCTTTCAAAGGTGAGTTCACAATCCCCTCTTCCTGAATTTCCCGTACCTCTCGGTGATACTGCGATAACTCTGAAATGACGTGCAAGCTCAGGCAGAACACTTCCGTCAAGGTTATGCATTTCTCCGCCGTTGCAGGGAAGCAGAACTATGGGCTCTGCAGTTAAATCTCCGTAAATTCCGTATTCAATTTTTACTCCGTCATCCATTGTTGCAAAACCGTATTCCTGAATTTCCGGCATAACTGTTTCGTAAGCTTCTGCAAAAGAAGTTATTCCTGCCACAGAAAAAACAGAAAAAAGAAAACAACACGAAAAAATCAGACTCAATAATTTTTTCATTTTACATCACCTCAGACGCAATTTTTTCTGCGATGCTTTCAAGAGATGAAAGCTGTTCAGCTTTCAAAGCAGATTTAACTGAAATTTTTTCTTCTGCAATTTCAAAGTTTTTGAGAGTTGAGAGAATTTCTTCCATTTTTCTTCCTGCCACTGCACCCCACGAACCGTTTTCAAGGAGATAAACCCTTCTGTTCTGCAAAGCGTGTGCCTTAATATCATGGAGAAGATTTTCCATGTTAGTGAAAATTCCTCCGTTATAGGTTGAAGATGCAAAAACAATGTGACTTGCTCTGAAGCATTCTGAGAGAACAACTGACGGATGTGTTACTGAAACATCATACATTCTGATGTTTTTAACACCCTTGTCACCGAGCATATTTGCAAGAACGGAAACTGCATTTTCCGTATTGCCGTAAATTGAAGCATAAGCAATTACAACGCTTTTTTCTTCAGGCTCATATCTGCTCCACAGGTCATATTTTTCAATAATAAAGCCGAAATCCTTTCTGAAAATATGTCCGTGAAGAGGGCAGATCATATCAATTTCAATTGTCTCGGCTTTTTTCAGAAGAGCCTGTACCTGAGCACCGTATTTACCAACAATATTTGTGTAATATCTTCTTGCCTCGTCAATTCTGTGGCTGTCATAGTCAATTTCATCGGCAAAAATATTTCCGTTCAATGCACCGAATGAGCCGAAAGCATCTGCAGAATAGAGGATTTTTTCTGTCACATCGTAAGTCACCATAACCTCAGGCCAATGAACCATAGGTGCCATAACAAAGGTATAGGTGTGTTTACCCGTTGTAAGAGTATCTCCCTCTTTTACTGAAATGAAATTATCCTTATTTATTTCACCGAAGAAATTTTCAATCATGGTAAGTGTTTTTGCATTACCCACTATTTTCACATCAGGGTAACGGAGTATAACATCACCTATCATAGCACAATGGTCAGGCTCC